>JBOHTB010000145.1:0-18140 GCA_050733435.1 Gemmatimonadaceae bacterium | reverse complement strand
AACGTCCATCGGAATCCGGTTCTTCTTCGCGAACTCGGCGAGCGTGCGACGCTTGTTGGCGTAGCGCGGCTTGGTCCACGGATCGATCGCGCCATCACGAAGCGAACGCGAAGGGTAGGGACCGACGAGCGTCTCATCGTACTCCAGAATCGCTCCGAACCCGTTGCATTGACTGCACGCCCCACGTGGATTGTTGAACGAGAAAAGTTGCGGTGTCGGCGCTGGAGCCAGCGTGCCATCGTTCGGACACTCGAAGCGCTCGGTGAAGCGAAGCTTCGTAACCGTTTGGCCGTCGAGTGGGGAAATGACGGGATCGCCGAACAATATGACGCAGTCACCTTCGCCTTCCCGGAAGGCCGCTCCGACTGCATCGGCGAGACGTCCCGACATGTCGGCGCCCATGACGAGCCTGTCCACAACTACAAGAAGCTCGCGCGCGCGCGTGATATCACGCTTCGAATCCGCGAGCTCGTCGAGATGCATCACGAGGCCATCGATCGCGACGCGCAGAAATCCCTGGGCGCGCAAATTCTCGATGACGACCGGATGTGTGACTTTGCTGGAGAGTCGCAGCGGAAAAGTGACGTAGAAGCGCGTGCCGGTCGGGAGGGAGAGAACTGTGTCGGTTACTGATTGCACAGTGTCGGGTCTGATCTCCCGACCGCAATTAGCGCAATACGTATGGCCGACGCGCGCCCAGAGCAACCGAAGGAAATCGTAGATCTCCGTCGCTGTGCCTACCGTCGACCGGGAAGTCTTGGTGGGATTCTTCTGCTCGATCGCGACCGCCGGAGAGAGTCCCTCAACAGAGTCGACGTCCGGCTTTTCCATTCGCTCGAGAAACTGTCTCGCATACGACGACAGCGATTCGACGTACCTCCGTTGTCCCTCGGCGTAGATGGTGTCGAACGCGAGCGAAGACTTTCCTGAGCCCGACGGACCGGTGACTACGGTCACCGTTCGCCTCGGAATTTCGAGGTCGAATCCTTTGAGGTTATTCTGTCTGGCGCCGCGGACGACGATGCTCTCTTTCACATCCCAAATCTAATCCTGATACCGAAGATGCGCCGAAGTTCGGATGCGCATTCAGGAGAGAATTGTCGAGCTCTGCTACAATCGTCTGAGGAGGCGGCCGAGCAGGAGAAGAACTATCGCGCCGAGTGTGGCGATGCCGATGGATCGAAAATCAAAAACGCCGGCAGAGACCTGGCCAAATCCGAAGAAACGCGTTCCAAGCCATCCGCCGATGAAGGCTCCGACGATTCCGAGCAGGATGGTGATGATGCACCCGGAAGGGTCCCGCCCTGGGACCAGAAATTTCGCCAGCGTCCCCGCAACGAGGCCGAGGAGAATCCAATAGAGCCAGAGCGGCAAACCCTTAACCGGCTTTCTGCAGGCGCTTTACGGAACGCGCGTGGTCGTGGTACGATTGCGCGTGGCCATCCTGTAAATCCAAAGAAGGATGAGCGCACCCACTACCGCCAGAATGATGCTTTGAATCGAGAAGCCATTCAGGCCGACGCCGGTGAGCGTGTTCCCGAGGAAGCCACCAATGAACGCACCTACGATGCCGATAATCATGGTAACGATGATGCCGCCGGGGTCATTACCCGGCATGATGGCCTTGGCGATCGCACCGGCGATCAGACCAAGAACGATCCATGCGAGAATTCCCATCTTCCCTCCAGTATGGTTTTCGTCAGCCGACAGGATGGAACATCGGTGCCTCGAACAGGTGCAACCTGTATACCATAGCTCTGCAGAGGGTGTAGCGTCCAGCCCGGCACCCGGCTAGGATACGGCGAAATGACGACACCCGTTCCTCAGCCACACGAAGACGACGTACTCGGCAAGGCGTACGACCGAAAGCTGATGCGTCGGCTGCTCGTTTACACGCGGCCGTACCGCTCCCTGATGTACGGCGCGTTTGCGTTGCTCTGCGTCGAAGGCGGGATCCAGGTTGTCGGTCCGCTTCTCACGCGTCGCGTGATCGATGTCGCTGTGCCGACGCACAACATGCATATCGTTGTCGTCTCGACAGCGTTCTTCCTTCTTGCGCTGCTAACGGAGTTCGTGACGCAGTACGGCCAGACATGGCTCACCAGCCTTCTCGGTCAGCGGGTCATGCGTGACCTGCGCATGGAAATCTTCGAGCATCTCCAGCGCCTCTCGGTTTCATATTTCGATCGCAATCCCGCCGGCCGGCTCATTACTCGTGTCACGTCGGATGTAGAGACGCTGAACGAGCTGTTCACATCCGGAGTCGTTTCCGGGCTCGGCGATCTCTTCACGCTCGCCGCGATCAGCGTGGCGATGGTTCTGATGGATTGGCGGCTCGCGCTTGCGTCGTTCGCGGTGATCCCGTTCGTTGTCCTCGTCTCGGGGCTCTTTCGAAAGGGAGTGCGGAACACATATCGCGACATCCGCGTTCGCCTCGCGAGGATCAATGCCTTTCTTCAGGAGCGACTGACGGGCATGCGGATCGTCCAGCTGTTCGGACAGGAGCAGCGGGAAGCGCAGCGCTTCGACGAGCTGAATCGCTCCCACCTCGAGGCCAACCTCAAGTCCATCACTGTCTACGCACTCTATTTTCCAGCGATCGAGCTTCTTACCTCGATCGCGCTCGCGATCCTGATCGTCGCCGGTGCCGCGCGTGTCGACGCGAACCTCCTCACCGTCGGAACGGTAGCAGCTTTTCTCCAGCTCGTGCGCCGGTTCTTTCAGCCGCTCCAGGACCTCTCCGAGAAATACAACATTCTTCAAACAGCGATGGCGAGCTCGGAGAGAATCTTCACACTGCTCGATACCAAGCCGACGGTCGTCGACACCGCGCAGGAAGTGGGAGCGTTGGCAAAAAGGTCTGGAGTCGAAGTCGTTTTCGATGATGTATGGTTTGCCTACGATCTCGCGCACATGGCCAGGCAGACGGCGGGGGCGGACCAGCAGCCCATGGCTGTCGAATGGGTTCTAAAGGGAGTGAGCTTCACGGCAAAGCCGGGCGAGACACTCGCGCTCGTTGGACACACTGGAGCCGGCAAGACGACGATCGTCAATCTGCTGATGCGGTTCTACGATCCCCAGCGCGGACGCATCACCATCAATGGAGTGGACATTCGCACGATGCCGCTCCAGGAGCTTCGCTCGCTCATTGGTTACGTGCAGCAGGACATTTTTCTGTTCGCCGGGGACATCGCGACAAATATCCGGCTCTCGAATCCGATCAGCGACGAGGAGGTTGCGCGCGCGGCGGCAGAAGTCGGAGCCGACCGCATCATTCGCGCATTTCCGCACGGCTATGGTCAAGTCCTCGGCGAGCGCGGTGCATCGATCAGCGTTGGAGAGCGCCAGTTACTTTCGTTTGCGCGGGCGATTGCCGCGAACGCCCCGCTGTTGCTGCTCGACGAAGCAACCAGCGCGGTGGACAGCGAGATCGAGGCGGAGATTCACGCCGCGCTCAGCGTGCTCGTTGCCGGAAGAACGACCATCGCGGTAGCGCATCGGCTCAGTACTATCGCCAACGCGGACATGATTCTGGTGCTGCACCATGGGGAAGTGGCGGAGCGCGGCACGCATAGAGAGTTGATCGAGCACGGAGGGCTTTACAGCACTCTCTGGCGACTGCAAGCCGGCGACTCGGAGCCGCTGTTGTTGCGGGCGGGGTGATGCTTGCCGCTCATTTCGCTCAGCCGTAGTTTGGGGTCAGGTGAAGGCTTCGGTCTTCCGTTTGCGGTTCTCACCACCGATCTGTCTCTCTCAATGAGCTTCCGGTAGTGCACCTTGCTGTTGCGGCTCGCACTGATGTCGGCCGAATTCGAAAGGGCAATGAAGACTCGCTTCATGCATCCGCCAACGCTTATCGCGGGCTTTTTATAGTCGCCGACGGCATGGGTGGGCACGCGGCCGGGGAAGTCGCGAGCGAGATGGCGGTCGAGATAGTAAGCCACGACCTTTCGGACCTGAACGATCTGGATGCGGCGGACGCGCACGAAAAAGTCGCCCGCGCCCTCCGTGATGCGAATCGCGCTGTCTTCGAGCGCACTCGCACCGAAAGAGACAAGCTCGGGATGGGTAGCACCGTGTCCGCGCTACTGCTGTCCGAAACCAGATACGTCGTCGGGCACGTCGGTGACTCGCGCATTTACATCGTCCGCGAGAATCACATGCAGCAGCTGACCAAGGACCACTCGTTGGTTCAGGAACAGGTCGACGCCGGGCTTCTCACTCCCGAGCAGGCGAGGCGACACCCGCAAAGCAATGTCATCACGCGGTGCATCGGCATGGCTGATGACATCGACCCGGATGTCTTTGACGGAGAGGCGCGGATCGGCGACACGTTTCTTCTCGCGAGCGACGGACTCACCGGTATGATCGACGACCGTCGCATCTCCCAGCTGCTTCTGTCGCGCGCAAAGCCCGAGCGAATTGTCGACGCGCTGATACAGGAAGCGAACATGAACGGCGGCAATGACAACATCACCGCGGTCGTGGTTCGTGTTCTTGCTCTCGAGTCGGCAAATACAGATCGTGAGGTCACGCCCGTTCCGCCCGCGCGGACGCATGGCTGATACTGACAGGTCGGTTGCGGAACTAGCGCAGCTCTACCTCGGCAACATTCTGTACGCGTTGGAGCTCGCGGCGATCAGTCTGGATGAGCAGGAAAAGTCCAACGATGCCGCATTTTATCGCGGCATTGCACGAGAGCTCGCGCAAGCGCGCGGCCGCGAAGTCAAGCGTGACGCCTGAGTCGCCGCACGATTTCAGGAGCCAAAAGGAATGGGAGCAGTGGCTCGAGAAAAACCATCACGAATCCCCCGGCGCCTGGCTGCGACTCGCGAAAAAAGCCTCGACTAAGCCGTCGGTCACTTACGCGGAGGCACTCGAGGTCGCGCTGTGCTACGGCTGGATAGACGCGCAGAAGCGCAGCGAGAGCGAGACGTCGTGGCTCCAGCGGTTCATGCCGAGACGGCCACGCAGCATCTGGTCGAAGATCAATCGCGAAAAAGCACTTGCCCTGGTCTCCGCCGGAAGGATGAAGCCGCCCGGGCTCAAGGAGATCGAGCGCGCCAGGGAGGACGGCCGGTGGGACGCCGCCTATGATTCACCGAGCTCCGCGACTGTTTCGGCCGATTTCGAGAAGGCGATGAAGAAGCATCCCGCGGCGAAGAAATTCTTCGCGACGCTCAATTCGGCAAACCGCTATGCCATTCTTTGGCGAATTCAGACCGCAAAAAAACCTGAGACCCGCGCGCGGCGCATCGAGACGTTCATCGCGATGCTGGAGAAAGGCGAAACTCTCCATTAGATAGCGGCGATGGTAAAGACCCGACCCATGGTGATCCGCATCAAGAAGTCGAAGGACGGTCGGACGGCGCTGAGCTGCGTGCGGCCGGACGGGACGATTACGTGGCAGCGGCAGGAGGGTGGCCACGCAGCTTTCTTTCCGCGGCACGACCTCACCCACTACGCTGTCGAGACGACGCTCTCGCATCGTCAGGGCTTTTACGGTCTCGTTGCCTCGGGTTGGGATTTCTCGGATTTCGGAAGTCCCTGGCCGCGAGGCAGACTTCCCGTCGAAGCCAACATCTCCGAGATCATCGTCGGGTTCTTCGACTTGGAGCGCAGCAGTGGAGATGCCCTGCCGGTAGAGGAGCTCAATGAAAAGCTCGCGCAATACTCCGCCGAGAACGGCATAGCGGGCTTTCGGGAGTTGAGCGAGAACGACATCTCGAGGATCAGGCAAAAACGAGGAGAGCTATTCGCGCGCTGGGAGTCCGTCCGGCCGGGCGACACGCTGGAGGTTCCATTCGAGATCTAGGCGTGTGGACGATGGCCCGTTCCGGCGTCCAATCTGCTAGCTTTAGAGTAGAACAGGCCGCGTTTTCTTCGTGGAACGCAGCCGCTACGCATGTGTAAAGACGCTGGTAACCCACCGAGTGATCCGGAGAAGGCATGGGCACTGCGACACTCACCGCAGCTGAGCAGGTAACTGACACTTTCCCCATCAACGGAACCGATTTCGTCGAGTTCTACGTCGGGAATGCAAAACAGGCCGCGCAGTTTTACCGCTACGTTTTCGGCTACAGGATCGTCGCGTACCGTGGTCCGGAAACCGGAACGCGGGATCGCGCCAGCTACGTGCTCGAGCAGGACAAAGTAAGGTTCGTCCTGACCACTGCCCTGAGGCCGGACAGCGATATCGCCACGCATGTCCACAAACACGGCGATGGCGTCAAGGATATTGCGCTCTGGGTCGACGATGCGAGGAAGGCATTCAGACTCGCAACAGAGCGCGGCGCGAAAGCCGCTTACGAGCCGAAGTCGCTCGTCGACGAGCAGGGCGAAGTCGTGATAGCTGGAATCCACACGTACGGCGAGACGATTCACAGCCTCGTCGAGCGCAAGAATTACAAGGGCCCGTTCATGCCCGGCTTCGTCCCATTTGGCGGCAGGGGCGAAGGGAAAGGCGTTGGTCTCAAGTACATCGATCACTGCGTCGGCAACGTCGAGCTCGGCGCCATGAACAAGTGGGTCAAGTACTACGCGGACGTTCTCGGCTTCTCACAGCTCATCTCCTTCGACGACAAAACGATTTCCACCGAGTACTCGGCGCTCATGTCGAAGGTCGTCGCAAATGGGAATGGGCGAATCAAGTTCCCGTTGAACGAGCCGGCCAAGGGGAAAAAGAAATCGCAGATCGACGAGTACCTCGAGTTCTACCAGGGCCCGGGGTGCCAGCACATCGCGATCGCCACGGACAACATCATCGACACGGTGACGAAACTCCGTGACAACGGAGTCGAATTCCTGCGTGTGCCCGGAACGTATTACGACACCGTTGGCGAGCGAGTCGGACACATCGACGAAGATCTCGCGCCGATTCGTGACCTGGGCATTCTCGTCGATCGCGACGAAGAGGGATACCTGCTCCAGATTTTCTCCAAGCCGATGGAAGATCGGCCGACTCTCTTCTACGAGATCATCCAGCGCAAAGGCGCGAAGAGTTTTGGCGCCGGAAACTTCAAGGCGCTCTTCGAGGCGCTGGAGCGTGAACAGGACCTTCGCGGGAATCTGTAGCCATGCCGATCTATCACACCCTCGGAAAAATCCCCCGCAAGCGGCACATCGCTTTCCGGAAGCCGGAAGGCGGCATCTACGCCGAGGAGCTGGTGGGCCACGAGGGATTCACTGGAACGTCTTCGCTTTTGTATCACATCCATCCGCCGACGACCGTCAAGTCAGTGCGGAGAGTACGCGAGACGAAGCTCGAAGCAGATCCCGATCAAACGCTTCACCACCGACATTTTTTGACCTCGCGTGTCAAAAAGGGTGGAAGTGCGACGCTCGATCGAATTCCGCTGCTATTCAATCAGGACATCGCGATGCTCTACGTCGAGCCCGACGAGAACGACGCGCATTTTTACAAGAACGCGCAGGCCGACGAGCTGGTTTACATAAGCAAGGGAACCGGAACGCTCGAGAGCTCCTATGGTGTTTTGCCATTTCATGAAGGCGACTACCTCATCATCCATCGCGGGATCCTTCATCGTTATCGCTTCGACTTGAAGGCGAAGGATCAACCGAAGCTCGTGGTGTTCGAGAGCCGCGGACACGTTCGCTGGCCCAAGCGGTATCGCAACGAGTTCGGTCAGCTCATCGAAGGCGCGCCGTATTCAGAGCGCGACATCCGCCGGCCGACCTTCGTCGAGCCGATCGACGAGATGGGCGATTTCCCGATTCTCGTGAAGCAGTACGATGGCATCAACGAAATCGTGCTCGACCATCATCCGCTCGACGTCGTCGGCTGGGACGGATATTTCTATCCGTGGGCGTTCAACATCAACGACTTCGAGCCGATCGTCGGACGCGTCCATCAGCCACCGCCAGTGCACCAGACCTTCCAGGGCGACGGATTCGTAGTCTGCTCCTTCTGTCCGCGCCCTTACGACTTCCACCCGGATGCGGTTCCCGCGCCGTACAATCACAGCAACGTCGATTCCGACGAAGTGTTGTACTACGCGTCGAGCGAGTTCATGAGCAGGAAGGGAATCGAGTTCGGGAGCATCACACACCATCCCGACGGGATTCCGCATGGTCCGCATCCGGGGCGCGCCGAAGCAAGCATCGGCGCCAAATACACCGACGAGCTGGCGGTGATGATGGATAGCTTCCGGCCGCTCAAAGTCGCCAAGCAGGCGTTGGCGATCGAAGACAAGAACTACCACAAGTCGTGGCTGCAGGGTCAGCACGCACAGTTCAATCCACCGACGAGCTGAGTTGACGGCGATATGAGCGAGGCGCTCTGGACTCCTTCACCCGAGCGCGTCATCAAGGCGAACATGACGGAGTTCCTCCGCTACGTGGAGGAGCGCGGCGGTCCTCCCGTTCCGGATTATTCCGCCGATTCCTACTGGCAGCTCCACGAGTGGTCGGTTGCGAATCCGGAGCGGTTCTGGTCGCTGACGTGGCGGTTTTGTGGAATCGTCGGCCACCGTGGCACGGGCGGCGGCGCCGAGCGAGTCGGTGTCGGACTCGACCACATGGGACCGCCCGATGCCGAGCGCGGCCCACGCTGGTTCCCCGACGCGAGTCTCAACTTCGCTGAGAATCTTCTGCGCTTCAACGATGAGATGCCAGCTCTTACATCGTGGAACGAGGAGGGCCACCAGCGCACCCTCAGCTATCGCGAGCTCCGCGAAGCGGTCGGCACACTTTCGGTCGCTCTGAAAGCCGCGGGCGTCGAGCCAGGCGATCGTATCGCTGGCTGGCTCCCGAACATTCCAGAAGCCGTAATCGCAATGCTGGCCACAGCCGCGCTCGGCGCAATCTGGTCATCGTGCTCACCTGATTTTGGCGCACAGGGAGTGATGGATCGTTTCGGACAAATCGCGCCCAAGGTTCTCTTCGCCGCCGACGGTTATCTCTACAACGGCAAGGAGATCGATCTACTGCCGCGTCTGCGACAAATCGCATTCAGGATTCCGACGCTCGAGCACGTCGTCGTCACTCCGTATCGGAAGCTGATGCCCGATCTGGACGGAGTCCGTAAGGGAACGCTCTGGTCGCGCTTCATCGCCGCGCAGCTGACGGCTGTCGCTGCGCGGCAGACGCCTTCCAGCGGCGTCAAAAAAACTCCGGTCGAATCGATCATCCGAAAGACGCCGCCGGAGCAGGTGAAAGCCGAAGCCCCGTCGGTTGAGACACAGCTCAAGAACATGGAGTTCGAGCGCTTCGGGTTCGACCATCCGCTTTACGTCATGTACTCCTCGGGAACCACGGGACTTCCTAAATGCATGGTGCACAGCGCCGGCGGTACACTGCTGCAGCATCTGAAAGAGCTGATACTGCACACCGATCTCAAACGCGAAGACTGCATCTTCTACTACACGACGTGTGGGTGGATGATGTGGAACTGGCTGGTGAGCTCGCTGTCGGTAGGAGTAAAAGTCGTGTTGTACGACGGCGCTCCGCTGGCTCCGACGCCGGACATCCTCTGGGACATGGCGGTCGCCGAAGGCATCACTGTTTTCGGGACGAGTGCGAAGTATCTCGCGCTGCTCGAGAAATCCGGTGCGGTGCCCAAAAAGAAATTCGATCTGTCAAAGCTCAAAGCCATTCTTTCGACCGGAAGTCCTCTCGCCGACCACAGCTTCGACTACGTCTACAAGAAGATCAAGACCGACGTGCACCTGGCGAGCATCAGTGGCGGCAGCGACATCATCTCGTGCTTCGTGCTCGGCAATCCGATTTTGCCGGTGTACCGGGGCGAGATCCAAACGCCGGGGCTGGGCATGGCCGTCGATGTCTTCGACGACCGTGGGCGCCCGGTGAGACTGATCCCCGGTGAGCTCGTATGCACTCGACCGTTCCCCAGCATGCCGATCGGGTTCTGGGACGATCCCGACGGATCGAAATACAGGGCTGCCTACTTCGATTATTTCCCGGGCGTGTGGCGCCACGGCGACTGGGCCGAGATCACGAGGAATCGCGGGTACATCATCTATGGCCGGAGTGACGCGACCCTGAATCCAGGCGGAGTCCGAATTGGCACCGCGGAGATCTACAGGCAGGTGGAACAGCTATCCGAAGTTCTGGAGAGCGTCGCGGTGGGACAGGAGATCGACGGCGGACCACCGGGCGACGTCAGGATCGTGCTGTTCGTGAGACTTCAGCCCGGCGTCACGCTGGACGAAACGCTCGCTGAAAAGATCATGTCCCGCCTCCGCGAGAACACGACACCCCTGCACGTGCCCAAGAAGATCATCCAGGTCGAGGACATCCCGCGCACAATCAGCGGAAAGATCAGCGAGCTGGCAGTGAGGGAGGTGATTCACGGGCGTCAGGTGAAGAACACTGAAGCCCTCGCGAATCCTCAGGCGTTGGAGCTTTACAAGAGGTTGGAGCAGCTGCGCGACTAGCGCAGCGGGGCAGGCGGCTAGTGCTGCGCGAGAGTGGGCTGGCGCTTCGCGGTTGCGGCAAGCGCGTTCACCATGTCTTCGATCTTTGGTCCGCGTCCGGGCTCCGGAGCAGTGAAGCTTAGCGCCGTGCGGTAGTGCGACACACCGTAACTCGCGCCGGATCTCCGCTCGATGGTGATTCCCCAGCTTTGGTCGTCGCTCTCATCGTCGGACTTCGCCGCCGAGCTCTGAGGCAAGGCATGCGCTTCCGCTTCGGAAAGAATGGCTTTCCAGTCGGGCGAGCCTTTGAGATTTGCCTCGCAGACCGAGCTGATCCAGCGATCCTCGCCAAAATGGGAGTCGCGCTTTGAGACAGGGCCGCAATCGTAGCCGGCGCGGACAAAATTGTCGACACGTTTGTCGGCGGCGTCCGGTGACGTCTCATAGTACTGGTCCCACCACAGGAGGAGCCGGCCGCTGGTAACTGGTCCCTTCTGATGAATGATCACGAGGTACTGCGGATTCCCGAAGGTCGAATACCAGACCCTGATCTCGCGTTCATTCTTGCCGACCGTGGTCTTGGAGAGAGGAGAGAGGCCGACGGTCAGAGCGGCGGCGTCCTTGGTCTCAAAGATTGCTTCTGTCGACGGACCGGTGTCCGATGACGTGAGAGAGGCCAATGACTGCTGTGCGAGAGATGAGCACGGAATTGCGACCAGCAGCGATGCTGCGAACGTGAGTCGGCTCATGCCGGGAGGACTGTCGAGCGGGGCGAAAGGTCACAATTCGCGACCTCATCCGCAAGATAATTCTAAACCCTTGATGCACAACGGCTTACGGTGTGGAAACGGGCTCCATTCGGGGCGCTCGCTGCACGGGCGTCACTAGAACGACGTCAGTCGGCGCCCGAAAACCTGGCAGTAGTACAGCCCGCCGGCCTTGGAACGCGCAATACCAATTCCGGTCTCCGCAACATCGCGATTGAGGATGTTCGCGCGGTGCGCGTTCGATGACATCCAGCCATCGACCACCGACTCGGCGGTCGGGTAACCGAGCGCGACGTTCTCGGCGATCCGACCGTACGGGTAACCGACTTTCTGCGCGCGATCGGTGAGAGTTGGCAACTCTGCTTGAGGAAGAACGTGCGCCATCTTCTGGAACTCGGCCATCTGACCTGACTGGATTTTCGCCATCCGATCGAGCTGCGCATTGAAAACGAGCGGGGCGAGTCCTGCCCGCCGCCGCTGGGCGTTGATCAGATCGAAGATCCGCGATTCGGTCGCGGCGAAAGCGTCCGCCGCAGGGTACGGTGAAGGAGCGGTCGATGCGGGCTGGCTGATCGGCATCACGCAGCTTGCCGCGGTCAGCACTAGCGACGCGGCAAAACGAAAAGGGCGCATCACCCTTATAGTGAGGTCGGATCGCTTGCGTTCCGCGCCGAACGCGGGACGTTAGCTAACGGCTGCCCGCAGCCAGCTTTGCTGCCAGCTTATGCTGCCAGCGGCCAGCCCGAAGCGACCAGCGACCGGCTGCAGACAAGGAGACTTGTCGGCCTGGCGCTCTGGATATTCGAACTTCGAGGTTCACGTAGGGCAAAGGGTCGCGTTCTTCCGCACCTCGAACGCGAACAAGAAAAGTCAAATGTGCCCGCCGCTGGCCGCAGGCAGCTTCAGGCTGGCAGCAGGCAGCTTCGGCTGGCAGCCTGAGCTGGCAGCAAAGCAGTCACCGGACCAAGATCAGCTCATGAGCGCCCGAAGAAGCCCGCCCTTATCGAGCTCGATCCGACGAGCGGTGAACACCCGAAGCCATCTCGCGCTTCGATAAAGCTCCTCGGAAAGCGACGGCAAATTGATCGTCCCGATCCAGCCTTCGCCGGTAAGTCGCTCCACTTTTCCACTGCGCCGAAGCACCGGGATGTCGAGGCCGAGCATCTGCGTCTTTGTCGGGTAATCGAGAAGGAGCTCACCGGGCTGAAGTCCGAACTCCTTTGCGAGAGCGTTCTCGGCTTTCGTGACGCGGTTGCGGTCCGTCGCGATCCATTCGATCGCGTCGGCATCGAGCTCCGCCGCCGGCCATTCCGCGGCTCGCTTGTAAAGCTTGCGCTCCTTTAGCGCGACGAGCAGCTGCGTCGGCCAGCCACTCTCCAGTTTGTGCATCAAACCTTCGTCCGTGTGGCGAGCAAGTGAGGACTTGTCGATGATTCCCGCCTGGAGTGCGTCCTCCACGAGGCGCTTGTACATCGCGGTCGCGCTTCGCACCGCATGGTGCCAATAGACGTTCCGGTACATCTGGTATTTCGCGAAGAGCAGTGATTCCAGCGCGGAAAGCGCTTTCTCCTGCACTCCGAGGGCGAGTCGGCCCGTTGCCGGATCCTCGACCAGCACCATCGCGTTCGTCAATCGATCGACGTCGATTTCACCGTACGGCACTCCGCACATGAACGCGTCGCGCTTGAGATACTCGATCTTGTCGAGATCGAGCGAGCCCGAAATCAATCCCTGCAGCTCGCTCTTGCTCTGACCGCGGATCAATTCAAAAACGCGATTGGGCGCTTCATCGCCGAGGCGCGATCTCAGCAGACTCGCGACAGCCCCTTCCGTTATCAGAGGGCGCGCGACGTCCTCGTGATGAAGTGCGCCGATCTCCTCGAGCGCGTGCGAGAACGGATAGTGGCCTACATCGTGGAGCAGCGCGGCGGAGCGGACGATGGCCTGCTCTTCGTCGCTGATCGACGCGGCGTCTTCGGCCTCGCAGAGGAGAGCGAGTGCTCGCCGGGAAAGGTGGTGCGTGCCAAGCGCGTGCTCGAATCGCGTATGCGTTGCGCCCGGATAAACGAGATACGTCCAACCAAGCTGCCTGACGTATCGCAATCGCTGAAAGACATCGGTGTCTACGAGATCGAGAGTGAGCTCGTCGACACGAATGTTGTTCCAGACGGGGTCGCGCAGGATTTCAAAGTGCACGGCCCCTCCGGTGAGAAGTTATCCCTTTGGTCCGGCATTCTTCGTCGCACTATCGACGCTGCCGAACTTCTCGAAATTGTCGCGGAACATCTTCGCGAGTTGTCTTGCCTGCGCGTCGTATTTCGCGGGGTCAGACCACGTCGCGCGCGGGTTCAGGACCTTTGACGGCACGCCATCCACCTCGGTCGGGATCTCGAGCCCAAAAAACGGCTCCTTTGCCGTCGCGACTTTGTCGAGCTTGCCGGCGAGGAGTGCCTGCACCATCGCGCGCGTGTGCGCGAGCTTCATTCGCTTGCCGGTGCCGTATGGCCCGCCGCTCCAACCAGTGTTGATCAGCCACATGTTCGAGCCGTGCTCGCGCAATAGCTTGCCAAGCATCTTCGCGTACTTCGTGGGATGCCACACGAGAAACGCCGCGCCGAAGCACGCACTGAATGTGGGTTGCGGCTCGAGCACGCCGCGTTCTGTGCCCGCCACCTTTGCGGTGTATCCCGACAGGAAATAGTACATCGCCTGCTCGGCGGTGAGCTTTGCAAGGGGCGGAAGAACTCCGAATGCGTCCGCCGTCAGGAAGATGACGTTGCGTGGGTGACCTCCGCATCCGCCCTCGACGTAGTTCCTGATGTAGTGCAGCGGATATGAGGCACGCGTGTTCTCGGTGATCGATTGATCGGCAAATTTCACTTTCTTCGAGACAGGATCGAGGACCACATTCTCGAGTACGGTACCGAACATCTGCGTCGTACGATATATGTCCGGCTCACTCTCGGCGGAGAGATTGATGACCTTGGCGTAGCAGCCACCCTCGAAGTTGAAGATGCCGTGCTCCGACCAGCCGTGTTCGTCATCGCCTATGAGTCCGCGATTGGGATCCGCCGAGAGTGTGGTCTTGCCGGTGCCGGACAACCCGAAAAAAAGAGCCGTATCGCCCGCCTTGCCGACATTCGCCGAACAATGCATGGAGAGCACGCCCTGCTTCGGCAGCAGGTAGTTCATCACGGTGAACATCGCCTTCTTCAGCTCGCCGGCGTAGCGTGTGCCACCGATGAGAATGGTTCGCTGTTCCAGATTCAGGACGATGAAAGTACTCGTCCTCGTACCGTGCCGGTCCGGGTCGGCCTGGAAGTCCGGCGCGTGCAGCACCGTGAAGTTTGGATCGAATACCGTGAGCTCATCGTGGCTCGGTCGGATGAACATGTTCCGAACGAAGGCCATGTGCCACGCGTTGGGCGAGACGTAGCGCACCGAGAGGCGGTAATCGGGATCCGCACCGCAGTACAGGTCTTCGACGAATAGCTCGGGCGAGTCGTTGAGGTAGCTCCGCAGATCCTTTAATAACGTCTGATATTTCGCGACTGCGATCGGCTGATTGACCCTGCCCCAGTCGACGTCCTTCTCGGACGTCGACTCCTTCACCACGAACTTGTCGTTCGGGGACCTTCCAGTGTGTGGCGTCGTCACGGCGACGAACGGGCCCATCTCCGCGAACTCGCCCTCATCGCGTCTGGCTGCCGCTTTCAGCAGCTCGGGGGCGATGAAGTTCCAGTGCACCTCTCCGCGCGGCGACAGGCCCTGTCTGCCCAGCCCGACACTATCCTCTCGCGCGGCCGGAACGCGCCGCGGTTTTATCTCTGTAGCCATTACGAGCTTTTCCTTTCGTTGATCCGCTCTTGTGCGTCCATCACCGCGACGGCTGCCATGTTCACGATGTCCTGGACGTCAGCACCTTGCTCGAGTACGTGTATGGGAAGATTCATACCGACCAGAAACGGTCCGATCTTCGTGGCGCCGCCCAGGTGGTGGAGCAGCTTGTACGCAATGTTGCCCGCGCTGAGGTTCGGAAAAATGAGAACGTTTGCGCGCTCCTTGAGCACGCTGAAAGGGTAGCTCGAACGAAGAATGTTTTCGTCCATCGCGGTATCCGCCTGCATCTCGCCGTCGACGATCAGCGAAGGGTCCCGCTTGCGAAGAATCGCCACCGCTCTGGCAACCTTGTCCGCATCGGGATGGCGAACAGAGCCGAAGTTCGAGAACGAAAGCATCGCGATCTTCGGCGTGATGCCGAAGTTCCGAACGATGCGCCCCGCGGAATACGCGATCTGTGCGAGTTGCTCCGCAGTCGGATCGATATTCACGGTGGTGTCCCCGCAGAATACGACGTGCTTCTCGAAGACGAGCATGTAGAGCCCGCTCACGATCTCGGCCTTGGGATGCGCTCCAATCACCTGAAGCGCCGGCCGGATCGTCTCCGGGTAGTGCATCCCTACGCCGGATAGGAGCGCGTCCGCATCGCCGCACGCGACCATCACCGACCCGAAATAGTTTCCGTTGAAGAGAAGCTGGTGCGCTTCGCCGTGGCTGAGTCCTTTTCGCTGCCGCCGCTTCCACAGATAGTCCGCGTACTTGTCGCGTTTCTCCGACTTGGCCGGGTCCTCGATCGCGATGTCCCGGAGGGAGATGTGATTTTCCTCGGCGACACGCTGGACGATTTCCCGCTGACCGAGCAGTATCGGAAAGCCGATACCCTCGTCCACGATCATTCGGGCGGCGCGGATGATTTTGGGCTCCTCGCCTTCCGGAAATACAACCCGCTTCGGATCGCGAACCGCACGATTTATGATGCCCCTCATGATTCCGCGCGCTCGTCCCAGTCGCTCTTCGAGCTGCTCGCGATAGCGTTCGAGGTCGATCATCTCCTTCGCGACACCACTCGCGACGGCGGCCCACGCAACCGCGGGCGCCACCCAAAGCAGCACGCGTGGATCGAACGGGAATGGAATGAGATAGTCGGGGCCGAACTTGACCGAGCGGAGCCCGTACAGGCGCGACACGCTTTCCGGGACATCTTCTTTTGCCAGAGCCGCAAGCGCACGAGTCGCCGCCATCTTCATCTCTTCATTCACCTGAGTCGCGCGCGCATCGAGCGCGCCGCGGAAGATGAACGGGAACCCCAGCACGTTATTGACCTGGTTCGGGAAATCGCTGCGGCCAGTTGCGATGACCGCGTCCGATCGAACAGCGCGCACCTGTTCGGGCAGAATTTCCGGCTCTGGATTCGCGAGCGCGAACACTATCGGCTTCTTCGCCATCTTGGCGACCATCTCGCCGTTGATCGCGCCAGCGACCGATAGTCCTACAAATACGTCGGCGCCCACCAGTGCGTCTGCGATGGTGCGCGCTTTGGTCTTGTGCGCGAACTTGGCTTTGTAGGGATCCATGTCGCCAGGCCGTCCTTCGTACACGACGCCCTGGCGATCTGTAAGCAGAATGTTTTCGCGCGGAACTCCGAGTCGCACATAATGCTCGGCAGTCGATATCGCGGCGGCACCCGCGCCGGAGAAGACGATCCGGACCTTCTCGATCTTTTTCCCGACGATCTCGAGCGCATTCAGGAGCGCAGCCCCGGAGATGATCGCGGTGCCGTGCTGGTCGTCGTGAAAGACGGGGATCTTCAGAGACTTGCGAAGCGCTTCTTCGATGTAGAAGCAGTCGGGAGCGCGAATGTCCTCGAGATTAATTCCTCCCACTGTCGGCTCCAGAAGCTGGCAGAACTTGATGACGTCGTCCGGATTCTCTGAGCCCACCTCCAGGTCGAAGACGTCGAGATCAGCGAATTGCTTGAACAGATTCGCCTTGCCCTCCATCACGGGCTTGCCGGCAACCGGACCGATGTTGCCGAGTCCGAGGACCGCGGTTCCGTTCGTAACGACGGCAACCAGATTTCCTTTTGCGGTGTATTTGTACGCCAGCTCGGGATTCGTTTTGATCTCGAGGCAGGGAATCGCGACACCAGGAGAGTAGGCAAGCCCGAGATCGCGCTGGTTGTTCAGGGGCTTGGTCGGTACTACCGCGATCTTTCCGGGTCTGCCGGTGGCATGGTAGTCGAGGGCATCTTCACGCTTCATTGAACGTGGAAAAATGCCCAAAGGCACCCGCGAGTGCTACCCTGTGAACTTTGCATTTCGGCTCAGGGGCGAGCTACTTTACGGCTACATGCGAACCTTTCGCGCACCAAGGTCTTCCACCCTTCGCTGGCTGCGTCTCGGCGCAGTCGTCCTCGCCCTTGTCGGTCAGGGTGGACTGCTGGGCGCGTCACTCAACCTGGTGAAGGACGAGACGAGCGCGATATCGCACACCGAACAAAACGGAATCGATCTCCACCACGGCCACAACGAAGCGACGTGCCCTTCGTGCATTGCGTTGTCGCTCCAAGGCACACCCGCGATCGTAGCGGAGTTGCCGCGGCTCAAGTCCGCCAGCGCAGGTATCACGACGACCGTACTCGAGACTCCCGGCGCGCGAGTCGTCTTCCTCAATCAATCCCGAGCCCCTCCCGGAATTTTCTAAGCCCGTTCGTCGGTTTAGCCAAAATTCTTAGGGGAGCTGATGTACTTCGTACGACCCATTTTTGCGCTGGCAATTTTCGCCGGCGCCAGTGCCGCCCAGGTTCCAGTGCCGGATACTGCCCGGACCGATTCCATCTCGGCCCGGGACGTAGCGTTTCCGGCCGATACGATCCGGCTCTCGCGCCGTGAAGCGATAGCGCAGGCGCTCGCACATAATCCACAACTCGAGGTGTCACGCGCGCTAATCGGTGAAGCG
The DNA here is from genome assembly GCA_050733435.1 of Gemmatimonadaceae bacterium. GTDB lineage: Bacteria > Gemmatimonadota > Gemmatimonadetes > Gemmatimonadales > Gemmatimonadaceae > UBA4720. Next base: position 181 of record JBOHTB010000145.1, on the reverse strand, counting down.
CGCGCTCGAAAGGTGGAAGCCGTGTCGATTCCTGATCCTGCGGTCACCGCGTCACTCGACGAGCAGCGACGTCTTTTTGAATCCGGCAGTACGGGCCAGAAGAACGTAGCGGTCGATATGCTGGTTCCGTTTCCCAACAAGCTCAGACTCCAGGGAAAGGCGGCGCAAGCGGACGTTGCGT
>JBOHTB010000144.1:0-7588 GCA_050733435.1 Gemmatimonadaceae bacterium | reverse complement strand
TATCGCGACGGCAGCCACAACGAAGCAGTGAACGGCAAGGAACATTCCTACCACATGCGCTGCATGGCTGCCGATTTCTTCATCCCGGGCGTACCGAAAGACCGGCTGATCGCCTATGCCATGAGCCTCGATCTGGTCGGCGGGCTCGGCTGCTACCCGGGTCGCGGCTTCATCCACATCGACGTGCGCGACCGCCCGCGCGGCGCCCGCGGGCCGGTGCTGTTCTCGGGTTGCTGAGCCTTCCGCCGCCATGACAAACAGCTTGCGTTGCCGGTATGGCGCCCCTATTAGGGACGCCGACGCGACGCGCCCTTCCTCTATCGGTTAGGACGGCACCCTTTCACGGTGCAGAGAGGGGTTCGATTCCCCTTGGGGCTATTGCGGGAAGCGGGAAGCGGGAAGCGGGAAGCGGGATTGCAGTGAGACGGATTGATTGACAACCAGTCCAAGATGGCAGGGCAATGAGGAAGGGGTTTACGACCCCGACTCCAGAGTTGGGGCCGTAGCTCAGTTTGGTTAGAGCACTCGACTGTCACTCGAGAGGTCGCGGGTTCGAGCCCCGTCGGCCCCGTGGTTTTTTGAAAATGTTCTCGTTCGCTGCTCCCGTTTCAAAAACGCGAACAGCAGTACGAGAGAGTCGCCCTGGTGGTGAAATTGGTAGACACGCCATCTTGAGGGGGTGGTGCCGAAAGGCATAGCGGTTCGAGTCCGCTCCAGGGCATCGACAGGCACTGCGCATTTTTTCTTTTTCCGATGCCAGTGCTTTTGATTGTAGAGCATCTGACTGAAAGAACTTTCATTGCTGCGCCGCCAATCGACGGGCCATTTCGTAGAACTTGCCACAGTAGCTCAGGGGTAGAGCACCCGATTCGTAATCGGGCGGTCGTGAGTTCAATTCTCACCTGTGGCTCTCCGCAGTTTCCAGGCGCCGTGGGTTATCTCTATTTAGCCCGCGGAAATGGTTTGACCGTCCGCAGCGTTGTCCCTTCCTTCACGCGCGCCAGCGACCGCTTCGCTTTGCGCCAGCTCAAGGCATGAGTCCCGCGGCTCCGCGCGAATCCCCGCACAAGTGGATCGTTGCGGCAACTGTCCTGACGGGAACCATTATGGCCGTACTGGATTCCAGTATCGTCAACGTCGCGCTGCCCGAGATGTCAGGCACGCTTGGCGTCACCATCGACGAGATCACCTGGGTCGTAACCGCGTACATCCTCGCACAGGTGATCGTCATGCCGATCACCGGACTACTGGCGTCGCGCTTCGGACGAAAGCGCTTCTATATGACGAGCGTACTGCTTTTTACTTGCTCGTCAATGGGATGCGGACTCGCGCGCAGCCTGGGACCAATGGTCGCCGTGCGAGTTCTTCAGGGTTTGGGTGGTGGTGTTTTACTCACCGTCTCGCAGGCGATTCTCCGCGAGAGCTTCCCACCAGAGGAACAGGGCATCGCGATGGGACTTTACGGTCTCGGCGCAGTGCTGGCACCGGCGTTCGGACCAACACTGGGCGGGTGGATCACCGATCAGTATTCATGGCCCTGGATCTTTTACGTCAACGTTCCGATTGGCGCGATAAACCTTCTTCTCGTCAGTCGTTTCATTGAGGATCCGCCGTATTTGATCCGTGAGAAGGGTTACATCGACTGGCCCGGTCTCGGCCTCCTCGTGACTGGACTAGGCGCGCTGCAGCTGATGCTCGAGGAGGGCGAGCGGAACGATTGGTTTCAATCTGGATTTATTCTGCGCCTCGCGATCGTCGCGTCGGTTGGCCTCATTCTCTTTGTATGGCGCGAGCTGACCACGGACAAGCCCGCGGTGAACCTGCGAATTCTCAGCAATATTTCTTTCAGCTCCGCAACGGCATTGGGAGGAGTGCTCGGGCTTGCTCTCAATGGCAGCCTCTTTCTGCTGCCAGTATTTCTGCAGAATCTACTGGCATTCAACGCCATGCAGGCCGGCTTCACGATGATGCCGCGCAGCCTGGCGATGGCGGTTCTGATGCCGATAGGCGGACGGTTCTACAATCGACTGGGACCGCGTGTGCTCGTGGGCGGAGGCTTGCTCGTCGCCGGAGTCGGGTTCTACACGATGTCGAAGTTGACCACCAACGTCGGCTATTGGGATCTCTTCTGGCCACAGATATGGCAGGGAGTTGGCTTCAGCCTGATCTTCGTCGCGCTGAGCACCGCCGCGCTCTCGACCATCCCGAAGCCAAAAATGACGGCCGCGACCGGTCTCTACAATGTCGTTCGTCAGGTAATGGGAAGCGTTGGGATCGCGATTGCGGCGACGACTCTGACGAGCAGCACGGTTCGCTATAAGGAGATTCTGTCGGAGGATGCGGGCGCGTCCAATACGGCGCGGCAGTGGGTCGACGCGGCCACGGCCGGCATGATCAGCAAAGGCACGGACGTCGCAACTGCGAAGGCTCAATCTCTCCGGGTGCTCGATTTACTGATCGGCAGGCAGGCCGCGGTTCTGGCGTACAACCACGTGTTCGTCCTCGTTTCTGCTCTGTTCGTGATCGGTTTCCCGCTCGTGTTTCTGCTCCGTCGCGGGTCACCCGGAGCAGAAGCCGAGATCGCCGTCGATTGACGCGCATCGGCGGGCCTTTTCGCGCGGCGCAGCGACCAGTACTTTCCGGGAATCGCGGGCGTAATTCAGTTGGTAGAATGCCAGCTTCCCAAGCTGGACGTCGCCGGTTCGAGTCCGGTCGCCCGCTCTCCGTAGTGATTGGAATTTTGGCCCAGCGAACGCGCGGCAACGCGCCGTCTTGCTCCGCCGCGTTTCGGCACGAGCCGTGCTTATCTAAGGGTACTCCCTCCGCTGCAACTGTGCGCCTCGCACAGTTTTGCGCTGAACACGTCGGACCCCACGCGCCACTCTCTCTTCGCCGGAATTCAGGATGCAGTCGAGCTCGCTATCTCATGTCTGATAACAGACGAAGGCCAGGATCCAATGGCGGCGCCATGGAGAACCCGCGCCCTGACGGAACGACCGAGCAGGAAAGCGCCGAAAACCGGAAGATCGCGCGCTCGCCAGGAGGTATCGGACATGAAATGGGCGAGCTCCACCGTCTTCTGGTCGAGAGCGTCCAGGATTACGCAATCTTCGCCCTCGACCCAGACGGCTACATACTCAGCTGGAACGCTGGGGCCGAGCGGTTCAAAGGCTACACGGCAGACGAAATAATCGGAAAGCACTTCTCGATCTTCTATCCGCGCGAGCTCGTCGCCGAAGGCTTTCCGGAGTTCGAGCTGCGAACCGCTGCCAACACCGGCCGCTTCGAGGATGAAGGGTGGCGCATTCGGAAGGACGGCTCCCGCTTTTGGGCCAATGTCGTTATCACCGCGCTGCGCGACAAGGAATCCGGCAAGCTTCTCGGCTTCGGCAAGGTTACCCGTGACCTGAGCGAGCGGCGCGAGGCCGAGGAAGCGTTACGGGAAAGCGAAGAGCGCTTCCGACTGATGGTGGAGGGCGTCAAGGACTACGCGATCTTCATGCTCGACCCGACCGGCCGCGTCGCGACGTGGAACGAAGGCGCGGAGCGCATCAAGGGCTATCGCGCCAAAGAAATCATCGGTCAGTCGTTCTCCAAGTTCTATCCTCCAGAGGACATCGCGGCGAACAAACCCGCGCGCGAGCTGGAGATCGCCACACGTACCGGGAAATATGAGGAAGAAGGTTGGCGCCTGAGAAAGAACGGAGAAAAGTTCTGGGCGAGCGTTCTGATCACTGCTCTCAGAAATAAGGCGGGCGATCTCGTCGGGTTTGGAAAAGTCACGCGTGATCTGACGGAGCGGCGCGCTGCGCAGCAGCGCATGATCGATGATGCGCGACGGGTTGCATCCGAAGAAGCTGCGCGGCGCGAGGCCGAGCTTCGGGAGAAACAGCTGCGCGGCCTGACGGCGCAGCTCAAGGCTCAGGCGGAGGAGCTCGAAGCTCGAACAGCGGAGGCGGAGGAATCGCGCAAGAGGGCGGACGAGTCGCGCTTGAGGGCGGACGAGGCAAACCGCGCCAAGAGTCAGTTTCTGGCCGCGATGTCCCATGAGTTGCGTACTCCCCTGAACGCTATCGGAGGCTACGCGGATCTGCTGTTGCTCGGCCTGTCAGGCCCGGTCACTCAACAGCAGCAAGAGCAGCTGGGCCGGATCAAGCGGAGCCAGGAGCATCTCCTCGGGATCATCAACGACATCTTGAACTTCAGCCGAATCGAAGCGGGGCAGCTGACATACGACATCGGACCGGTGGTGCTCGAGGACGTAGTAGACTCCGTAATTCTGATGATCACGCCGCAGGCCGAGAGGAAAGGGGTGCGCTTCGACGACGCGGGATGTCGGACTGACATCGTCGCGCGCGCGGACCGTGCGAAGGTCGATCAGATTGTGCTGAATCTTGTGTCGAACGCCGTAAAGTTCACCGACTCCGGCGGTGTGATAAGTCTTTCATGCGAAGAGCTTGGCAGCGATCGGGTCGTGGTCATCGTTCGCGACACGGGCTCAGGAATACCCGCTGACAAAGTGGAGGCTGTGTTCGAGCCTTTCGTTCAGGTGGGTCGAACGCTGACTTCGACACGCGAAGGCGCGGGACTCGGCCTGGCTATAAGCCGGGATCTGGCGCGGGCCATGGACGGCGATATCACCGTAGAGAGCGAGCTGGGCGTAGGCTCGGAGTTCCGTTTGATTCTGCCGCGCGATACAAACGGGTAAAGGCGAGGCAGCTCGTCAAGGAAGCGCCCCAGAAAGCGATTGCGGCTCGTGCTCAGTTTTTGCAAAGTGAATTCCTCCTAGTACGATTCGTGCATTTATTCCTTACTGCCCCTTCTCGAGAGAAATTCTTTTTCATGCATCTACATTTGGTCAAGGCGTTTGACGACGCTGCACATCCGATCGGGGCAACCGCGGCGGGCGACGTCGGCCACGACGTTCAGTTCTACAAGAGTGACGCATATTTGACGAGCGCGGTGTCCGATTTTCTGGCCGCCGGGGTCCGCGTCGGGCAGCCGCTGATTGTGATCGCCACGCAATCGCACAGGATTGCGTTCGCGAGGGAATTGCGCGCGCGCGGTCTGGACATCGATGAAATACTGAGCGGCAGAGAAGCAACGTGGCTCGACGCACGCGAGACGCTTGCCGCGTTCATGGAAGGCGGACATCCGAATGCGGAGCTGTTTCACGCAACGGTTGGGAGTGTGTTCGGCGCTGTGCTTCGTAAGCGCCACTACCTCGTTGTGCGTGGATACGGTGAAATGGTTGACCTTCTCGCGCAGGACGGCAATCTTGAAGGTGCCATCCTACTCGAAAGTCTTTGGAACGACCTGGCGACGAAGTACGCCTACTCTCTCTTGTGCGGGTATTCACTCGACAATTTCCTGCACGAGGCAGGTCCACAAAACCTCAAGCGAGTGTGCGCGCAACACAACCACTCGCTTCCGCCCGAAGGCTATATCGAGGCTACCGCATAGCGGCGAGGTAGGCCTGTGGGTCTCGGCCCCCAGCAGCAAGAGAACAACAAAGCCGAACGAGGCTGCGTAGTGAGCCTGTGACACAGGACGAATTGCCCGACGCGAGTTTGCAGCTGGCCCCGAGGGCATGGCTTCCACTCGTGTTCGTAGTAATCGCGCTCGTTCTGTTGTTTGTCACACCACTGTTCGTTGGCAATCGCGTTCAACACGTTCGGAACGATTTGTTCGACGTTGCCGACCAGGCCCGAGTCGTCGTGAACGATTTCGAAGCTGCATTCGCGACTGAGCTGATCGCGCTTCGAGGTGGCGCGCGCAGCGCAGCAGCAGCAGACAGCACGACAACGAATGCTGTCAGGATGGAACGTCAGCAGGAACGCTCACTCGACTCGCTTGCGTCGCGGCTCGGTCCCGACGCCGTCGAACACGTTGTTGTGCTCCGCGCCGCGGAACAGCGGTGGCGCGAAGCGAATTATCCCAACGGACCAAACGCCGCTTCGAGAGTGAGCACCGACGGCCAGGATGGGCTAGCGGTGTTGTCGTCTGCGGAAGCTCTCGACGACTATCTCCTGCAGATCTCTAACGTGGCGCGCGACCGGGTAAGCCGGCTGGAGCGGATCAATCTCATCTCCGCAGCCGTCCTCGCGGCTATCGCGCTCGTTGCAGTTGCCGTCGTGTTCATGCTCGACCGACAGATGCGCAGATTTGCCCGCGAAGCGCACTCGCGCGCGCGGAAACTGCAGCGGTCCGTGGAGATGCGCGCCGCCCTGATTCGGGGTGTCACCCACGACATAAAGAATCCGCTTGGCGCCGCATCAGGATACGCAGATCTCCTCGAGGAAGGCGTTGCTGGCAGCATGAACACCCAGCAAGTTGAGATGGTGAGACGATTCAAGCGCCTCGTCGGAACCGCGCAGCAAACCGTGACCGAGCTGCTGGAGCTGGCCCGAATTGGGGGAGAGGAACTTTCAGTCGATCCGCGGGAAGTGGATCTCGTGGCGCTTGTTCGCGATGTCGTGAGCGGATACGAAGGAGGCGCAACGCAGAAGCGAGTCTCTCTGTCGATGCACGCCCCGGCGGAAGGCCTCCGTTTGACCACCGACCCCGCGCACGTACGTCACGTTCTCGACAATCTGCTGTCGAACGCAATCAAGTACACCCCACCTTCCGGGGCGGTGCACGTCGGGATCACCACGGATGACGAGAGCGGCAGCCCGGCATTCGCGCGCATCAGTGTGCGCGACAACGGCCCCGGGATCGCACCAGCATATCGCGATCGAATCTTCGACGAGTTCTTCCGAATCCCTTCGACTGATTCGAATGTTCCCGGAAGTGGTCTCGGTCTCGCCATCAGCCGGAGAATAGCGAGGCTTCTCGGGGGGGACATCACATTCTCCGACGCGCCTGAGCATGGATCGATATTCACTCTGGTCCTGCCCGTTTCACGTACTGCAGGGCATCTAACACCCGCACGCGGTGGCTCCGACGGCGATGGCGAAGTCTACGCTGGAGAAAGTCGCTGATCAGGACTCAGCGGGTGAGACAAAAGTGAAACGTCTCGCGATCGCGGCCGCCGTTATCGCTGTGTCGGGATGCACCGGCTCGAGGGAGCCGACTACCGCTATCACTCACGTGTCCATCGTCGACGTCGTTGCCGGAGCGACACGTGCCGACAACACGGTCATCATCCACGGAAATCGGATCGTTTACGCTGGCGCCGCCACGAATGCGAATATCCCGGACGGCGCGCGGCTCATCGATGGACGCGGCAAGTTTCTCATCCCCGGTCTGTGGGACGTGCACGTGCACGCCTTCATGTACGTCTTCTCCGATTTCGCGGGGCCGCTCATGATCGCTAACGGGGTGACGGGCGCGCGAGATATGGGCTACCACGTCGACACCGCGTTGCGATGGAGGCGCGATATCGCGGCTGGTCTGGAGGTTGGGCCGCGCCTCATCGTTGGCGTGCGTGCCGATGGGCCCGTTGGTCGCGCCTCTTTCGTGAGTCACATCAAGGACCCGGCGGACGCGGTCAGGGCCGTGGACACGCTCGCAAGAAGCACCACCGGCGCGCGGCGCGCGGACTTCATCAGCATCGATCCGTTGATTCCGCGCGACGCGTATTTTG
>JBOHTB010000143.1:0-11414 GCA_050733435.1 Gemmatimonadaceae bacterium | reverse complement strand
CCCTAACTGCGCTCGTTCGCTCTGCTCACTCGCGGGTCTCCTCCTCGCGCTCGTTTTGGAAAGCGCCTGCGAGGACCACACTCGCCTCCCGGGCAGAGATCTATAACAGCGCGCGAGTATACGATCGGGGCGACAGTGCCTCCACGTCTTCAGTCCGAGTGCGACGTGTGGGCGGCTAAATTCGCGGGGACGCCGAGCTTCGCTCGGCGCGCTGGCGCGCGCATGGTGATGACGCCCGACCGCGGCGCGGAGCGCCGCTGCAGTTCTGAATCATGTGGGAAGGAGGGTGAGGGTGTTCTCGCAGGCGCTTTCCAAAGCGAGCGACCAAGGAGACCCGCGACCGAGCAGAGGGAGGGAGCGCAGTTAGGGGCTCCGCCAGAGCGAGCGTAGCGCCGAAGAGAGCACCCTCACCCGACTGACCGCCCAAGAGGCAAAAGTGCAGCGAGAGACGAGGCAGCGCGGATGGTAAGGTCCTCAAGCCCGTACGCGAGCGACGGGCGCGATATACGCATACCGGGTGCGAATTTAGCCGCTCTGCCGTAAATTGCGCGAATGGCATGGTTCCGCAAGGAAAAGAAGCCGCGCCTTCCGCGACACGAAAAGCACGAGATTCCTCCCGACGCGTGGGAGAAGTGTGACAACTGTGGCCACACCGACCTCCGCGAAAAATTCGTGCGAAATCTCAACGTTTGCCCCAGTTGCGGTTTCCATCGCCGCATTCGCGCGAGCGAGTACGCCGCCATTCTCCTCGACGAGGGAACCGGAGAAGAAACCGAGCTCGAGATCCGTTCGACCGACCCGCTCGGGTTTCCCGATTATCCGGCGCGTCTCAAGAAGGCAACCGGCGCCGCGGGCGAAGGAGATGCCATCCTCACGTTCACGGGCCAGCTCGGCGGAATGCCAGTGTGCCTCGCCGTCATGGATTTCGCCTTCATGGGTGGATCGATGGGCTCGGTCGTCGGCGAAAAACTCGCGCGACTCGGCCAGCGAGCCATCGAACGAAAATATCCGCTCATCATCATTTCGGCGTCCGGCGGCGCGCGGATGCAGGAAGGAGTGCTGTCGCTCATGCAGATGGCCAAAGCCGCGGCGATACTCTCACAGTTGTCGGAGCGGCGCATCCCTTACGTTTCGATCCTCACCAACCCGACCACCGGAGGAGTGAGTGCAAGCTTCTCGATGCTCGGCGACGCCATTCTCGCCGAGCCCGGAGCGGTGATCGGATTTGCGGGGCCGCGCGTAATCAAGCAGACGATCGGCCAAGAGCTACCCGAAGGATTTCAGACCGCCGAGTTCCTGCTCGACCACGGCATAGTGGATTCGGTCGTGTCACGCGGCGAGCTCAAACAGACCGTCGGTCAGCTGCTGCGCCATATGAGCGGAAAGCCGGCTTCGGCAGGATGGACAACCTCCTGACGTCATACAGCGCGGCGATCGACGCGCTCTTCGCCCGCACCACGAGCGGCACAAAATTCGGACTTGAACGAACCGAGACGATTCTCGCGAGCATGGGGTCGCCGCATCGGAAGCTTTCCGCGATCCACGTGGCAGGGACGAACGGAAAGGGCAGCGTCGTTGCGAGCGCCGATGCTCTGCTGCGGGCGCGGGGACTCAAAGTCGGCAGATACACATCTCCGCACCTGATCGATTTCCGTGAGAGAATCACGGTGAATTCGGCTCCGATTCCGGAAGAAGCTGTGCTCGACTTTCTCGAGAGATGGACTCCCCTCGCCGAGGAGATCGGAGCTACTTTCTTCGAGCTCACCACGGCACTCGCCTTCGAGTGGTTCGCGACCCAGGAAGTCGACATCGCCGTGATCGAGACCGGCCTCGGGGGCAGACTCGATTCGACAAACGTCCTCACGCCGCTGGTGGCAACGGTCACGTCGATTGGCATGGACCACACCGACCTTCTCGGCGATACCCTCGAAAAGATCGCGCGCGAAAAGGCCGGAATCTTCAAGCCGGATGTCCCGGCGGTTATCGGAGAATCGAATCACACGATCCGGTCGCTTCTCGAAGAGTGCGCGAGGGCGGCCGGCGCCCAGCCCGTTGTGGCTCTAGAGGGCACGTACTTCCTCAAAAATGTCGAGCTCACGTCGGAAGGTACGTCGTTCGACTTGAGCAACGTCGGGGAGTCAAAGACGGGGAGGATGCGCGTCGCGACGCCCTTGCTTGGCTTCCACCAGGCTCGCAACACGGCCGTTGCGATTGCGACCCTCAACGCCCTCGACCCGAACCTCATTCCACCGCCGGACAAAATCTCCGCGGCTCTCTCAACTGTCTTTCTGCCCGGGCGATTTCAACGTTTTGGAAAATTCATTTTCGACGTGGCTCACAATCCGGACGGAGCCGGAACGGTCGCGAGGACGCTCGTCGCGCTCGATCCCCCGCGACCCCGCACCGCGATCGTTGCAGTGCTGGCCGACAAGGATTGGCAGGGAATTATTCGCGCGCTGGCGCCGGCCGTCGATCGGTTCGTCTTCACCGACGCGCCCTCCGCACCTCCGGAAAGGCGATGGAGAGCCGATGAGGCAAAGATTTTTGCCGACTCCGAACGCATTGTCGCCACGCTCGAGACCGACCTCGACGCAGCGCTCCGGCTCGCGGAGGAAAACAGCGCGACGGTCGTCGTCACTGGATCTTTTCACACCGTGGGAGACGTGATGTCGCGCTTGCAGGTGTCTCCGTTCGCCGCGTAGCTTTCCTGAATGTCACAGGGAGCTTTGCCAGGATTTCGCGACTTTTATCCCGATCAGCTCGCCACCCGCAACTACCTGATGTCGGTGTGGCGCGATGTCGCCCGCAGGTACGGATTCGTCGAGTACGACGGACCACCGCTCGAGCCCCTCGAGCTCTACACCCGGAAAAGCGGCGACGAGATCGTTGGGCAGCTATACAGTTTTACGGACAAAGGAGATCGTGAAGTCGCGTTGCGCCCCGAGATGACTCCAACCCTCGCGCGAATGGTGGCGGCCAAAGCGAACGCCATGCGAAAACCCATTCGCTGGTTCTCCATCCCGCAGCTTTTTCGCTATGAGCGACAGCAGAAGGGAAGACTCCGCGAACACTTTCAGCTCAACGTCGACATCATCGGCGAATCCTCGATTGCGGCGGACGCCGAGCTTCTTGCGGTTGCGATCGATATCATGCGAGCGCTGGGACTGGATTCGACCGACGTCCGCGCCCGAGTATCGGATCGCCGGCTGCTGACGTCCGCGCTCACCAGCGTTGGAGTTGGACAGAATGAGCTGGCGTCAGTCTTCGCCGCCATCGATAAAGCCGGGCGTGAGCCCCGCGAGGTCACGCTCGACAAAGTCGACAAGGCGGTCCGCAACCCCGACGCCCGGAAGGGCGTCGAGCGACTGCTGGTGAATTCAAAGAATCTCGACGCCATGGCGCGCGACTTTGCCGATTCGCCCGAAGTCGTCGAGGAATTCAGCAGAATGCGCGAGTACATGTCTTTTCTTTCCGCGCTCGGCGTAAGCGATTGGGTTGATTTCGACCTCTCAATAGTTCGCGGACTCGCTTACTATACGGGCAAGGTGTTCGAGCTATTCGATGCGAAGGGAGAGTTCCGCGCGATTTGCGGCGGTGGGCGGTACGACGATCTACTCGCAACCATCGGTGGCGTCGACCTGCCGGCACTCGGGTTCGGGATGGGCGACGTCGTTCTGACGGAGATCCTTCGCGCCAGGAAGCTTCTCCCTGAGCAGTCCCTCGGCACGGAGTACTGGGTCGCCTCTGACGACGATTCGATGTTGCCGGAGGTGATGAGCGTGGCAGGACGTCTTCGCGCAAAATCCCGGAGCGTCGAGTACGCGCTCAAGTCGCAAACGCTGGCGCGCCAGCTCAAGAGCGCATCAACCGCTGGTGTGCGAAGCGTCGTGCTCCTCCGCCGTCCCGATTTCGAGAAAGGGAAGGTCACGGTGAAAACGATGGCCGACGGCTCGGAACGAAGCGTGGCACTCGATGCTTTTCTTGAATCACTCTAACTACGCCAATGGCCGACGATAAGAAACTGACTACCCGCGCCGAAGATTTCAGCGCGTGGTACAACGAGGTGGTGCTTCGCGCGGAGCTCGCGGACTACTCGCCCGTGCGCGGCTGCATGGTGATTCGTCCCCGCGGTTATGGAATCTGGGAGCGAATGCAGCAGCAGCTCGACACGATGTTCAAGGATACCGGCCACGAGAACGCGTACTTCCCGCTCTTCATCCCCGAGAGCTTCCTGCACAAGGAGGCGCAGCACGTAGAAGGATTCGCGCCCGAGACCGCCGTCGTCACTCACGGCGGCGGAAAGAAACTCGAGGAGCCGCTGATCGTGCGTCCGACGTCCGAGACGATCATCTACGCCATGTACGCGAAGTGGGTGCAGAGCTATCGTGATCTTCCCGTGCTGATAAACCAGTGGGCGAACGTCGTCCGCTGGGAGATGCGCACGCGGTTGTTCCTGCGGACCCTCGAGTTTCTCTGGCAGGAAGGACACACCGCGCACGCGACGCACGACGAAGCCGAGGAAGAAGCGCGCAAAATGCTCGGCGTCTATCGCGATTTCATGGAAGGCTGGATGGCGATGCCTGTCGTCACGGGGATCAAGACCGAATCCGAGAAATTCGCGGGTGCGCTGCGCACGTATTCGTGCGAAGGAATGATGCAGGACAATAAAGCGCTCCAGGCAGGGACGTCTCACAACCTCGGTCAGAATTTCTCCAGGGCCTTCGATCTGAAATTTCAGACGGAGGCAGGCGGCGTCGATTTCGCGTGGAACACCAGCTGGGGAGTGTCAACCCGCATGGTTGGCGGGCTGGTGATGACCCACGGCGACGACAAAGGCCTTCGTGTGCCGCCCCTCCTCGCGCCGATTGAGATCGTGATCGTCCCCATCTGGCGCTCCGACGAAGACAAGGGACGCGTTCGCGCGGCATCGCATCTCATCAAGGAGAGCATGCTCGCGTGGGAGCGCAGGGTGCCCGGAAGGTTGCGGGTGCACGTGGACGACCGCGAGGGGATGAAGCCGGGCGCCAAGTACTACGAGTGGGAGCTGCGCGGAATTCCGTTGCGCATCGAGCTCGGTCCGCGCGATCTCGACCAGAACCAGGCGATCATGGTGCGTCGGGACACTGGAGAAAAACGGGCGGTCCCGCTTTCGTCTGTCGGCGAAGATGCAGCTGACTTGCTGCACTTGATTCAGGAAACGATGCTCATCGATGCGCGCGAGAGACGGGAGCAGAACAGCATCCGTGGCGGGATCACCTACGATCGCTTCCGCGAAGTGATGAACGGCGAGGGCGCGTTCGTTTACGCGGGCTGGTGCGGCGACGAGAAGTGCGAGGCGGCAATCAAGGAAGAGACGAAGGCGACAATTCGCGTGCTTCCTGACGAAGAGTTCAGATCCGCCGATCCACCCAAAGACTGCCTCAGGTGCGGACGCGCATCAACCGCCGAGGCGCTGTGGGCCAAAGCGTACTGAGCGATACCGCCGGACTTCGCTGCGAGGAGATCCCGCTCTCGCTCATCGCGAGCGACGTAGGGACTCCCTGTTTCGTGTATAGCGCCTCGGCCATTCGCGCGCAGTACGCGTTGTTGTACGACGCGCTGCGCGGCGTAGATGCGCGTCTTCATTACAGCGTGAAAGCCAACTCGAGCATTGCCGTGCTCGCGCTCCTGCGCGAGCTTGGCGCCGGCGTCGATATCGTTTCGGGCGGCGAGCTCCATCGCGCGCTTCACGCCGGCTATAACGGGCGCGACATTGTCTTCAGTGGCGTCGGCAAAACCGAGCGTGAGATTGAAGAGGCACTCAACGCTCACGTGCTCCTCTTCAATGTCGAATCGGAGCAGGAGCTCAACGTCATCCAGTCCCTGGCCAAACGCCTGGACACGATTGCTCCCGTCGCGTTGCGCGTGAATCCAGAAGTTCTCGTCGACACGCCGCACCCGTATACGCGAACGGGCGAGAAGGGAATGAAGTTCGGGATTCCTTTCGACGAGGCGCTCGCGGTGGCGAAAGTAGCCGCGGCTCTTCCTAACATCCAGTTGTTGGGACTCGACATGCACGTTGGCTCGCAGATCTCGCAGTTCGCGCCCTACGAAACCGGACTCGAGAGACTGCTCCATCTGCGTCGGGAGATCGAGCGCGAGACCGGCATCCGCCTCGAGTATCTCGACATCGGTGGCGGGCTTGCCGTCGCGTACGATCTCGAGCGGGCGGTCGACGTGGGTCAATTCGGAGATGTCGTTCGCGCCCAGGTCGCTGGATCGGGTCTCAAGGTGATCCTCGAGCCGGGACGGTTCCTGGTTGGGAATGCCGGCGTTCTTCTCACTCGAGTCCTCTACAGAAAACGAAGTGGCGGCAAGGAATTCATCATCACCGATGCCGGAATGACAGAGCTTCTCCGGCCCTCGCATTACAACGCGTTCCACCGTATCGACGCGGTGGATCCTTCGGGACGCACAACCGTGGCGGACGTCGTTGGTCCAATCTGCGAGAGCGGTGACTTCCTCGCCCTCGACCGCCAGATGGACGACGCCCAGCCCGGCGATCTTCTTGCGGTGCAGTCGGCCGGCGCCTACGGGTACGTGATGTCGTCGAACTACAACTCGCGGCCGCGAGCCGCCGAGGTTCTTGTCGATGGAAACAGATTCGCGGTCATCACGCGGCGTGAGAGCTACGACGACCTGATTCGCAACGAGATCGAGCGGCCTGACTGGAGGAGTCAATAGTGCGGATCGGAGTGATGTCTGATACCCACGATCGGGTGCCCGCGGTCGCGGAGCTGCTGGAGAGAATCGCACAGCGCGGCGTCAGCATCGTGATGCATGCGGGCGACTACTGCTCTCCATTCTGCCTCGCACCGTTCCACCAGCGCGGCATGGCTTTGCTCGGTATCTTTGGACGCAACGACGGAGATCGGGAGACGTTGAGCGCCTACGCTGCTCGTGGAATGGGCACCGAGATCTACGAATCGCCCCACAGTTTTGACGTCGGCGGCAAGCGGGTGCTCCTCGTGCACGACATCGCTGAGGTGACCGCGAGATCGATCGAGTCCCACGACTTCGTGATACATGGGTCCTCGCACCTTCAGTCCGAAAGAAAAGCAGGCAATACGCTGGTAATAAATCCGGGCGAGGCTTGCGGTTGGATTCACGGTAAGTGCACGGCGGCGATCCTCGACACCGATACAGGGGAGATAGAGCACATTACTCTATGACCAGCCGGATCCTCATCATCGATTTCGGCTCGCAGTTCACGCAGTTGATCGCCCGCAGGGTTCGCGAGGCGCGAGTTTATTCGGAGATCCATCCGCCCAGCCGCACCGTCGACTGGATTCGCGAATGGAAGCCGACGGGAATAATCCTGAGTGGCGGCCCAAACTCGGTGTACGGCGAAAACGTCCCGCTCGCCGATCCGGCAATCCTCGACATCGCACCCGTCCTCGGCATCTGCTACGGAATGCAATTGATCGCGCACATCGAGGGCGGGCAGGTAATCCGCACCGACCGCCGCGAGTACGGGCGCGCACAAATGACCGTGTTGGAGCCGAAAGGTCTGTTCGCTGGGTTCTCGACGAGCGAGCCGGTTACAACCTGGATGAGTCACGGCGACCACATCGAGCAGGCGCCGAAAGGGTATGTGGTGACAGCCAGGAGCAACGGAAATCCGATCAGCGCATTCCGGCACGAAAAGCGGCAGGTCTACGCCGTCCAGTTCCATCCGGAGGTCGCGCACACGCCGCGCGGCCGCGAAATCATCTCGAACTTTCTGTTCGACATCTGCAAGGCGGAGCCGAGTTGGACCACCGGCGCATTTATCGAGGAGGAGGTCGCTCGCATTCGGAAAATCGTCGGCAAGTCACGCGTGATCTGTGGCCTCTCCGGCGGAGTCGATTCGTCGGTCGCTGCCGCCCTTGTCCATCGCGCGGTTGGCGATCAGCTCACCTGCATCTTCGTCGATACCGGACTCCTCCGTCTGCACGAGCGCGATCAGGTCGAGCGTGCGTTTCGGGCCGGGCTCGGAATCAAGCTGATTACGATCGATGCCGAAGAGAGATTTCTGACTGCACTGGCGGGAGTTGAAGATCCAGAGAAAAAGCGGAAGATCATCGGGCACACTTTTATCGACGTCTTCGAAGATGCTGCGGCGCAGGTGGGAGACGATGTTCATTACCTGGTTCAGGGGACGTTGTATCCCGACGTAATCGAGTCATTCTCCCCGCGCGGCGGTCCGTCGGTGACCATCAAGACCCATCACAACGTCGGTGGGCTCAAGCCGGACATGAAGTTCAAGCTGATCGAGCCGCTGCGGGAGCTTTTCAAGGACGAAGTACGAAACGTCGGGCGCGAGCTTGGTTTGCCGGAAGAAATGGTCGCTCGGCATCCCTTTCCCGGTCCGGGCCTAGCAATTCGAATATTGAGCGATGTCACGAAGCCGAAGCTGGATCTCCTTCGCGCGGCCGACGCACTTTATCTCGACGGAATCCGTGAAGCCGGATTGTACGACGACATATGGCAGGCTTTCGCCGTACTCCTGCCAGTGAGAAGCGTCGGCGTGATGGGAGACGAGCGGACCTATGAGAGCGTGCTGGGCCTGCGCGCCGTGGCGAGCACGGACGGAATGACGGCCGACTGGTTTCCGTTCCCTCACGAGGTGCTCGCGCGAATCTCGAGCAGATTGATCAACCAGGTTCCGGGAGTGAATCGGGTTGTGTACGATGTGAGCTCGAAGCCGCCCGCGACTATCGAGTGGGAATAATGCCTCTCAGGTCTTCTAGGCCTGTCGCGCCGGGTTCCTGGCGTCTGCCCACCGAGACGAGGTTTCATCCGGATGAGGCGGATGTTGCCGGATTTGACGGATAGGTCTTACTGGCGCTATGGCTCCTTGCGCCGGGGCTGTGATTTTTTGTTGTTTGCATTGAGAGCGCCTCTTGGCGCTCGTTTGCATCGAGGGCTCCATCTGAGCTTCCGTCTATAGCAATAGAGAAGTCAGTGTGGCGTTAGAGGCAAGCCTGAGCGGCAGTTCCCAAAAAATCCCGGCCTGCGAAGATGTTTCACGCCAACATGATTGATCCGTCAAATCCAGCCAAATCCGATTCATCCGGATGAAACTTCGTCTCGGTGGCCTCATGCCAGGAGCCCGGCGCGGTGGAGAGGCTAGAGGCTCTTCTCCTCCAGTAGCTGCATGAATTCCCGCGGCTGCTTCAACTTCAGGAGTCGCTCCGGAACGTCGGACTCCTTCGAGAATTGCGCGATCTTGCCGAGGACGGGCAGGTATTGATTAGAGACCTCGAGCGGCGGTGCGACGATCAGGAAGAAAAAGAAAACCGGTTTGTCGTCGATCGCCTTGAAGTCCACGCCCTGACTCTTTCGTCCGAACGCGACTCGGAGGCGCGTCACGACGAGAGAGCGGCAGTGGGGAATTGCGATTCCTCTTCCGATTCCCGTCGAACCCAGATTCTCTCGGCGCTTCAGCATCTTGAACAGCATTCCTTCCGACTTGTCGTCGAGCCCGAGCAGTCCGATCAGTTCCTTGAGAATGTCGTCCTTGGAGATTCCTTCGAGCTCGAGTTTGATCGCGTCTTCAGAGAAAAAATCGCGTAGTTCCATCAGCTCCCCGAGAGTGTTCGACAAGTCCAGTGCGCGCGAAGCCGGAAGTTACGCGCGACGGATGCGAGAGTCAAACCACGGTGTTGCAAGCACTTGGGTGTAACGTTTAGCTTGTACTTCCTATGCGTTTTCCGTTTTCAGTTCGGGACGAAATCCCGCTCTATCTAGCCCCGATGGCAGGGGTCTCAGAGTCTCCATTCAGGAGGCTCTGCCGCCGCTTTGGCGCGGACGTCGTGGTCACCGAGTTCCTGTCGGCAGAGGGAATTCGGCGCGAGAATGCTGCTACGCTGGACAAGTTGCGGTTCGGCGCTGAGGAGCGGCCGATCGGAGTCCAGATTTTTGGAGCCGATCCAAACGCGATGGGTGAGGCTGCGCGGCTGGTCACCGATGTCTTTCAGCCCGAATTCATCGACATCAATTTCGGCTGCCCGGTGAAGAAAGTCGTGAAGAGGAACGGCGGATCTGGTTGTCTCAAGGATCTCTCGCTGGTCGAGTCAGTCATTCGGTCTGTGAGCTCGAGCACCCATCTGCCAGTGACCGTCAAGATTCGTAGCGGCTGGAACGAGGAGACACGCGATCCGGTGAAGATTGCGTTGCGCTGCCAGGACGCGGGCGCGCGAGCCCTGGCTCTGCATCCACGCACGCGGACCCAGATGTACTCGGGCAGCGCGAGATGGGAAGAGATCGCCGCGGTATCGCAGGCTCTCGAAATCCCGGTGATTGGAAACGGCGACATCAAGAGCGCCGAGGACGCTGTGCGGCTCCAGCGTGAAACGGGTTGTGCCGCGGTCATGATCGCGCGCGGCTCCTTCGGTCAGCCGTGGATCTTCGATCAGACGAGAGCGTTGCTGGAAGGGAAGCCCAAGCCGGAGGCGCCGCCGATCGAGCGCCGATTCGAGATCGCGCTCGAGCACGCGAGAATGGCGGAGGCGTACGAAGCGGATCCGCGCGGCGCCGCGATCGAGTTCCGAAAGCACCTCGGTTGGTACGTGAAAGGTATTCCGGGGTCGGGAGAGCTGAG
The DNA here is from genome assembly GCA_050733435.1 of Gemmatimonadaceae bacterium. Classification (GTDB taxonomy): domain Bacteria; phylum Gemmatimonadota; class Gemmatimonadetes; order Gemmatimonadales; family Gemmatimonadaceae; genus UBA4720. Next base: position 790 of record JBOHTB010000143.1, on the reverse strand, counting down.
GCGAAAACTGCACGCGGTCGTGAGTCTTTCCGAGGTTGAGGACGTGTTCGCGTCGTATCTCATGAACCCGAACGGGTACGAAGATCGGGTCGTGCTCGACGTCGACACGGTCGAAGAGAGCGAGGCGGAGCGCACGCCAGCAGCAGCTTGAAGTAGCGCGGGTAAGACTTTGTTTCAGGAGCACTTAGAGTCCTGACTTCAACCATATTGGCAAGTGGATTTTGATTGACTTAGTGGCTCGGTTGGGCTATAATTCATGAACGGGGGCGACTGGCTTCGACGGGGTTAGTGAAGCTGTGGCCGCGTGCCCAGGTCCTCGGATCCTGGTAAAACCTCTGGGACTTTTTACAAATGCGAACAACAACCTCGCAATGGCTGCGTAACTCTTAGGAGTTGCTGCACCTGCCCATAGAGAAGCCCTCCTGAGGCGGCTTTACGGGTATCGAAAATTCGGGATAGTCGGCTCTCGCGTCTTCCGGAAGCCGGCGAAAATTCAGGAGACTTGTCCAGAAGTGGGCTTTCCACTGGCCAGCGGCTGGAGACCTCAATCGGTGGAATACGCACGTAGACGCTGTGGTCGATCTTTTCTCGGACCGGGGTTCGAATCCCCGCGCCTCCACTAAACCCCCTGTTTCGCGAAAGCTCACGGCGTCTCATTTGAGGCGCCGTTTTGCTTTTGTCAGAGGGGAAATGCTTCTCACGAAGTCTTGACCCGTCTCACGGAAGCACACTACCCTACGAGCATTGAATGGGGGTATTGTGCTCGACGAGCCGGATGTGCGGGAAGGCA
>JBOHTB010000142.1:0-6884 GCA_050733435.1 Gemmatimonadaceae bacterium | reverse complement strand
GTCGCGCCGATGAGGGTGATCGTGCCCGCTTCGACGTGCGGAAGAAACGCATCCTGCTGCGCCTTGTTGAAGCGGTGGATCTCGTCGACGAACAGAATGGTCTGTCGTCCCACTTGCAGCTTTTGCTCGGCTTCCGCGACGACTTCTCTTACTCTTTGAATCCCTTCGGTGACCGCCGAGAACGGGACGAAGTCGCGGTCGGTGTAAGTCGCGATCAAGCGGCCGAGGGTGGTTTTGCCGGAGCCCGGCGGGCCCCAGAAGACCATCGAGCTGACGCTTCCCCTTTCTATTGCTTCCCGCAGGGTTTTTCCGGGCGCGAGGAGGTGCTCCTGGCCGACGAACTCTTCCAGAGTTTTCGGGCGCATCCGAGCTGCCAGCGGTTGAACGGCTTCTCTCGTACTCCAGAGACTCTCTTCTCGGCTCGAGATGTTCGATGGAGGGCGGCGGAATTTTTTGGGCATTCGCTTAAAACTGGTGCAAGGGGTTGGCCGTTGCTTTTGGTGGGCGGATCCTCTGGCCACCAGCTTAAGCCTCCAGCTACCTGCCTGAAGCGGCCAGCGGCCAGCTGCGGGCATATTTGACTTTTCGGTTTGGCGCTTGAGTTAGAACGAGTCCGGCGCTCGTTTTAGGATGGTAGCGTGTCGCGGCTGCGGAGCAATCCTTTCGCGTGGCAGATTACAAGAAGCTTCTTGTTTGGCGGAAGGCGCACGCTCTCGCGCTCAACGCGCATCGGGCCGCCGGAAATATGCGCGGCAGCGAGTTCGCTGGGTTTCGAAGTCAGATCTCGCGCTCGGCATTCTCGATTGCCGCGAATATCGTCGAGGGCCGAGAACAGCGAGCCGAGACGGGATTCGCGCGATATCTGCGCATTGCTCTCGGCTCCGCCTCAGAACTCGAGTATCATCTCCGAGCTGCAAGAGATATCGACGCGCTCACGGAAGACGAGCACGCCGCACTCTCAGAACAGGTAACGGAAGTGAGAATGATGCTCCACGGTCTTTTGCGCCGCGTGGAACCGAGAGTCCAAAAAACCTAGACCGCCACGCCGAAAAGTCAAATATGCCCGCAGCTGGCCGCTGGCCGCTTCAGGCTAGTAGCCGGCAGCTTAAGCGGGCCGCTCAAGCTCGCAGCTCGAGCTGGCAGAATTCCCTGGCCGCTCGCGCTGCCCCCGCAGCCGAGCATGACGCCGTCGAACTCGGCGTCCGCGCCAACGTGCAAGACCATCTGGCGGATTTGCCCCCGTTTCCCCACTATATGTGCCGACGACGAAATGCCGGAATTCGGCAATGCATCGCATTTTTTGCTTGTCGCCTCTTTCGTGGGGCGCTTACCAGGCCAGGGGGATATCAGATGAGGATTAGTCGATCGGCAGCAGCAGCGGGAATGATTTTGGTGCTCGGCGGGTTGAATGCGTGCGGTAGCGATAATAGCGTCGGGAATTTTGCTCCCGTGGTGCCAAAGACCCTCACGATAACCCCCGCCGCCAACGGCCAAACGGGATTCGTTACCGACACGTTGAACACTCAGCTCAGCGTCACACTCACCGATGCGAACGGGCTCGCGGTTATCGGCTCACCCGTCGTATGGACGGTGACCTCGGGCGGCGGCAGCGTCTCGAGTACGGCGGGATCGACTAACGCTTTTGGGGTGGCCTCCACAATCTGGACGCTCGGTGACGCGCCCGGTGCTCAGGCAGTCACCGTGGCCTCCCAACTGGTATCGACGGTATCCGGATCGTTTTCGGCGACGGCCGTAGCGCCCACCTTCGGGATCAAGTCGGGCAACAATCAGACTGCTGCCGCCAGCGACACGGTGGCGAATCCGCTGACGATTAGCGTAACCGATGCAAGCGCCGCCCCGGTCAAAGGCGTGAGAGTTGATTTCGCGGTGACCTCCGGCGGAGGATTCTTTGCGACCGCTGACTCCGCGAAGACGACCTCAGTTACGACTGACGTCAATGGCGAAGCTGCGATCGGGTGGGTACTCGGCCCAACCGTCGGAGCGCAGAGCGCCACCGCTAAGGTCGGGACAGCGAGCCCCGTCACATTCACGGCAGTCGCAAATTAGCGTTGCGTAGACGATAGCAAAGGCCGCCGCGGAATTCGCGGCGGCCTTTTGCGTTCCGCTCCCTCTTCCCGCATCCCTCTTCCCGCTTCCCGCTTCCCGCTTCCCGCTTCCCGCTCAAACAATCCTCCTCGCCACATAGTAAATCGCGCACCCCAGAAAAAAACTGATCGGCAGTCGCCATTCTCTCTTTCCCTGAAACTCGGGAACGAGATTGGACGCGCCGACGTAGAGCGTCACTCCTGCTGCGAGTGGCAATCCGTACTCGCCGAGCAGCGGAATCTGCAGCGTGAGCAGCGCGCCGAGGAGGCTGGAGACGGCCAATGCGACGCTCGAGGCGAGTGCGGCGCGCCTGGTTTCGCCAGACGCCAGAAAGAGGCTCGATATCGCGAGACCCTCGGGCAGCTTGTGCAGCAGGATCGCCAGAAAGACGAGGATGCCGAGTGCCTGGCTCACGCCGAATCCACTCGCGATCGCGACTCCGTCGACGAAGGTGTGGAGCATCAGTCCCGCCAGCGCCGAGAAGCTCACCATCTTCGAGACGTGGTGCACCTCTTCTCCGAAATGGAAATGCGGCGCCAGGGTGTGCTGCGTGAGGTGCACGAGGAGATACCCGATCAATATCACCAGTGCCGCGGACTCGCCGTGGAATCGGATCGCGTCGGGAGTGAGGTCCAGGAGCGCGACCGAGATCATGAATCCCGCCGAGAGCGCCACCATGTTCTCGAGGGCTCGGACGCTCCACTGCGACCGGGAGACTACCGCGGCGGCGCCGACGACGTTGGCGCTTGCCGCGATCGCGGTGTAAAGCAGCGCGACCGAGCTCATTTATAGTGGAGGCGAGCCGTCGCGTTCGGCGATTCGCGCGGCGACGCGCTCAAGCACTCTTGATCGAGAGTCTCTCAGCCGCCGCGGCCACTGCGTCGCTCAGTGCCGGCGCCGGCGCGCGTTCCCATGACGAAATTCCCCACAGCCGATCCTCGAGCGTCGCGCGCTCCTCGAGATTCATGCTCGTAAGAAGGTAGACCCAGCGATCGGACCTGGAGTAGATGAAAAGCTCGAGCTGGGGCGTGAGCGTGAGCTGATCTTCGGCAGTGTAAAGCGTGATCTCCACGCCTCCGTAAGTCGCGAGCGGAACCTTGAGCCGCGCAACGGCGTCGCGCACATCCGGAAGCGCCATCGACTGGCCCGCCCACGTCATCTGCGAGCGCATGTCCTGAATGAAGACGTCGACGGCCGGCGCCATCAACTCGCTCAGCGTATAAAAAAGATCTACGACGCGCTCCGCGTTCGCGACGACTTTCGCTTCGTACACGTCGCCGTTGCGGGTGAAGGTGAAGCCGTCGTGGCCCGAGCGAAAACGCTTCCAGACGGTCGAATCGGGTGTGCGGCTGCGGAATAGCATCAGTTACACTGAGGGTGGGGACGTTGAGTCGCGCTCAGCTTCTTGCCAGGCGCACGAGATCGGTCCGGTTGTTGAGCGATGGATTATTTATAACCGCTTCGAGAAGCTTCCGTAATGTCGTACCCACCTCGATTCCACGTATCCCAAGCTGCTCCAGATCGGTGCCGTCGATCGCCAGATCCGCAATCTCGATCGCATCCTTGTACGCAATATTGATCGCGCGCTTGTACGTCGCTGCCACCGTCGGCTTGTAGGGTGCCGGCTCACCCGCATCTCGAGCCGCCCACCAGAATGCATCCGCCAGACGCAATAGAGGGGCAAGACGCGTGCGCCCGACGCTCGCCGCCCAGGATCTGATCACCACGCTCGGCGGCGTCCGGTCGCCCCAGGGGTCCGCCGCATAGCGCTCCTCCGCCTTGAGCAGCTCACGCGTCATCGGGGGGCCCAGCTCGTGCCAGCGATCCACCAGCAGTCCAATCCACTCCGTTTCGCTGTTCGAGAACCGAAGGTCTTTGAGGATCTTGCGCACGTTGCCCGGCGGCACCGACGCGAAAAGTGCCGCGATGCGGGTCGACCTCCGCGCCGGACGCCGCAGTAGTAACGGACGCCGGAGATGGTCGAGCGGCTTCAGCTGACGGTCGGTCACTCTCGCCAGCGATGGAATCAGCGTCTCGAACGCCCCGCTCTCCCTCCATTTAGCGAACGCCTGGCTCGGCAGACGCACCTGATCCATCGTCTTTTCGATTTCCTGCTTAACGCGCTCGGCCGACAATCTCGACATCTGCGGCGCGCTTTCCACGATCGCTTCCCAGGTGGCGGGATCGATCTCGAATCCGAATCGCGCCGCAAACCGGATCGCACGCAGCGCACGCAGACGATCCTCCGCCATTCGCTCGCGCGGATCTCCGACGGCCCGGATCAATTTTCGGTCGATGTCTTTCTGTCCGCCGAAAGTGTCCCGGACCTCGCCCGTCTTTGGCGAATACGCGATCGCATTGATGGTGAAGTCACGCCGTGCGAGGTCCTCGTTGAGCGATGCACCGAACTCGACGACCGCATGTCGGCCATCGGTTTGAACGTCGCGGCGGAAGGTGGTGACTTCATGCATGACGTTGTCGGCATCCAGGACTCCGACCGTGCCGAACTCGACCCCGACCGGGACGGTGCGCTTGAAGAGTTTCCGCACTTCGTCGGGTTTCGCGGCGGTCGCCAAATCCCAGTCGAGATCGGGATGGCCGAGGAGGGCGTCGCGGATCGCGCCGCCAACGCACCACGTCTCGAATCCGGCGTCCTCGAGTCGAGCCGCGATCTTTCGGACGTTTTCAGGAGGAGAGAGTTTCATTTGCAGTGCAAGGTAAGCATATGCGAAAGCGTCATGATTCGAACATTGTCCGTAGCTCGGCGTCGGTCATACCTGCTCCGAGTCCGAGCATGAGATCGATGCGCGCCTGCTGCGCGCGGCGTGAGCCACCGAAAATCGCGCCCATTTCCTGGAGGCGTCGTCCGCCGCCCGGATAGCCGTAGGTGTGGCCGACCCGTCCTCCCTGAGTTCGCGATGTAATCACGACGGGCTTACCCTCCGCGACCCAGCGCTGGATCCCGGGCACCATTGACGGTGGGACATTGCCGCGCCCCATCGCGGCGAGGACGAGCCCGCGCGCGACCTCTCGCGACGCATCGAGAAGGCGCGAATCCGTTCCCGCAGCGGCAAAAATGATGTCGATGGGTGTCGCCAAAGTGTTAGGTGTTATAACAGGGGGCGCTGCCGGCATCTCGCGTCTGAGGATCAACTCGCCCTCGTCCAGAACGCCAAGCGGCCCAAGGCCGGGACTTTCAAAAGCGTCAAGCAAGTGTGTGTTCGTCTTGGTGGTGTCGAGCGCGGTGAAGATCTGTCCACCAATGACGACCATCACTCCGAATCCTCTCGTCTCTTCGCTCGCCGCGACTCGGACCGCCTCGAAAAGGTTCGCGGGACCATCCCAGCCGAGGTCGCTGACCGTGCGCATGGCTCCGGTGAAGACAATCGGCTTCTCGCTCGACGTCGATCTCGCGACGAGGTATGCCGATTCCTCCAAAGTGTCCGTCCCGTGCGTGATCACCACTCCCATCACCTCGGGACGCGCCAGATGCTCGGCGATCCTGTTCCTGAGCGCCCACATCCGCTCGACGGTCATGTGCGGGCCGGGGAACTGGCCCCAGTCTTCGGTCTCGACTGCGCTGACGCTACGAATTCCTCTCGTCGCAGCGAGAATCTCGGTCGACGTGAGCCCGACCTGCGCGCCGCCGGCGCCCGGGTCGTTGCGCATTGCGATGGTGCCGCCGGTGAAGAGGATGACGATCATTCCCTAACACCGCCGCGAAGAACGACGACTCTCGCCCGCCTTGGGCCGATCACGATCGCTCGTTACTCCCAAGCGGACGTTATGCGACGCAGCATCCGTTCGGGAAAATCGTCGACAGTGTTTGGATCCTGACTCGCGACCAGAAGCGACTGCGTCACCAACGCATCGACCGCGAGAAGATCGACCGCCGATGATCGCGACCCGCAGTCGGTACGCAGTACCTTGTCGAGCAGCCGCTCTGCGGCCACCAACAATTCTTCGGCGGTTGGATCAGCGGCTGAGTCGGTAAGAGCGCTCCGAAGAGCCGCCGCGAGCTCGTCGGGCGGAGCCGGGTCGAGGCGACTCAGCCAGTCAGGCATCGACGTTCAAAGAGGCGTTTGGCGGTCGTGAACCATCCTCACTCATAAACTCTCACTGAGCAGCGACGTGTCTCCGGATCATCGCCGGCGATTCGGCAATTGCCGACGCCATCCGCTGCGTGTCCGGAATTCCAGCCTGCGCCATGTGCGGCTTGCCGCCTCCCTTCCCCCCGGCGGTCGCGGCGATCTCGCGCATGATCGTGTCAGCGCGAATACCACGATCGCGAAGATCGTCCGTCACCACGGTCAGCATCGTGTTCTTTCCGTTCTCGAAAGTCGCCGCGATGACGCCGACGCCAGTCCCCATCTGCTCGCGCAACGCATCGCCCATCGCCTGGAGCGTGGCGAGATCCGGCGCGTTCACGCTCGTGGCAACGATTCGCACACCATCGGTAAGCGAGCCCTGGTCCACGAGCGACTTGACAGCGCCACCGCCGCCTGAGCGCATAGCTTCGTCGAGACGCTTCTCGAGGGCGCGACGTTCCTCGACGAGACTTTGTACGCGCTTCACCGCCTGTCCGGCCGGCGCGCGGGTCAGCGATTCGATCTCGTGCAGCTCGCGCTCGTGCTCGCGGAAAAGCGCCAGCGCCGCCCGGCCCGTGACCGCTTCGATTCGACGCACTCCAGCAGCCACGCCCGTCTCGCTCACGATCTTGAACAACGCGATCTCGGCGGTATTCCGAACGTGTGTGCCACCACACAGCTCCATGCTCA
>JBOHTB010000141.1:0-76117 GCA_050733435.1 Gemmatimonadaceae bacterium | reverse complement strand
CGCTACTTCAGTGCGATGCTGAAAACTCTATAGGAGGACTCATGCCGAGCGGTGAATCAATGGAGCCATTGCGTTTCGCGGATGACGACGACCCGGACGATCTCGGTGGCTTCAGTCGCGGCAAGCGTTCCTATGAGGATGATGAGGACGAAGACGGTGGCTGGGCAATCAACGAAGACCACAGCGATCGCCTATGGGACAGCGCTGAAGACGCGGATGACGACGAAGAAGTAGACTCCGATGCTACCGTAGTGGCGGAAGAGGAGGGGGAGGAGGAAGAGGAAGAGGAAGATCTATTCGGCGGGGGAGCGCCGAGGGGAAGAAGAGGCCGCCCCAAAGGATCGGGCAAGCGGCAGGAATCCACCTTGACCGGCGGAGGACTCGGCAGCCCCGCCGCGAGCGGAAGTTCCGGCCTCGGCGGTTCCAGCTTTGGCGGAACGTCGTCCGGAGCAATTGGTGGGTCCGGTGCAGGCGCTACATCGACGAGCGGAAGAAGCAGCTTCTCCGGTGCTTCGACACCAGCGAGCCGGAGCGGAGCAACGTCCGGCGGCAGCTCTACCACATCCTCGCGGTCATCGAGCGGCCGGAAATCGAGCGCTCGAAAAGCTTCTGGTGCGCGTAAGAGCTCCAAATCGCGCCCCGCTGCGAAGAAGAAAGCCACCGGACGAAGGAAAGCGACCGCACGGAAGGGTGGCGCAAAAAAATCGACGAAGAAGGCACGTGCTCGGAAGACGGGTGGAAGCAAAAGGCCGACTGCGCGGTCTCGCGGGGGCGCGAAATCCCGCGGCCGGAGCGGATCGAGTCGCCGGAGTTCCAGCCGGAGCCGCTCCCGGAGGTAGCCCTACCGTCGCCCACCCCCCCCGTGCGCACTTCCCAAAGCGCGGTTACTCTCAAGTAGCCGCGCTTTTTCCTGAGCGGTTTATCGAATGTGAGGTTGGATGGACGAGAACGACGAAAGACCTGAAGGACCGTGGAAGAAAATTCTGCTGTCTGGCGGCGCCATCCTCGGCGCCGCCGCGGCCTACAACGCATTCGCTCGCAAAGGTGTAGACCAGCTCACCAACCTGATCGGCGGTGAAGAAGGAGGCTTCGAGTGGCGGGACAGGCGCGTCGCTTTCACAAAGCACGGCGAAGGCCCGCCCCTACTGCTCATACACGGAATCCATCCGGCAGCATGGTCCTACGAGTGGCGCAATAACGTCGACGCGCTCGCTCGCGGTAATACGGTATACACCATCGATCTGCTCGGCTTCGGACGGTCCGACCGACCCGCAATCCGTTATTCGGCGCGCCTCTATATCTCGCTCATCTCGGACTTCGTCAGCAGGGTAATCGACGAGCCTTGCGTTCTGGTTGCTTCCTCGCTCTCCGGTGCGTACGCGATAGTGTTGGCTGCCCGCGATCCCCACCGCTTTCCCGCCGTCGCGCTCATCGCACCGTCAGGACTTGTGCGGCAAAACGAACCGGTCGGGATAGGAGGCGAAGCCGGACGTCTGGCCGTCGAAACTCCGATCGCCGGCACGGCGATGTTCAATGCTCTCGTCTCGAGACCGAGTCTCCGTCGGTCCCTGAAAAACGTTTACTCGAACGACGCGCTCGTGACGCGCGAGCTCGTCGAGATTTATTATGCGACATCTCATCAGCGTGGCGCGCGTCACGCACCTGCTGCGTTTCTGTCCGGCCATTTGAACATCGACGTTCGCAACGCACTTCGTCGTCTCAGCCAACCGGCGCTCCTTGTGTGGGGAGAGCAGGGATCGACGGCGCCCGTAGAAGAATTTCGTGGATTCCGTGAGCTGAAACGCGACTTGGAAATCTCGGTTCTGTCACCAGCAGGAGACCTTCCGCACGACGAGCGAGCAGAAGACTTTAATGTTATCCTATCAACATGGCTGAATCGCCTGTCGCTCTCCTCCGCGCCCACGCTAAACACGCTCCCTGGAACGCCCGCGGACTTGCCGCACACGCAACAGCTCTTGTAGATGCAGCTGGGATAAGGCCCACCAACGCGTCTGCGCGAACGGCACCCAGCGCGCGCGCGGTACGCTTCTACGTCGCAAGCGGGTTGCTGGATCGCCCCGAAGGAACTGGAACGGGCGCGACGTACGGTTATCGTCATCTGCTCCAGCTCCTCTCGATAAAGATCCGTCAGCGCGAAGGACAGAGTCTCCAGACGATTCGCGGCGAAATGCGCGACGTCACTGGCGATGCCCTCGAACGGAAGATCGGCCTTGCTCTGGCTCCCGCTCTCGGCGCTGGCGCGGATGAAGCTGTTGCCCACGACGATGATATGTCGCTGCGATGGCATCGTCTGGCTGTGGCCGATGGCATCGAGCTCCACGTTCGCGAAGACTCTCCCGCCGCGCACGAAGAGGCAGTCATTGCCATACGTGAAGCAGTACGTGCCGCGCTCGGCCGCGCCGACATTCGCTGACAGCTACATCACATAGCGCGCGGATCGCTCACCGCGAAGATGCTCGCGCAATGCGTTCTTGGCTTCTGCCGTCTGCTCGAGTGACATCCAGCTCGCCACCGTGAAGCGCCGCCCTCGCGCTTCGACTGCAAGTGCAACCTTACCGCCGCGCATCACTAGCAGTGCGCCCGATCCGCGAGGCCTGGATAAAGGATCACGGTCCACCAGCTCCAGTTGAAGATTGTAAACGTTCGCTGGATCACTTGCCGCCATCACGACGAACCCTGCGGAATCCCGATCGTCGTCGTTCGCCACGGCGCGTAACCACTCGACGGCATCAGGTAAGGCGAACTGCGCGCCACCGAGTCCTTTCACGAAGTAGCCGCGCCGCACCTCTCCACGAAATTCGAGTCGCTTGAGCTCTCGATAGATCGCTCGCCACGACACTGGCGGTCGTTCTCGGCGCCACCAGTCGCGCGAAACTATTCCGTAGCGAGCCAGCCACTGGTGAGCGATTCGATCTGCTCGTTCTTCGTCCGGAAGCTCCGGCCCGAGCGTTCCCCTTCTGCGCACCAACGACCATCGCCCCGTCCACCCACTGGGCGTCCCGCCTGGTTTGTCAGGCCTTCTCCACTTGGGGAGTCGTCGAAGATTGGGACGTCGCTGCACAACCCTTCTGTTTCGAGATGGAGTGTAGTCCGCGGGTAACCAGCTCGTCGGATCGGGGCCCGTTCGCGGCGTCATTGATTTCCATCGTCCGACTTCTCGCAGCGCCTCCACCGTATCGTTTGTAACCAGCCCCCAGGCCACCAGCTCGCGAATCGCTTCACGCACCGACAGCATAGTCAGGCCGGTAACCGCCTGAATGTCTCCGATGAACGATGCGCCTTCTTCGGCGATGGTCATTCGCACCGCCTCGGCGTTCTCACTTAGAACGAGAGCCCTTTCGTCTTCTTCGCTCAGCCAGATCGAGCCCGTTCCCCGCTCGAAGAAACGGACGCGCGCAAGAGGTATCGCGCCCGACTCGGAATCGTACTTGCCCTCACCAACCCAGACCGGCTCACCCGTCGCACTGAACTGCGACAGAGAGCCAGGATCGTAGTTGCGAATACGCGATCGGAGATAATCGCGATCCCACGCAACAGGCGGGCGGGCAATACCATATAGCTGGCGCATCGCCGTAGCGGTTCCTGTCACACCTTCAAGCCTGTCCCGTTCGTCGAGATGCTGCCACCGCTGCATGAAGGCGGCAAAATGATGAAGCTCGACCGCTTCGATCTGCTTCCTGAGTGCCGCCAGCGCGCGTCGTCTTCCAATCTCTGCAACCCGGCGCGAGCACCACTCAACATCCGTGGCTGCGCTTCGGAATTTTCCGCGAACGAGCTTGCCCGTTCTCTCCCACTCGCTCAGCCTCGACTCGGCCCACTCTCTCGACCAGCCGTAGCGGTTTACAATTTCCAGTGCAGTCACTGGGCCTGACTGAGTCAGAAATCGCGCAAGAATTTCCCGCCTGGCAACCGACGAATTTATTGCGGGCTGTCGGAGAACGTCCGGAACCAGGAGAGCGGCATCCTGTTCAACCAGGTCCTGTGTTCCCCGCACGCGCGCTAGCTGGTCGCTGCCAAATGCAGACGCGTACCGAGGATACGTCTCGGTGAGAATGAAGCGCCACTCGGCCGACCCCTCTGCGCCCAGCCGGATCGCGATCATACGGCCGCTCGCAAGAAGTTGCGCGAACGGATCGCCTCGTACTCCTTCATCCGGCGTAGCGATTCGAGATCTTAGTTCTTCCCCCGTGAGATCTCCCGCCCGGTCCACCAGATGCGCCAGCTCGTCGTCGGTCCGCGCACGTCTGCCAGGAGTTGTGCCTCGCCTTTCGGCGAGCGTCTGCACGATTGCTTCGAGCGTGATGTCGTCGGACCCTTCGCCGCCCATGACTTCGTCAAGCAACGCCCTGTCGAGCGAGAGCAACGCGGCCCTCTGTTCCGCGCGAGGTGTATCGTCGCCGTACATCCAGTCCATCACGAATCCGAACTGTAGACTCGCTGCAAACGGTGAGGGCGCATCCGTCTGGACGTTGTGGATGCGAATGCTGCCTGACGCGATGTCAGCCAGGACCGACCGCAACCCCGCCATGTCGAACGCGTCCTGTAAAACTTCGCGATAGGTCTCGACGAGAATCGGAAAGCTCGGGAATTGCCTGACGGTTTGGAGGAGATCGAGAGCCTTGAGCCGTTGCAGCCAGAGCGGCATTCGTCGACGTGGGTTGCCACGCGGCAGCAGCAGCGCCCGCGCTGCGTTCATTCTAAATCGGGCGCCGAACAGTGACGTCGAACCGACTTCTTCCATCACGAGCTGCTCCGCCTCGGCGGCCGAAAGCTCGAGAAGCGATTGGATCGGTGTCGTCATGCCGAGGTCCGGCAGCCGAAGCATGATTCCATCATCGGTAGTTTGAACCTGAAGATCGGTGTTGTTAATCGCTTCGCGCACTCGCTGTGCTAGCGCCATTCCCCATGGTGCGTTTATCCTGCCGCCGAATGCCGCGTGTATCACGATACGCACCGCACCTGTCTCGTCTCTGAACTGCTCGATGACGATATTCTTTTCGTCGGGAACTATGCCCGTCGCCGCGCGCTGCGCCCCGACGTATTTGACCAGCGAGTTGGCGGTTGCCGCATCGCATCCGTATTTGTCCACGAGATCCTGCGTATCCGGCGATTGGGAGAGCTCACGACGGAGAGCGCCTACGCGCTGACTCAGCATCAGCGACCTGGCCATGTACTCTCCGTGCCAGAAAGGCATCCGCGCCGGAGTGCCCGGCGCTGGAGATACGACGACTCGGTCGTGCTCGATCGCCGCGATTCTCCAGGTGGAGGACCCGAGCTGGAATACATCGCCGATTCTCGACTCGTGCACGAATTCTTCGTCCAGCTCGCCGAGTCGCGTACGATCCGGAAGATTCACGGTGTACAGTCCGCGATCGGGGATTGTGCCGCCGGAGATCACCGCCGTCATTCGCGCTGCGCGGGATCCGATGAGCCGGTCGCTTACGCGATCCCAGGTGATCCGCGGTTCGAGTTCCGCCGCAATGTCCGATGGATATTTTCCGGATAGCATCGCGAGGACTTCGTCGAACGCGCTTCGCGTAAGCTGGTGATACGGATAGGACCGGCGTACCAGATGGAATAGATCCGCGCTGGGCCAGTCGTCGACGGAAACCGCGGCGACAATTACTTGCGCGAGTACATCAAGCGCGTTCTGGACAACGTGGGTCGGCTCGACCTCTCCCGCGCGCATCGCCCCAACGATGGCCGCGATCTCCACGCCATCGTCCCGAAACGTGGGAACGAGAATACCGATGCTCGGAACTCCGAGCGTATGTCCCGCACGACCAATTCGCTGCAGTGCTGACGCGACGCGTTTTGGGGATTGCAGCTGGATTACGAGGTCGACCGACCCGATGTCGATACCCAGCTCGAGCGAGCTCGTGGTGACAAGCGCACGCAGGGAGCCAGCCTTCAGGCGTTCTTCGAGAGCAAATCTTCTTTCTCTAGCCAATGAGCCGTGGTACGGAAGGGCCACCTCCTCTTCCGCGAGTGAGTTGACGCGCGCTGCGATCTTTTCGGCTTGCGCCCTGTTGTTCACGAACACCAGCGTTGTTCTCGAAGCCTGAATGTGGCGCAGAACCAGAGGTCCCACCGCTGGCCAGATGCTGCCGCCGACGTTGCCGAGATCGGCGACCGGTGACTCTATTGAGATCACCATCTCCTTCGTCATGCCGCAGTCGACAATCGTTACAGGCCGGAATGTCGGGTGCACGTTTTCGCTCTCTTCACATCCGCCCAGAAAACGCGCGACTTCTTTGAGCGGGCGTTGCGTAGCGGACAGTCCGATCCTTTGCGGAGAACTTTCCACGAGTGCTTCGAGTCTCTCCAACGTCAGCGCGAGGTGCGCGCCACGTTTCGTCCCGGCGATGGCGTGAATCTCATCGACGATGACTGCCCGTGTGCCACTGAACATGCCCCGCCCCTTGAGACTCGTCAGCATGATGTTGAGAGACTCAGGTGTTGTGATCAGGATGTGTGGTGATTTCCGAAGCATTCGCGCACGCGCGGATGCGGGAGTGTCGCCCGTCCTGACTGCCACCCTTATCTCAGGGAACTCCAGGCCGGCAGCAATGAATCGCGCGCGTAGATCGGCCAGCGGGTGGTCCAGATTTCTCTGGATATCGTTGTTCAGCGCCTTCAACGGCGAGATATAAAGCAAATGAACGGCATTCGGCAGCGGCGCTTCCAGCCCGCGAACGATCAGCTCATTCAGCTCCCACAGAAAAGCGGCGAGTGTCTTTCCAGTCCCCGTCGGTGCGAGGATCAAAGTGTGCGATCCACTGGCGATGGCGGGCCACCCCGAGCGCTGTGGATCGCTGGGAGTCCCGAGCGTGTCTTCGAACCATTCGCGTACGAGAGGATGAAAACGAGAGAGCATCAGCCCGACATCCGTCACATAGCGGGCCAAAACCAGACGCGCAACTGAGCGCTAAAGCACGCGTCGCAATTTTTGCGCGCCCCATTCCAGAATCTTGCTCGGGAGCGGCCGCTTCCGAAATTCATCGAGCTTTATCTCCTTCGACCATTTCGTGTCGTCCAGGAATATCGAATCCATCTGAGCTCCTACGCCGGAATCGAGCGTGACGAGTATGGATTCGTCGTTGAATGACAACGACCGGTTGTCGAAGTTCATCGAGCCGACATACGACCACAGACCGTCCACCACCATGCTCTTCGCATGCATCATCGTTGGTTGATACTCGTAGATCCTCACCCCGCCCTCGAGTAACGGCTCATAGTACGTTCGTCCTGCGTACCACGTTGTCTTGACGTCCGTCTCCTTACTTACCGTCAGCACTCTGACATCGACGCCCCTCTTGGCCGCAGCGAGGAGAAGCCGCATGAAGCTCTCTCCTGGCACGAAGTAGGAATTCGAGATGTAGAGTGTCTTTCGCGCGCCGGCGATCGAGAGCGCGAGAAAGCGTTCCGCTGGCGTGCTTCCCGTGCTCGGAATCGTGTGCATCAACCCCGCACGAACGTCGCCGACATTCGCGAAGGATGCACGCGGGAAGAACATGTCTCCCGTCAGAAGCTCGCCAGTCGCCTCGGCCCACCCAGCCGCGAATGTCGCCTGCAGCTCACCGACAGTCGGACCCTCGAACCGCACGTTGCTCTCGCGCCACTGGTCTTTGTGGTGTCCATCGCCAAGCCAATAGTCCGCCAGACCAAACCCGCCTGTGTAGCCGATGCGCCCATCGACGACAACCACCCGAACGTGCGAGCGCTGTGCAGCCTTCTGCAGGTTGTACCAGCGCAACGGCCTGAGCCAAACAACTTCCACTCCCGCGGACCGAAGTCTGTGTATCCAGTCCTTCTTCAGCGGCTGCGAGCCAAATGCGTCGAGCAAAAGGAGGACGCGTACCTTGTGTTGAGCCCGGTCGATCAGATACTTCGCCAGCGTGTCGGCAACCGCGCCAGGCTGCGAGTAGTACATCTGGATGGTTATAGTTCGCTGCGCTGACTCCAGATCCTTCCACAGTTGCGGATACGTGCCGTCCCCATTCAGGAGGATCTTAACCTGGTTGCCCGGATCGATATGAGTTCCCGTGAACAGCTCGATGCTGCGCGCGAATAACGAGTCACCAATCGCCGGTGGACCATCCCGATCGCCCTCTGCGATTACGCTCCGGACGGGCGTGTCGTGAGTGACTGAAAGGATGCCGATCAACGCCAGCACCAGAGCGAACAACAGCAGCGCCGCGATTGCGATGTACTTGATCAGTGACATATTCTCTCTGCATGACCTACGTGGCCCGTCGGCGGATCGCGACGCGCGCTGTCGTCCTCGATCGGTCGCTCGAATCGCTCCCGATCTTTCGACTGAGCGACTCCGCCGAGGACTCGGCGATCTCGTTCTCGCCGGAGAGCGGCGGGAGGTGGCGCGTCTTGCCAAGTCCTGGCGATCGCTTGCCTGGTACGTTCGACCAGGACGTCTACATTGAGCTCCTGCACCGCTACCACGAAGCCGGGTTTCCCGAGGACGGCGCGATCAGCTTTACCCTCCACGCTTTCCTGCGGTCGATTGGTCGGCGGGTGGATGGAAGGACATACGAACAGCTACGGTCAGCTCTGACCCGACTCGAGAGGACTATTCTCGAATCGAGCGGAGTGTACGTTGCTGCAACTGACGGACAGCCGCTAGAAGGTCGATTCACCATACTTTCCTCAGTGTCAATCGCGCGCCGCCGGCTCGCGGAACGAGAACAATTCACTCTTTTCCCGGTCCTTACTGCATCGGAGCCGGGTGACGCCAGAGTAACGATCGGGCCGGTGATTCGCGCGAACATCGCCGCTGGTCACACCGTCACGCTCTCTGTCATGCACTACCTCTCGCTCACCAATCCGGTCGCGCGTAGGCTTTACCGTTTGCTCGAAGTCGCGCGCGAGGAAGGAATGGTTACCTGGAGAGTTCCACTTGCATTGCTTGCTGAGCAGCTGCCGCTGACCCAACGATACCCTTCCCACTTGCAACGAGTGCTCCAACCCGCGCACGAGATGCTCGTGGCAGCCGGGCTACTTCGCGATGCCGCCTTCCGACAAGTCAATCGCGATTGGCTCGTGGACTACGTTCTTGCCTCCAGGGCGGCCTGACACGCACCCGATGTTCCACTGGTGTCTTTTGTGCGTCCTTTGGGAACAACCGTCGTCTTACGGGCGTATCTATTAGCTTATCGCCTTCCTCACTAACAGCCGCTCAAAAAAGCCGTATGTCGCGACCAAGAAAAGCAATGATTGTCGGTCTCATCCTTATTCCGGTGATGGCCGGGGGCTTCGTATTCCAGCAGCGCGAGAGCCAGCAGGGCGCTCGACTCCTGGACCAGGTGCTCAATATCGTTTCCACCCGCTTCGTTGATACCGTTGACGCCGCGACCCTTTATGAGAAAGCCGCCCGCGGTCTCGTCCACGAGCTGAACGATCCTTACAGCGTCCTGTTGTCGCCGAAAGAGCTCTCATCTTTCAACGCGCAGACCAATGGCCGGTACGCTGGTATCGGAATGGAGATCGCCGAGACGCAGGGTTTCATCACCGTTCAACGCGTCTTCCCTCACACGCCGGCTGAGCAAGCCGGCGTCCAGGAAGGCGATCGGATCAACTTCGTCGATACCACGAACATTCGGGGCTGGACGGTCTCGCAGACCTCGGACGCACTGAAGGGAAATCCCGGCAGCAAGGTGCTGGTCAAATTTTCCCGCCCCGGTGTTCCCGAACTGATTCCGATTACGTTCACCCGCGCCGTTGTCAACATTCCCGCGGTACCGTACGCGATAATGCTCGATGGCAAGATCGGCTACATCCCCCTGCTCCAATTCAATGAGAGCGCCCGGGACGAGCTCGAGGCGTCTGTCGCTCGCTTGAGGGATGAGGGCGCGAAGGGCGTCATCATCGACCTCCGTGGGAATCCGGGCGGAATCCTGGATCAGTCGCTCACAGTGAGCAACCTCTTCCTAAAGAAGGGGCAGGAGATATCGAGCATTCGCGCTCGCAATGGTGAGAACCAGACTTTTGTTGCTACCGATGAACCCGTCGCACCCAAAATTCCTCTCGTTCTCCTGACCGATGGAAGGAGTGCCTCCGCCTCCGAGATCGTCGCCGGCGCGCTGCAGGATCATGATCGGGCGCTCATCGTTGGAACGACTTCTTTTGGAAAGGGCCTCGTTCAATCGGTATTCCCCCTCGACGGCGGTTACGCGCTCAAGATGACAACCGCGAAGTGGTATACGCCAAGTGGTCGGTCCATCCAGAAAGAGCGCAAGCTGTTGCCGAGCGGTGAGTTCGTGGAGGTAATGCCCGATTCGCTCGAGACTGATTCGGTTCGCCGTTCACGGCCAGCGTTTAAGTCGGACGCGGGTCGCATAGTGTATGGCGGCGGCGCCATCACGCCGGACATAATCGTGCGCCCGGATACACTGACAACTGCCGAGCAGAAGGTCTTTAACATCTTCGCCCCGAAGACGACCGACGTGCGCGCTGCTCTTATGGATTATTCGCTCGAGCTGAAAAAAACGGTCAAGCCGAACTTCACCGTCCAGCCCGCTTGGCGTGAAGAGTTTTACCGGAGGCTTCAGGCAAAGGGGGTCACCGTCGACCACGCTCAGTACGAGCAGGCCGGAACTGAGATCGACCGGCTTCTCGGAAATACCGTAGCGCGACTTGCATTCGGCGATTCGACCGCGAAACGGCGCAGCGTCGATGAGGACAATCAGCTCATGCGCGCGATCGATGTGCTGAAACAGAGCCAGACTCAACAGGATTTATTTGCGATCGCCCAGCGGGAACAGGCAACCGCATCAGCACGCTGATAGCTCGAAAAGATTAGACCGCAGCGACCAGATCCTGATTGGCGAAACCCCGGCGGATAAAAAATTCCGCCGGGGTTTTTTCCTTTCAGCTGTTGGTACGTCAAGGCCAACGATGCTTGTTCGAGTACTTGCTCCCAAAAACCGCGTGCAGAACGGTGCTGGGGTCTTCGGCACGCACGACCGCATCAATCCGATCCCCTATTGTAAGCGGTCGCGTGAATTCACGGTACCGGCGATAACCGTGGCAGAAACAAAGGGGACCTTTTCGGGAAACATCGCCCAACAGAATATCCGGCTCACCGAAGAAGGTCATCGCATAGAAAAAGTTGAGCGTCCGCGGAGGCGCCAGATCGCTCTGGACGACGTTACGGGGCAAGCTGCCGTGCTTTCCCCACTGTACGTCGATGCGCACCTGCGACTTTGGCCATGGGGTGTGGAGGATATCTCCATGCCAATAGGTCCATACATCTGTCGGCGCGTGCGTCGAATCGTACCCAACCCACAGCACCTCTTCATCGGTCGGCACGGTAAACGGAATCCACGCTCCGTGGACATCGTCGCGCCACAACAGATGGTACGCGATCACCGGCCTGGAGGGGTGCAGAACTGCGACCACCCGCTCGAGCGGGAACGTTTCATCCCGCTGCAGGTATAAAACCGGTGCCAGGCGCTGCGCGAGGATAGCCCCGCTGTCTGTTGGGGTAAGCACGCCGGGCAGATTGGCCGGTCGGAGTGGAATGTGGGCGTGCGGGCCGCAAGCTGGCAGCAGTCCGATGACGAGCCCTAGATAGATCCGCTCGAGAATCTGGATGGCTTTTCTATTCAATGGATTGCCATCAAAGTTCACCCATGCAGCGATTACCGCGCACCGCTGCGTCGAAGTAATTGGAGAGCACATGCGCAAGCCACGTCCAAACGCGTACAATCCCGCCCAGGCGCTTTTTCTCATCAGCAATGATCGGAGCGGATCGCCTCTGAGTTGCCCTTCTTGCTCTGGATCCATCGAGCGGGATCCCCGCCAGATCCCACCACCGCCCTACACACACGTCACCCTTCGGTGCAAGAGCTGCGGTCGCTCCGCGCATTACGTCGCTGGAGCGGCGTAGAAGATCGATCTCTTGCACAAAACTTGCCCTCCTCTGCACTCCGCCGGATCAGTAGCGCATAGCCCGGAATAAGGGTCCGACGAAACGAAGCGTCCTTCCGTTCGCCAGCCAGTGGAAACGCTTCACAGATTGCCCCGCGGGGAGAG
Source organism: Gemmatimonadaceae bacterium (assembly GCA_050733435.1). Lineage (GTDB taxonomy): Bacteria > Gemmatimonadota > Gemmatimonadetes > Gemmatimonadales > Gemmatimonadaceae > UBA4720. Next base: position 64,045 of record JBOHTB010000141.1, on the reverse strand, counting down.
GATTAGTTCAATGGCACGTATCACAGGCACGGTCAAATGGTTCAACGACGCCAAAGGATTTGGTTTCATTTCGCGTGAGGGAGGCCCCGATGTGTTCGTGCATTTCAGCGCGATCGGTGGATCGGGATTCAAGTCTCTCGCCGAGGGGGACAAAGTCGAATTCGAAGTTGTGCAGGGCCAGAAAGGACCGCAGGCGGCAGACGTGACGAAAGTCAGCTGACAACTTGATCGTGAGAAAAGCCCCGGTTTCCACCGGGGCTTTTTTGCATTGCGGGCATCACAAAATTGGTTGTCCACAGGCGGCACATGAGTTGCTTCCTTGCACACAACGCAACGCATATCACACGGGAGTTCCACGATGGCCGCAATCTGGAAAGGCTCGCTCACCTTCGGTCTCGTGAACATCCCTGTGGAGCTGAAAACGGCTGTGCGCGCCGACCACATCAGCTTCCGGTTGCTCCACGACGCGGACCTGTCCCCAGTCAAATACGAGCGAGTTTGCCAGGCTGACGGAAGCCCCGTTCCGTGGAACGAGATCGTCAAGGGATATGAGTACGAAAAGGGAAAGTTTGTCGTAATGACCGACGAGGATTTCAAGACAGCGGCACTCGAGGCGTCCAAGACCATCAATATCCTCGACTTCGTAAAACAGGAGGAGATCGACCCGCGGTACTTCGAGACGCCGTATTACCTCGTGCCCACAAAAGGTGGCGAAAAGCCCTACGCACTTCTGCGTGAAGCAATCCGGACCACGGGATCTGTTGGCATCGGCAAAATCATCATCAGGCAGACCCAGCACCTTGCTGGCGTTAAGGTCGTTGGAGATGCGCTCGTTCTCGAGATCATGCGATTCGCCAACGAGCTCGTCGACGAGAAAGATTTCAACTTCCCGAGCCGCGAAGCAGTTCGCCCGCAGGAACTCCAGATGGCCGAGCAGCTGGTAGCAAATCTTGCCGAGCCGTTTGATCCTACGCGGTACACGGACGAGTACCGAGCCAATCTGATGCGAGTGATCAAGGCCAAAATGAAGGGCAAGAAGCCGAAGCTCGAAGGCCCGCAGGAAGAAACACCGGACAGCGGCGTGCTCGATCTCATGTCTCGGCTGCGCGCGAGTCTGGAAGAAGGCGCAGGCAAGAAGGGCGCGGTACGTGCAAAGAGAAAGGCCGTCGCCGCAGGGCGCAAACCAGCAAAGCCGAAGAAGAGGCAGACAGCCTAGAGGTCGTTAATGGCTGTAACGACGAGCAAGAGTTCGAAGCACAGCGCTCGCTCTCAGCTCACCGAGTACCGACGAAAACGAGATTTCGCCAGAACGGCGGAGCCATCAGGTGATGAGGCATCGCCGCGCACGCGTGCCGGGCGACTCCGCTTCGTAATCCAGAAACACGCCGCGAGCCATCTTCACTTTGATCTTCGACTCGAGCTCGACGGCGTCATGAAGAGTTGGGCGGTTCCCAAAGGTCCGAGCCTCGATCCGTCCGTGAAACGTCTCGCCATGCAGGTCGAGGATCATCCAATCGATTACAACACCTTCGAGGGCACCATCCCCAAGGGAGAATACGGGGGCGGCAGTGTCATGTTGTGGGACCGCGGGACCTATTCATCGGATACCGCCACTTCGGCGAACGACGAAGATGACGCGATTCGCGAAGGCCTGAGACGGGGCGACCTGAAGATAACGTTCCATGGCGAAAGACTTCGCGGATCGTTCGCTCTCGTTCGAATGAAGTTCGCGCGCAATGGCTCGTCCTCAGCAAAGCCGCAATGGCTACTCATAAAACACCGCGATGACTACGCAAATGACGAGGACGTCGTCGCCGACAACATGACATCGGTCGAGTCCGGGCGAAGCATGGAAGAGATCACAGCGGGCAAGGGACGCGTGTGGAGACGCAACCGGACTCCAAAGCCCGACCCTCCGACATCGAACATCGACGCCTCACCCCCCGTTCGGCGAGCCGATCTATCCGCCAAAACCCTCGAGCCGATGTACTGCAGCATCGGAAGCGAAGTCCCCGGAAAAGGGTGGACGTTCGAGCCCAAGTACGACGGCATTCGCGTCCTGGCCTTCGTGACGCCAGGCGAAGTGAAGCTGATCACGCGGAACGGCAAGGACAAGGCGGAGCAATTTCCTGAAATAGTCGCGTCGCTGAAGAAGCTCGCCGCTCAAACCAGGCGATCCCTCGTCCTCGATGGTGAGATCGTAGCGTTGATCGATGGGGAGCCCGGACGCTTCCAGGAGCTTCAGAGCCGGATGCACGTGAAGGAGTCGCACATGATCGAGCGACATACATCTTCCCGGCCCGCCGCATTTGTTCTCTTCGACATTCTCGTCGACGGCGACGAAGTACTTATCCGCGAACAGTGGTCAGAGCGTCGTTCGCGTCTGGTCAAGCGAGTAGGAAAGCGCGTTACAGGCCAGCTGAGAATCACCGAATCCAGCGAAGGTGATGGAAAAAAGATGTTGGAGAAGGCCCGCCGTCAGGGCTGGGAGGGCATCATCGCCAAGCGCGTCGACTCGCAGTATGAGCCTGGCAACCGTTCACGCAACTGGCTCAAGCTGAAAATCGAATTTCGCGAGGAGTTCGTCGTCGGAGGTTACACGGAGCCTCGCAACAGCCGCGCGCACATCGGCGCGATTCTCCTCGGTTATTTCGATAACGGTCGATTCATCTACGTTGGACACACCGGCGGTGGGTTCACTCGCAAAGGCCTGGATGAGATGTACCGGCTGCTCACCCCGCTCGCACGAAAGACATCACCATTCGAAGAAACGCCAAAAACCAACGAGAAGCCCCATTGGGTAAGGCCCGAAGTAGTCGTGGAAGTGAAGTTCAGCGAGTGGACAGCCGATCGAAGGCTGCGACAGCCGATCTTCCTGGGCGTTCGGGACGACAAGAACGCGAAGGACGTAGAAATCGAGCGGCCGAGCGTGCAGCGAAAGACAACGCGCGGTGGTGCAGTCGCAAAACAGAAAGATCGGTTGACCGTTGCAGCCCGCGCGCGAAGTGCAGTCAAATCGGCGGGAGCGAGGTCCGCGCGGCGCCCTGTAAAAAAGAGCTCGGGTGTGAGGGTTGATACCAGATCGCTTATCGCACAGCTGGATGAAATCGAGGAAAGGGGCGGCGACGGAACGCTGGACTTTGGGCCGGAGCGAACCCTGAAGGTCTCCAATCTGGACAAAGTATTTTTCCCAAAAGAGAGATTCACGAAAGGCGATGTGATGCGGTTCTACACCCGGATCGCGGGCTTCATCCTTCCCACGGTTCAGGACCGTCCGCTCGTCCTGAAGCGATTCCCGAATGGCATCGACGGCGAATCGTTTTATCAGCAGAAAGCGTCCGATACAACTCCGCCCGAAGTCCGGGTGGAGACAATCGAAACGGAGGGCGGAGATAAACAGCCACGCATTCTTGGCGGTGACCTCCTGACTCTTCTCTATACAATCCAACTGGGGGCGATATCAGTCGACCCGTGGCACTCGCGCGTGGGCTCGCTCGAGTACGCCGACTATACGATAGTAGATCTGGATCCCGGACCGAGAGCCAACTTTGCGCGGGTGATCCAGGTCGCTCGCTGGGCCAGGGAAGTGCTCGACTCCTTCGGCCTGAATGCCGGAATTAAGACTTCGGGAGCAACTGGATTGCATATTTGCTTACCGCTGCCACCCAAGACTCCGAACGAGGCGGCGACGTTAGTCGCGCAAATGGTCGCCACCAAGGTTGCTGACGCACATCCGAAGGAAGCAACGATCGAACGCTTCGTAAAGGCCCGGGGTGCGGCAACGGTTTACGTCGACTACCTGCAGAATATCCAGGGAAAGACAGTCGCGGGAGCATATTGCGTCAGAGCAAAACCGGGGGCTACGGTTTCCGCTCCACTCAAATGGACAGAGTTGACCGATGACCTTGACCCCCGCGATTTTAATCTCGGTAACGCGGCGGATCGTTTTGAAAAGGTTGGAGACATCTGGAACGCGGCGATGAAGAAAAAAAACTCGCTTCGCGCGCTCTTCTAACCGAGCCTAGCGGCCGCCGTTTCCTACTTTACGGAGCGGCAGCTCTATTTGTCCGGTCTCTCCATCGGGCTGCTTCGAAGTGTCCCCGAAGATGGGGTCGCTCGACTCGTCAACCATGTGAGTGAGCTTGTAATAAAAGTGGAGCGAGTGAATCGGGGCCATGAAACTCCGATTGCCGGCGCGTGAAATCGCGACCGCTTCCTCCCGCACTCGACGGGGAAGATCCCGCGCTGCGGGAAGCGCGAGTAGGCGTTGTATCTCTGTGCTGTCCCGTGCGAGCAGTGCTGCGCACAAACTGTCCAGATACGCCAACATAGCTACCGGGCTCCCAGTTCAGGGTGTTCAGCCTTAGGTACACATTGCAACTAATACACCGCTGACGCAAGAGGTTCCGGCCGGCTAACCGCGCTGGTACCCGCCTGTTACGAGTTCATGGATAGAGGAAATCAAACCTCACCCCACGATGAAGCCTACGCCTTTTCTTCGGTGCGTACCGAAAAAGTTGGGCTGGTCGGCCCCGGCCCTCGCTGCGCCATTCGTCCGTAGGTTCGACGAGCGACGCGGCTTGAAGGGCACGCCGGAAACTGGCCTTGTGCAGACGTTTACCGAGCAGGAGCTCATACATCTGTTGTAGCTCGCTCAGCGTGAAAGTCGAGGGGAGCAAACGGAATGCGATTGGGGCCTGGTCGAGCCGGTCCAGAATGGTTTGGTTTGCGCTTTCGATCATTGTAAGCTGTCGGGGAGACAGGGCCGGAAGGTCGCGGACCGGAAACCAGCTGTAGCCGGACTTGGGTGACGCGGTTTCGTGGGGAACGAGACCAACAAATGCGACCGAGATTTCGGTACCGCTCGGATGCCGTTTCCCGCCCCCGGACGCTCCGATTTGCTCTACCCAGATCGGTGCCTCGCCCAGCGCTTCCTGCGCGACGCGCGACGCCGCCGTCTCGAGCGATTCTCCGGTTTGCGGATGACGCCACGGAAGCGACCATCGCTCCCGCTCGCTCGGGCTACGCGCAAGAAGGATCGCCAGATCGTTTCCCATCGCGGTCACCAGAACGACATCGACGCTGTACGAAGTGTTCCGGGAGCGTTCGCGCATTCTGGAAGCGAATTAGTCACTTTTTGCAACTAAAGTCAAGACCGCTTCGGGATTTTTTTTGCGCGGCGTCGCAGAATTTCTTTGCGACACTAGGCAGGAGCTCTGATATACGATTCCAGCGCGATCTCGTCAACGGTGAAAAATGCTCGCTGATTTTTTTTCGGTCGCTTCGGCGCGCTCCTAAGCAAAACAGGTGTCCCTTACATCGGCTTCGCTGACCTCTCGATTCCCGTTCCGCGATTCGTGTATGGCGGGATACTGATCGGAAGATGGCCAGAGATTGCGTCGATCCCCATGAGCGCTCGCGCTGCGGCGATCTGGCAGACGGGATATCCGCCCCACGCAACCACATACGTCCCGACGGACGGCAGTTGCTGCAGAAGATACGGGTTTCCGAAAGCGACGACGATTGGCTTTTTCCCTCGCTCCATGAGCGTTTGCACGAAGCTGGCGAACGCCTGTGGAGCGCTCGCCGATACCGCATCCCAGCTCTGGCCGACATAGGAGCTGATTATCGTGATGTCCGCCGAGTCGGCTGCCCCAAGCAATCGTGGAAAATTCAAACTCGCATCCTCGGTCGCTGTGAATTCTGTGCGCAAATTTGGCAGGCTCGTGCGGAGCTCCGCGTTGAAGGCGTTGCCAGCAGGAAGGTCAGTCCGGCGCGCAACGGTTATGGAAAGCACTTTTGCGAGCCCTCTGGCTAGTGGAACTTCACCGAGGGAATCCTTCACCAGGGTTATCGATCTCTCTGCAATCGTTGTCGCGATCCGTGCGCTAGAACTGTCACCCACCGAAAAACGCAGAGCGTTCAGATCGACGAGCTTCTGCTTTACCAGCCCCAGTCGGCGCTTGATCTCGAGAATCCTTCGAACCGACGAATCGAGGCGCGCCTCGGTATATCTCTTCTCCGCCACGCCTGCGACGACAGCATCAATCGCTCGTGGAACGTCCTCTGGCTGAATTAGTACATCTACTCCCGCCACAACGGCGCGCTTTATTGCTTCGTCGGCCCCGAAGAGATCGAGAACTCCGCGCATGTCCATCGCATCCGAGATGATGAGCCCCTTGAAGCCCATCTCTTCGCGCAGCAAGCCTGTAAGCACTTTCGGCGAAAGAGTCCCGGGAACGTTGGACGAATCCAGCGCCGGCATCGCGCCGTGAAAGGACATTATGGCGCCGACTCCGCCCTTCACTGCGGCGCGAAATGGAACCAGCTCCACCGTATCCAGCCGACTTCGGCTTACGTTCACCACTGGAAGAGCCAGATGCGAATTGACGTCAGTGTCGCCATGCCCTGGAAAATGTTTACCAGTCGCGATCATGCCGTGGTCCTGGAGCCCGTGGATGAAAGACACGCCGAGGCGCGCATCGAGCTCAGGGTCCTCGCCGTAGGAGCGTGTGTTTATGACCGGGTTGTTGGGATTGTTGTTGACGTCGAGAACCGGCGCGTATGCGATATGAATCCCGAGTGCCCGCCCCTCAAGAGCGGTCAACCGTCCCATTTCGTAAGCCAGCGCGGTGTCGCGGGTTGCGCCAACCGCCATCTCAGGCGGAAATAGACTAGCACCGCCCAAATCGATCGCGTTCGGTACGAAGTATCCGCCGCGCGCCCTGAAACCTGCCCCCGCCTCGAGATCTGCTCCGAAAAGAAGCGGAAGTTTGCTCATCGCCTGCATCGCATTGAGCTTGGCAGCCATTTCTATCGGCGAGCCTACGGAGATCGTGAAACCGCCAACCTTATCCTTTTGAATGAGGTCGCTCAGCTTCCGCCACTCGGGCGAATCACCCGACACGAAGTCCCCGTACACGCTAGGCCAGACCATCTGCGCGGCTTTCTCTCGGATACTGAGTGAAGCAAGGACTGAATCAGTCCACCGCGATGAGATTGCGTCGGCGTCCGGAAGACCCTGGTAACTGGATCCAGCTGTCTTGCAGCCAACGGGAGCGAGCGAGAGCGCCAGCGCGACGAATGCTTTCCGCGTCGCCATCAGTGGCTGATCGTGCCCTTCTTGCTCGTGTCGATGTCCGACGACGCGCCCGTCTTGAATAGAAAAGAGCTCATGTTCCTTGTCAGGAACGATCTTGCCTGCGGATCCATCACGTTCAGCCCGTAGTGATTGATCAGCATGGTCTGCTGCTTCAACCAGTCGCCCCAGCACTGTGAGCAGATCTCGTCGACGACACGCGCTCCAACGGGTCCCGGAAAAGGCGGCTTCACGAATCCCGCGCGCGTCTGGCCGCAACGCACACAGGCCACTGTCTCAGGCACGCGCAGATCTACCTGCGCGCGTAGGAGATTTCAGCGAGGCCGAAGAGGGAAAGGAGCCGCAGGTAAATCCAGCCGATGTCGAACTCATACCACTTTGCCTTGAACTTCGCGGAATGGGGATCCGCGTGGTGATTGTTGTGGAGCTCTTCGCCGCCAAGCCAGATCGCGATTGGAGAGATGTTTCTGCTCTCGTCCTTGACGTCGAAGTTTCGATAGCCGACCGCGTGTCCAACGCCATTGACTATGCCAGCCGCCCAGAACGGGATCCAGACCATCTGGGCGCCCCAAACCAGCGGCCCTACAAAAAAACCGAACAGGTAGATGTCGACTACGAGCATCACGAGAATCCCGAGCCAGTTGAGGGGCGAGAGAAGGTGCCGCTCGAGCCAATCGTTCGGCGTGCCTTTGCCGTACTTGTCGAGGACGCCGGGCTGGCGAACTGCCTTTCTATAGTAGAAGGCTCCCTTTAGCACGATGTTGCGTAGTCCTTCCATCAACGGGCTGTGTGGATCGCCTTCGCGGTCGGCGAACGCGTGGTGCTTGCGATGACACGCAACCCATTCCTTTGTAACTATTGCTGTAGATAGCCACAGCCAGATGCGCATGGGCAACGCTGCGAGGTAGTGTAACTTGACGCCCCGATGTGTCTGAGCGCGATGCAGAAACAGCGTGACCGAGACATTAGTGAGATGCCCAGCTACTACGATGAACAGGACTGGCTTCCACCAGGCCGTTGCCCAGCTTCCAAAATCCGGCATTACCTACTCCATTTATCGAGAATCTCGTACTTGTTCAATCTACTGGAGGCAGCCCCCTAAGCCAAACGACCACGTCACCCGTGCGTAACCGGTCCTGCTGGATCCGCGGGCGGCGGATTCCCCCATGTGTCGTTCGCCGGATTCCAATCGGGAACCGTCGAGTCGGGCCACAGGCGCACGCCAGTTACCACCGCCTTCACCGGAAGGACCGCGTCAAAGCGATTGCCTCGCCCCCAGATGTTGACTGGCAGCGAGAAATCCTGCGTCGTTCCGTCCGAGTAGCGGACCCGAAGCCGCACCGGAAATGGGATTGAGGTGTTTCGGCGAAGTGTAATAGTCGCGAATTGCTGGCCCTCTGTCGTGTGCATCGCGACGCCCTCGACAGCGATGTCCAGGACATCAGTAGTGTAAAAGAAGCTTCGCCAGAACCACGACAGATCCTCGCCGGTGGAATTCTCGATGCTTCGAAAAAAATCCCCCGGTGTGGGATGCTTGTACGCCCAGGCCCTGATGTATTCACGGAACGCTGAGTCAAATGCCGCCGGTCCGAGCACCTGGTTCCGCAGAGTCAGCAGAACCGCCGCTGGTTTGCGATACCCGATCGCTCCGAGCCCCGCTGCATCAATATTGTCGGGTGCTGTCATCAGTGGTGACTGTGTTCCCTGATCGATGGCATCAGCCCAGTTCTTTACGTAGCCGCCATATACGTTCTGACCGGGGAAACGCGCCTCGAGCGCGAACGTGTTTATGTAAGTGTTGAAGCCCTCGTCCATCCAGGCGTAACGTCGCTCATTGGAGCCCACGATCATCGGAAACCATTCGTGACCGTGCTCATGATTGAGGGTGCTGAAAATCGAGGCGGGGTCGTTGGTCCCATAGCCCACCATTACGAACATCGGGTATTCCATTCCGGCAACCGGGCCGGCAACACTCGTTGCTTGTGGGTAAGGAAAAGGAAACAGCAGCTCTGAGTATTGTCGGATGGTCCACTGAGTCTGCTCGGCTCCATCCTCCCATGCTTTGCCAGCCTTCGGGTACTCGTAATAGGCTTGTGTGAGAACCCCGTTCCAGCTCGTCGCATCCCACCGAAAATCGGGGGCGCCCGCCCACGCAACATCGTGAACATGCTGGGCGCGAAAATGCCATGTCTTCGAGCCGGAAATGCGGCGCGTTTTTGCGGCCGCCGCCTCGGACTGAGTGATTACTTGAACTACTTTCACGCTGTGCGCGGCGAGTGCCAGTCGCTGGCGCTCACCGGCAGTTAGAACATCTTCGGGATTTTGCAGAACTCCGGTTCCAGCGACTGTGTAGCCGGCCGGAACGGTGACCGAGTAATCAAAATCGCCGTACTCAAGATAGAACTCGCCCTGCCCGAGATATGGGTCGGTGTTCCATCCGCGAACATCGTCGTAGACTGCCATGCGCGGATACCATTGGGCAATCTCGTAAAGTGGCCCGTCGCGTCCCATTCTGTCGGATCCATGTTCTGGCACGCGGAACGAATATCTGATCGTAATGGTGATGCTTCCACCGTTCGGCGGGAGCGCCGCCGGAAGATCCAGACGCATCATCGTGTCGTTGATGCGAGGCTGAACTACCGTGCCATTTACCCGCACATCCGTCAGATTGTAGCCGCCTTCGAATCCTCTCACTCCCCACCGCGAATCTGCGGGGAAAAGCGCCGATCCCTTACTCCCTGTTCGGTAAAGATTTTGGTCCACCTGCATCCAGACATAATGAAGAGTGTCAGGCGAGTTGTTTGTGTACCGTACTTGTACTGAGCCCGTGAGCGCGGTGGTGCCGGTGTCCAACGCGGCATTTATGACGTAGTCGGCGCGCTGTTGCCAGTAATCTGGGCCCGGAATTCCCGCGGACGATCTGTAGCGATTCGGCCCAGGCCAGTCTATCCGGTTGGTCGTTGCGAAGGGATCGTCGCGGTTCGTCTCGAAGACCCGGCGATTCCCAACGGTGGTCGCAGTGTCGTTGGGCATAACCATCCGCACCGGCGTGAGGACGACGGGGTGTTGCGACGCACATGCGACGAGCGCTACTGACATCAGGATGTGGTATTTCACGTGTAGTTCGTGGTGGGAGTTGTGAATTCTCTTGAGCGTGCCCGCAACCTAAGGGCCAGAATGCCGTCCATCCACCTTGCGAACCTTGTCGGTCAGCCATAGCCTCCTGCACAATGACCCGGTCGAAAGGATCGTCGCAGCTTGTCGAAGGGCGTGCGACTGCCGCAGGCACGAAACGTTTCAAGACGCGATTCGCGGATGGTCAGGGTGATCGCTTCTACCGCTCGCTCAGCGACGGAGCGTTCGTCTCAGTCCTCGGGCTCGGCACTTACCTTGGCGAGTGCGATGACGATGAGGACGCACGTTACACGAAGACCCTCGTAGCCGCTCTGAAAAAGGGAGTCAATCTCGTCGACACCGCTATCAACTACAGATGCCAGCGTTCAGAGCGCGCAATAGGTGACGCATTACAGACGTTGATTTCACGAGGCGAGATTAGACGCGATGAGATAGTCGTGTGCACCAAAGGCGGATACATACCGCTCGATCGCACGCCGCCCGCTACGAAGGAAGGCTACCTCGGATTCCTGGACAACGAGTACTATCGACCGGGCGTCATGCAGCCCAACGATGTCGTCGCTGGAGGGCATTGCCTCACTCCGCGCTATTTGGACGATCAGATCAGGCGCAGCCAGCGCAACCTCGGGCTCGCCTTTATAGACGTCTACTATCTGCACAATCCCGAGCAGCAGTTGGATGTCGTCCCGCGTCCGAGATTCCTGAAGGCTATGGCCGAAGCGTTCGGGTTCCTCGAGCAGCAGGTTCAGAGTGGCGTAATAGGATGTTACGGTTGCTCTAGCTGGGCTGGCTTCCGTGTTGCGCCGGAGGCCCGGAACCATCTGAGCCTCGAGGAACTATTTACAATTGCACGCCAGGTCGGAGGCAAGAAGCATCATTTTACGGTGATACAGGCACCGATAAATCTCGCGATGACTGAAGCCATCCGGCTTCCCACCCAGAAGGTAGGCGCCTCTGTCGTTCCTCTTCTCGAGGCATCGAGACATTTCGGAATGGCAATCATCGGAAGTGCCACGCTCATGCAATCACAGCTGACGCGATCCCTGCCGGAAGAGCTGCGATCCGCGTTTCCCGGCTTCAACAGCGACGCGAGACGTGCGATAGCATTTGCGCAATCACTGCCCGTTACCGCGAGTCTGGTGGGAATGAAATCCGTCAGCCACCTAGAGCAGAACCTAGAGCAACCCGCAGTCAGCTGATTATCGTCAGCTCGCTCAACTCGTTACCGCCATAGTCGGCAATCATTATCCGATGCGCGTTCGTATCTGCGATGTACGCGCTGTCTTTGCTCGCCGCGATACCCCCAGGCTCATGAAATCCGCGCAACCAGGTTCTTGCCTCGCGCGACGATGCGTTCACCAGTTTCAGGCAGTCGTTGTACGAATCAGCGACGATGAGATCTCGCCTTGGATGAACGGCGATCCCCTGTGGATGCTGCATCCGGGCACCGTCTCCGGTCCCATCGACATCCCCAAAATCGAACAGACCTGTCCCGACAATCGTTCCGACATTGCCGTCGGGGTCGGTGTCCGCCCACCGTATTGCGCTCGATTCCGCATCCGCGAAGTAGAGCCGATCTCCCCGCACCGCAACTCCCATTGGCTGCGCGAGTAGTGCGCTCGTGTTCGGCCCATCGGCGAGGTCTTCGCCGCCAGTACCGCTGTGAATCCGTGTTCCGCCGGTTGCGGGGTCGATTGCCCAGATCTGATGCACGCCCGCCATCGCTACGAAGATCGTTCGCCCACTAACCACCAAGTCCCACGGCGAAGACAAGGCGCCGGCGATTTGATCTGCTCGAGAGCGCATTTGCGTTCCGGTGCCCGCGAGTAGTTCCGCTTTCCCGGTTGCTGCATCGATCGCCGACACAGTGTGGCTTCCCGAATCGGCTACGTAGAGATTGCCACCTTCGAAGGCGAGGCCCTGTGGTGAAATCAGATCCCGTTGTATGCTGCCCGATGCTGTGCCTTGCTCGATAGCCGTTACTACATGCTCTACGCGCATCCGGTTCGTCTTCTCGAGTGTCCCAATGAGCACTCTGTGATTCCCCGTGTCGGAGATCGCGATCCTCTCGCCGTCGACAGCGATCTTTCCCGGATACCTTACTCCAGTTGGTTCGATGCCGGGTACTTCCGGTGGAAAATGCAGCTTGGCGTTTTCTCGCCTCGGCGAGGGCGTGGAAAGAAGTTCGCGAAGAACTGGCTCAAGCAGCTCGGCCGTAAATTCGCCGGCGTGTGAGCCGACCACGTATCCGTTTCGGTCGATGATTACCAGGCTTGGCCACGCCCTTATAGCGTACGACCGCCACGCCCTGAACTGCCGGTCGTTGAGCACGGGATGAACTATGTCGTAGCGGAGCGCAGCCTCGCGAATTCGGGCGGTCTCACGCTCCGCGATATATTTGCCACTATGCACACCAATGACCGCGACATCATCCTGGTACCGCCTTTCGATCTCCCGCAACTGCGGAAGAATGTGAATGCAGTTAATTCAGCCATAGGTCCAGAAATCCAGGAGGACAACCATCCCGCGAAGCTTTGCGAGCTCGATGGATTCCCCGCCGGTATTGATCCAGTCGAGACCCGACGGAAATTCCGGGGCGCGGACACGTGGTAGACCAGAGATCGGTTGCGGCATAGCTCAAATGGCTGAAACCAAGATGGCACTCCCCGCCCATCATAGGCCAGGCGGAGGTTTTCAGAATCCGTGGCCGTCGAGTCAGATGCACGGAATCGTCGATTTCCTCAAGTGGTCGCTCTTGGAAAGACGCCAAAATCCACGCCGAGCTGACCCCGATCCGGGAACTTTCGCCAGGGCAACTCCTGAATTCATCGCCCCGCGCGCTGCACCAGACCAGCTCACAGTGACATGGGTCGGTCACACGAGTTTCTTGCTTCAGATCGCTGGATTGAACGTTCTTACCGATCCCATCTGGAGTGACCGAGCATCACCGGTGCAGTTCGTCGGACCTCGACGCTGGGTACCCCCGGCCATCGATTTCGAGCGTTTGCCGCCGATAGACGCTGTCATTCTTTCGCACGATCACTATGACCATCTCGATTCCTCTACGGTTTCACGTCTCTCGGCGCGATATCCGGCGAGCAAATGGTATGTGCCTCTCGGAGTCGCCGATTTTATGCGACGTCATGGCGCGCGCGACATCACGGAGAGCGACTGGTGGCACGAGAGCAGGTTCGGAGATCTGCATTTGACTTGCGTTCCCGCGCAGCACTTTTCGGGTCGCAGGATTGGCAAACGAAACAACACCCTATGGTGCGGGTGGGCTCTGCAGTCTCCGTCGCGTTCGATTCTATTTGCAGGAGACACCGCTCTTCACCCCGAATTCGACGCCATCGGGAAACGCTGCGGCCCGTTCGACGTAGCGATACTCCCCATCGGCGCCTACGAGCCACGGTGGTTCATGGGTTCGGTCCACATGAATCCTGAAGATTGCGCGAAGGCGCTGGGCCAACTCGATCTTGGTCAGAACGGCAAGCCGATCATAATGGCCGCGGCTCATTGGGGGACATTCAAGCTTACCGACGAGCCCATGAATGAGCCGCCGCAGAAAATGCGGGACATCTGGCAGGCTGAAGGTCGTAACGCTGAGGAACTCTGGATATTCCGGCACGGCGAAACACGTAGCGTTCGGTAATACCACTTTCGAGAGCGCCCTGTCGCAGCGGTGTTCATAACGAGCCGTGATCATTATTGCGCGCGAATCTTGCTATCGGTTCTACAAACTCTCCTCCACGGAGCTTTCGTATGGCTGCAGCCAAAAAGTCCAGAAGTCGTAGTAGCGGTAGAAAGAGGTCGCGGTCTGGGTCCTCCGGTCGTAAGCGCGGCGGCCGTGCGGGTGCCAGAAAACGTTCGAGTCGAAGCCGCTCCGGAGCGTCGAGAGGCTCTTCGCGCGGGGCAAGAAAAACCTCGAGACGTGGCGGAAGAAAAGCCGCCCGCAAGGCCAGTAGTCGGAAATCTTCCTCGAGGAAGTCGACCGCCCGTAGGGGAGGAGCGCGAAAAAGCAGTGGACGAAAGAGCGGTGGACGCCGGACTCGTCGCAGAACGCAATCTCCAGTGGCTCGGGTAAAGCGTGTTGCAACAGGAGTTGTCCAGCAGGCAGCCGATCTCGGCGAGCGTGCAGTCGATACCGTTACAGAATTCGTGCAGGACCGCTTCTAGGTCCTGACTCATTCGGCAGCCGTTCCGCGCCAGCGACGGCTGCCATCCTGGGACCGACGTGCATCCGCAACCAGGTTTCAACCTCGCTGAACACGAATTCGCGACCAAAATCGACAGTGATGATGTGCCCGGCGCCCTCGGTCCACACCAGTTTCTTCTCGCTGGAGCCCAGCGCCCCAAGAGCAAAATTCGCCACTTCAGGCGGACAACGGGGGTCTTCACGCGACTGGATTATGAGTGTCGGTACCCTCACGTGTGGAAGGGACCTTCGTGCGAGTCGCACTACTTTCAGAAGCTCGAATAGCGCACGGCCAGTGATTTTTCCGTATGCCAGATTCTTCTCGCGTTCCTGTGGATCGCGAATCGATCGGGGGTCTCTTGCGTTCAGTTCTCCGGCAATGCTGCCCCACAACCAGTGCGTCGTCGCAAGCACTTTCAGCACCCTTGGCATACCCAGGTACGGTGCGATGAGCACCAGCGACGGCAGTTCACCGAACTCAGCCGCGACGATAACTGCGAGTGCGGCTCCCATCGAGAGGCCTGCCACCGATACGGTCTCATGTCTCGCGCGCATTGATCGATAAGCAGTCTTCGCACATTCAATCCAGTCCGAGGCACCAGATTCTCCAAAGGCCACCATGCTCCGACCGTGACCCGGTAGCAACGGTGCGTAGACGCTGTACCCGGACTTATGGAGGCGACGCGCGAGCAGGGCCAGCGTCTGCGGTGTGTCTCCAAAACCGTGCAGGAGGAGGACTCCTGGCGAGCCCTCCTCCTGCAGATCTATCGTTTGCGCGCCACGTACTACGGGCGGCTCGTCAGCGTCCGGTCTCGTGTTTCCCGTCCACTTTCAAGACGGTGACAGCTCCCTCGTTACGGAAATGCCGGCTTCCGTATCATGGCCATTTCCGAGATTGGCGGAAAGCGATCCCGGCTCGATCAGAAAAGTCATTCCTCTCCGTTCCGCGATTCCCGCAGAAACGAGTCGACTTAGGGCCAGCGCAATGGACTCTCGCGTTGCACCGACCATTTCGCACAGTAGTCTGTGATGATTGTTTTCCAGCTTGAGACGCCCATCATCAGCAGTGAAGCTACGATCAGTACTGAGATGCGTCAGCGTGGAGACGAGACGCTGATCAACGTTCAGCGCCGCAAGCTCGTGCAGCTTCTCGAGCAAATAGGCACGTTCAGACATAATTTGCGAAAGTAGCGGCAGCGTCTGCGCAGGTTGCTCCCTCACGAAGGCACGGAATTGCGCTCCACTCAGGAAGAGTGTCTTTGTTTCTTCCGACGCGCTTGCATCAGTGACGTAATGACTGCTGGGCGAGAGACCTTCGCTGCCGAATGTCTGGCCAGAGGTGGCAATGACTGGCACAAACCCGCGTCCTACTTTGATCTTATTCCGCAGTACGATGTGTCCGTCCAACACTATGAAAACGCCGTCGGCCGCGGCACCGCGCTGGTAGAGTTGAAACCCACCGGGCCAAGTTGCCCTCGCTCCGTAGGCGGCGATCGGAACTATTTCTTCCGGGTTGAGACGTGCGCGTCTCGCTTCTCGCTGCGTAGTTTGCATCGACTTTCGTCCACCTTGCTCTCGTCAATCAGGATGCATCGCAATGTCCGGGCCCATGGCAAAGCGACTCATGTCATCCGTGTTTCACTCGCTGTGTAGCAATCCTGTTGCCATCTGCAGCGCGCGCGTCGCCGCATCGAAGCGTTGAGCAAGATCGGTTAGCTCCTTACGGACCTCCGCTTCGTCTCCCGTGCGGATTGCTTCGTTCACTGATGGAAAGGTCATCGTGGAATACCCATTATTCTCATCCGCCGCATAAATCAGATTTCTGAACCACGGACGTGTCACCAGACCACCCGGCCGTGTTAGCTGGCGTTCAACTTCGAGAAGGTGGCTGTTTACCTGCTTTGCATTCGATGGTGACAGTTCGCCGGCAAGTGCTCGATCGCGCGCCGCAGCAAATGCGCTTGCCGCGCTTTCCATCCTTCCGACTGCGTTCGATAGTTCGGCAGCGGACGCTTTCCAGTGCTTCTCACTGAGTGCTTGCACGACTTGTGATGTGAAGCGCTTCATCGTCCGGGCGTACTCCACGTAGTCATACGGAAGTATTTCCGCATTTGAAATTCGCAGAAGTGCCGCCGCGGCAATCTTGGCGTTCGTTGCATGATACTCGAAATGCGGATCACCAAATTTTGACATCCAGTGGTACGAATCATACGCCGAATGATAGACGCCTTGCGGTCCGCCGAATCCCCAGTCGGCGATCGGTATGCCGAGGTGGTTGTAAAAACCCGCGAAGTCGGAACCGCCGCCTGGATCTCCCATCTGGGGTTCGAGTGTATCGGCCGAAAGATTTGCTCCCTTCCTCCATACGTCGTAGACACTTCCTTCCTTGCTCGGGTCAGGTACTTCCCGCGCAACGTCGCGAAGCAGCGGTCGCAGCGACGGCGAACCACCGGCGTTGAAGTTCGGTCCCTGCGCGACGTCGTCCTGATTGAGATATGCGACCGCGCTTCGGGTCAGTCGCAACGAGTCTTCCTCAACGAATTCGGTCGAACCGATGAGGCCCCACTCCTCAGCGTCCCAGGTCGCGAAAATGATCGTACGCTTCGGCCTCTTGCCCGCCCTTACTTGCTCCGCGATTGCACGCGCTGATTCTAGCACGCTTACAGTTCCACTGACGTTGTCGGCCGCCCCAGGTCCCCACGCATCGCGATGACCGCCAACCAGCACGATCTCTTCAGGAAATTCCGACCCGCGCACGATTCCGAAAGTGTCCCATATCTGCTTGTATGGGTTGGTCGCTGCATCTGTCTTGACAGCCATTCGTGCCTGCACAGGGCCCGGACCGACGTGATATCTGAACGGAAGCCCGCCCTGCCACGACTGCGGTATCGAGTG
Source organism: Gemmatimonadaceae bacterium (assembly GCA_050733435.1). GTDB lineage: Bacteria > Gemmatimonadota > Gemmatimonadetes > Gemmatimonadales > Gemmatimonadaceae > UBA4720. The sequence goes on along the minus strand of JBOHTB010000141.1, from coordinate 46,721 downwards.
GCCGCCAAGCCCCCTCAGAGGTTCTGCAGCATTTCCGTACGAGACTGGAAGCACAGGTATGTGTGGAACGTCCATATCTGCTACTGGTATGCGACGCGCTCCCTGAATACTTGGGTACCCGGGAGTGCTTGGGTCGCCGTCGGGATTCATGACGCTTCCACGTTGAACGCCCTGCGCTGGACGCATTGGGCCGACCGGATAAACATCGCCGCGCACATAACCGTCGTCCGCGGGATCGCTGTAAATGATCAGTCCGAGCGCGCCGTGTTTCTCGGCTTCCCGCGCCTTGATTCCACGATACGATCTCCCGTAACGCGCAACTGCGATCTTGCCTTTCACCGATACACCCATCGAATCGAGCTGCGCGTAATCCTCGATCAGGCCATAGTTCACGTAGACGACTTCGCCTCGAACATCGCCGGCGGCGCCGTACCCGTTGAACGGCATGATTTGCGGAAAGGAAAAGGAGGTGGTGTCCTCAGGTACAGCACCTTCTCTAAGGGTGAGCTCGATCGGGTTGGGCGCGATCCGCCAGATCTGCGCGCTTACGGGATGCGGCATCCACACGGTGTACGTGCGCACCTCCGTTTCTAAGCCCCAGGACTTCATCTGGTCAATTACGTAATCGCGAGTCCTCACCTGTGCTGGCGTACCTGCCATGTGAGGCTGCAGTGAAAGAAAGCGCGATTCCGCCGACGCTCTGGATGGCGATGGTCGCGTGATTGCGTCATCCTCGATGGCCCGCTCCGCGACTCCTGCTTGCGGCGAATATCCCGGCGTCGTCTGTGCGCGCAAAGGAAGAACAGCTACTAGTACTGCGGCACAAAAGATTCTGGTCATGTTCTAACATCCATTCGAGAGTGATGACGCACTGCGCCCTGATTGTGTCAGTCGTCGAGGTGATCGAGCGCAGCTCTGATGGCACCTCGCAGCCTTTCTTCTCCCTCGGCTCCGGCAGCGACTGATGCAGCAAGCGAATTGAATTTGGAGAGCATCTCCGATTCGACAAATTTTTCTGTGTCCCTCACCCCGAGAGATTCGAGTGACCGTATTGCCAGACGCCTGAGGAGCTCGAGCGTGGAAGGGTCGAGCTGTTTGATGGATTCCGGTCGGGGAGTGGGCGTGCTCGCTGATCGATCACGCCGCCGGCGAGGCGCGTCCAGCAAAGCAGAAATTGACCCCAGTCTTACGACGAATGATCCGGGCGAGTGTTCTGTCCATTCCTTTACCACTCCGCGCCTCCTTAGAAGAGGCAGGAGCGAAAGAATTGACTCTCTTACAACGGATACGCCACCCGGGCTTTGATTCCCGCGACCGGTGATGACCAGCACCTCGGCAGCGCGGCTGATTTGGCGCTCGCGCAGCCACGCTTCGGTACGGAAACGCGCATCCGCTGCCGAAGGCAGTGATTCGCGGAGGTTCAGTATGTTCTTGGTTCCGAACTCGGATTCGTCGAAGGCTCTTAGTACAGAATGAAGAGAAACCCTACCTGATCGCATTCTTCAGCACATGCCCGTCGAGTTTTTCAAGAGGTGTTACGTGCACGAGTGCCGCGAGCGTGGGCGCCATGTCAACTACTCTGACAAACTGGGTGTAACGACCAGGCATGACTCCCTCGCCGTAAAATATGATCGGCACCCGGGCATCCGAGTCGTTTGGGCTGCCGTGTTGTGCGTTGGCATCGCTGACCCAATAGTTGTAAGGCGCAAGCGACACGACTAGAGAGGCAACCTTGTCGTCGGAGAACATGTGCAGCCAGCGCCGCGCAATTCTATCATTGACCGTGTCTGCCTGCTTGAGATCCGAGATCCTGTCCGCTCGCGCCACGCCAGGAACTTTCAGGAACGCGGCGCGAACGGCACGTATGACCGAATCCATGTTTATGCGCGCCTCGCTCAAGAGCGAGTGGTCGAGATGGAGAACTCCAGAATCGAAGGTGAATCCATTCCCCGAGTACGTCCCAGCCTCGTTACGGAATCCGCGTCCTTTTACACCAGCTGCCTGGAGCGAGCTACTCAAATTTTCGAGCACCGGCCGCGGGTCGACGCGTATCGCTCCCGCATTGGGGTCATGAGCGTGGACCTCGGGAAACGGCGTCAGCCCATGATCGCCCGTCAGTGCGATAACAACGTCGTTGGGATTCCGGATCCGAAACAGTGAATCGAGAAAGACTCCAAGCTCCCGATCCACTCTCAGGATCTGGTCATGGATTTCCCTTGAGTCAGGCCCGAAGCGGTGACCGATGGCATCAGTCGTTGAGAGCGAGACAGCAAGTAGATCCGTCTCGGGTCCTTCGCCCAGATGAAGTGCATTCAACCCCGCCATCGCAAAATTGAGCGTGAGCTCGTCCATCCACGGATACCCAGCAATCGATCGGGCCTCCTGAACTGGCGAACTTGCGCCGGCGTGAGGGAACATGAAATCCTTGCCACCGCTCTCAACAGCTACGCTATCCGGCTCATGATACGCGCTATCCGGCAACAGAAGCTGCCACGCCTTGCCGGTGTACTGCGCACTTAAATGCCTGGCGTTGAACGCAGCGACCCATGATGGCAGACTCGAGCCATAATAAGTACTCGTGGTAAAATTGCCGTTTGGCGAATACCAGAAGATCTGCTGCTTGGATCGTCCGATAGGTAGAATCGCCGCGCGGTCTTTCTTCGACACCGAAAGCACTTTGGTTCGTGGATCCTTTGCGATAAGCCAATCCGTCAGAGTACTCCCCCGGAACCGCGTCGGTGAAGCGCCCGGACCGCTTGCCTCAACAAGACTCACTGTGCTGTCGTTGACGCCGGCGGTATTCATAATGATTCCCGTATGAACAGGAAACCGACCCGACATCGTAGCCGAGTGACCAGGCGCCGTTTCAGTGATCGCGTGATCCTGGAACCCATTGGTGAACACCGCGCCACCTTTGTAAAGTCTGGCCAGCCCTCCGGTCAGTTGATCCTGGAACCGCGGGAGATAATCGGCCCGCATGGCGTCGATCGTGATAAAGACCACGAGCTTGGGAACGCTTGCAGATTTTGTTTGACCGCTCGCTGAAGTTCCGGCAGACAGTGCAACCAGGATTCCAGAAAAGACTCGGAAGAAGCGCATCAGCATCGATCTCGATAGAGTTGAGGTTATTTGCACTGTGGGGGCGCGCCCGCCGAAAGCCCGAATGCCGTTGTAACGGCGATCCGCCAGCCTTCGGCGGTCTTAACGAAGATGCGCTCGGACACCCCGCTCGAAGTAGTATCGTTCTGAGTCACCGTGTAACAATAGGTGCCATAGACGACACCGGGCTTGATCGAAAGGACGCGAAGGTTCCGGGCGATAAGTGTATCCGGCCACGTCGAGTCGCGCCGCGCACTCCATGTATTGTAACCAAGCTCGAGCCCACCCGGCCCATTTCGCGCGAGCCGCTCCGTTTGGAGATACGTCGACAGATACCGCGCTCGATCCCGCTTGTGGATAGCGTCGATATTTTCCTCGAAGACGCGGCGCGCTTCAGCTGTATCCGAAGGGGCGCTTTGCGCGACCGATGCGATGCTGGAACTCGGCGTGCGCGCACATGCAAGCGTCGCGAGCCAACAGGTGAGAAATACAAGTTGACCCGATCGAGTTCCAGTCGATGTCATGCGTTCTTGGCTCGGTTGTCCGATATGTTAACCCGCAAGACGACCATCGGCGAGCCCGGTACTATCCTAGTGCGCGATGATTTTCTCTATGATGGAAAGACCACGCACCAGGTCGTCTCGATCGATGACCAGTGGAGGGAGTATTCTTAGCGTGTGCTCGCCGGCAGTGAGCAGGAGCAGGCCCTCGTCCCACCCGCGTTTCACGACATCGCCTGCGGATTCTACGATATCAAGCCCCCAGATAAAACCCGTTCCTCGTATAGCGCGGACCTTCCCCGACCGTCGACCAATCGTCTCGAGCTGTTCGCCAAGCCACACGCCTTTCTCGCGCACTGACTCGAGAAGTGAATCGTCCGAGACCCGATCAAAAACGTGCGAAGCGACAGCCGATACGAGTGGACCTCCTCCGAACGTAGTGCCATGGTCGCCCGGCTGAATCGCGGCGCCGATTTCGCCTGAAACGAGGACTGCGCCCATTGGCAACCCGCCAGCTAACGGCTTTGCGAGGGTGAGCATATCCGGCACGACTCCGCTCATCTCGTAGGCGAAGAGGTGTCCGGTTCGGCCAAGTCCGCACTGGATCTCATCGAAGATCAGCGCTATGTCGCGCTTCGAGGTGAGCGTCCGCAGCCCCGCCAAAAAAGCCGGATCGAGAACTCGCACGCCTCCCTCACCCTGTACAGGCTCAACGATTACAGCCGCGACGGTCTCTTCATCCAGCGCCGTGTCGAGATCAGCCAGATCACGCTCACAGATCGAGACGCCGCCTGCAAGCGGCCGAAATGGTGCGCGATAGGACGGCCTGTCGGTTGCCGCGAGCGAGGCGAATAACCTCCCGTGAAAGCTTCCCCGCAACGCGACGATCTCCACCTTCGCATCGGTGCCGATTTTTCTCGCCCACCGCCTCGCGAATTTGAAGGCACCTTCGTTCGCCTCGGCGCCAGAATTACAGAAGAAAGCTTTCGAAGCGAATGATCGCTCTACGAGCTTCGCCGCGAGTTGTTCACCCGGTAGAGTCCGATAGAGATTGGAGGTATGAATCAGTCCGGTGCCCAATGCGTCGGTGATGGCTCGGGCAATCCCAATGTCCCCATATCCAAACGCATTCACCGCTATTCCACTGGCGAAGTCCAGGAAGCGCCTCCCGTCGGCATCGATCAGTTCCACACCTTCTCCCGAAACGAACTCCATCGGCGCTCGCTTGTAGGTGTCGAGGAGCGCGGACTCTGCCACAGCGTGACTCTGAGTGATTCTCTCTTCGAGCGGCATTGTGGTACTCGTCATGATGGAACGCCCTGAGATTGAGTGACAATGGTTCCGTACGCGTCATCGACGAGTCCGGTAAGACCACAGATTCGTACGTTGTCCACTCCAGACAATAGGGCAGTTTTTGCCGCCTCGAGCTTCGCGGCCATACCCTCCACCGCGATCCCGCTTTCGATCAACCCCTGTATCGATTCCGCGGATAGAATTTTTATCACTTCGTCTCCATCGCCGCGAACACCCTCGACATCTGCGATCAACGACAGTTCCCGCGCGCGTATCGCTCCGGCGATAGCTGCTGCTGCATCGTCACCGTTCACGTTCAGGGCTCCGCCTTCTGCGCTTCCTCCGTCGAACGCAACCGGTGAGATGACGGGAAGATTTCCCGACTCCATGACAGCCCTCAACAGTCGCACGTTCACCCTGATCGGTCGACCGGCAAAACCTAAGGATGCTGAGTCGATTATCTCGGCCGTGATCAGCGCACCATCTTCACCCGAAAGTCCGACCGCCGGTACACCCAGCGTTAACAATTGATTGACGATTCTCTTGTTCACGACACCCGATAAGACCATCCGCAGCAAATCGAGATCGGACTTCGAAGTGACTCTGCGCCCGCCAACGAATTCCGGTTTGCGTCCGAGAACACGCTGCATCGCAGAAACTTCGTCCCCTCCACCGTGCACCACGCAGAGCGAGCCTTCGGAGTCTCTCCATGCCTGGACCAGCAGGCCGAACGTCCGGGGATCAGCCTGTGCGCGACCTCCAAGCTTTATCACACGCGTCAAGCTGGCAACCCAGTTTGCTCACCGAGCCCAAGTAGAAGATTTGCATTCTGTAGCGCCTGCCCGGCCGCACCCTTTACCAGGTTGTCGATCGCAGAGATGATAATGAGCGTCGGTTGTGTCACGTTCGAGGCGTTGGTGACACTCATACGTATGACGTTGCGCCTGACTACATCGCGCAGCGATGGTGGCCTGTCCGCTATCTCGACAAACGCTTCCCCGGAATAGCAATCACGCCACAGAGAGGCGGGATCCTCGGAATGCGATTTGACTGGCACAGTTATGGTTGCGAGGATCCCGCGAGCAACGGGAAGAAGGTGTGGCGTAAATACGATATCGTTTTCCGCCCCTCCCAGCTCGCTGATCACCGCTCGCATCTCAGCGACGTGACGGTGCTCGTTGCCAACCGAGTAAGCTCGAAAGTCTTCCGCTACTTCTGCGAACAGAAGGTCTGGCCTTGCTGAATAGCCCGCACCGGTAACTCCGCTTGCAGCGGAGACGTTGATGACGGCACCAGCCGCCATCCAGCGCTCTGTCAGAAGGGGCGCAATCGCCAGCAGTACGGCCGTTGGATAGCACCCGGGATTGGCAACTATTTCGGCGCCTGGAATTCGCTCACGCATAAGCTCGGTGAGCCCATACGGAGCGTCCGGCGACGTTTCGCTCGCACCAGGCCGGAAATCCGAAGAAAGATCGACTACCCGGGCGCCGGTCGAGCGCGCTGCATGAACCCATTGCGCCGATGTGCCATGGGGAAGGGCGGTGAACACGACTTCGGCGCTATCGAGAGGAGCGTCTTCGGTGGCTACGTAGATGACTTCGGCGCTTCCGATCCTGGCGCGTTGGCCTCGCTGCTCGTTGGCCGATGCAAAAGCAAGTTCGAGGTTCGGATGCCGTGCGATCAATCCGCACAGCTCACGGCCCGCGTAACCGCTCGCGCCAAGCACACCTACCGGAACTTTATGCATAAAGAATGCATAACATTACACACAATCCGAGTCAATGATCCATATCGCTGCCTCGCGCGTTTGACCTCGGAGTGCTAGACTCAGCGTCAATGGCCAACAAGCGCGAACGCCACGATACCATTCTCGAGATCGTCGGGTCCCGGGTCGTGAGCAGTCAGGAGGATCTCCGCAAACTGCTTCTGCAGCGAGGCTGGGATGTGACTCAGGCAACCCTCTCTCGCGATTTGCGTGAGCTGCGGCTAGCGCGAGTACCGACACCAGAGGGCGCCCGATACGCCATCACTGATGGAAGCATCGAGGAAAGCCGAGCGGCGCTCGACACGCTCCTGCCGCAATTGTTCCTTCGCCTCGACGGGGTCAGTGAAATGCTCGTCCTTCGCACCGTTCCGGGCGGCGCCCAGCCTATCGCGGCAGCACTCGATGGTGAGGGATGGTCCGACATACTCGGAACGGTGGGGGGTGACGACACCATATTGATCATCTGCCGCTCCGTTGCCGCCCGTGACCGGGTCATGCGGCGCCTGCGCGCCATGGCCGGGGAGCCCTGACAAAGCATTGACGGCGCGGCTCCGACCGCTTAAATATTCAGTAATTCTGAATACTTATTGAGGCAGCTGTGATCCGCACTATTGCTCTCGCCTATTCCGGCGGGCTCGACACCTCCATCATCGTTCCCTGGCTCAAGGAGCGTTACGGCGCACGCGTAGTTTGCGTCGCGGCCGACATTGGCCAAGGCGACGAGCTCGAGGGTGTACGCGCCAAGGCGATCGCGTCAGGGGCTGACGAGTGTTACGTCGAGGATCTGAGGCAGGAGTTTGTCGAGGATTTTGTCTGGCCCACTTTGAGAGCCGGCGCCATATACGGCCGCAAATATCTCCTCGGCACCTCGATGGGTCGCCCTTTGATTGCCCGCAGACAGGTGGAGGTTGCACGTCGTGTCGGCGCGGACGCACTCGCGCACGGCTGCACTGGCAAAGGAAACGACCAAGTTCGCTTTGAGCTAACGTATGCCGCCTTCGCTCCCGATCTCCCGGTAATCGCTCCATGGCGTGAGTGGAACATTCGGAGTCGCGAGGATGCCATCGCCTATGCGGAGGCCCACAAAATCCCGGTCGCAGCCACAAGGGACAAAATTTATTCGCGCGACAGAAATATCTGGCATATCTCCCACGAAGGTGGTGCTCTCGAACAGCCGTCGGTGGCACCGCCCGCAGACCTGTTCATGCTCACGTCTTCGCCTGAGAGCGCCCCCGATCAACCAGAAGATGTAACCATTGGCTTTCACGCCGGTACTCCAATCTCTGTCGATGGAATAGAGCTCGATGCGGTGAGTATCGTCGCGAAATTGAACAAGATCGGTGGCCACCATGGCGTCGGTCGAATCGATCTTGTGGAGGATCGATTGGTCGGAATGAAATCGCGCGGAGTCTACGAGACCCCGGGTGGAACACTGCTTTACTCGGCTCACAGCGAGCTCGAACAGTTGGTGCTCGACAGACGCACCCTTGCGGCAAAAGATCTCATCGCGCCACGTTACGCCGACCTGGTCTATGAAGGCCGCTGGTGGACCACGGAACGTGAGAGTTACGATGCGTTCGTGAATGTCACGCAGGAGCGGGTGAGCGGGTCTGTCACGCTCCGCCTATATAAGGGCAACGTATCCATAGCAGGTCGGGAGAGCGCTCACGCTCTCTACGATGAGCGTTTCGTGACGTTCGGGGAGGACGACGTTTACCAGCAGAGTGATGCGGCGGGATTCATTCGACTATACGGTTTATCCGCGCGCGTACGAGCAATTCGCGACCAGGAACTCGCAGCCAGACAGGGAGAGCTGGAAAGCAGCCGCGAGGCTCGTCAGTCTGCGACCCTGGCCATCGCCTGAAGGCGCGTCTGATGTCAGACCACCTTTCGCATAAGCTTTGGGGCGGGCGCTTCGCCGTGCCAACAGCGGCGGCACTCGACGCTCTCAATCGCTCCATCGGCGTGGACTACCGATTATGGCCGTTTGACATCGACCTCTCGCGCGCATGGTCAGTAGCCCTTTGGGGAGCAGGTGTACTGACTCTGGATGAAAGCAAGAGAATTGAGCGCGGCCTCACTGGTGTGGCCGAGAAGCTTTCGAGGGGAGCGACGGTGGGCCCGTCAGACGAGGACGTGCACACATTGATCGACCGGATGCTTCATGAGGAAATCGGAGAGGTTGCGTCCAAGCTGCATACGGGTCGGAGTCGCAACGATCAGGTTGCGACCGCAACTCGACTCTGGTCCATGGACGCATGCGGAAAACTCGACGCAGGAATTCGCCTGCTACAGCAGGTGATGCTGGACCATGCGGAGAAGCTCGAAGACTTCCTCATGCCGTCCTACACGCATCTTCAACGCGCCCAACCCGTTTCGGCGGCGCACTGGATGCTGTCGCACTTCTGGCCACTTGAGCGCGACCGGATTAAGGTCGCATCAGCATCCCGGGCTGCTGCAATTTTGCCCCTTGGTTCCGGAGCAATCGCCGGGTGCGCCTTTCCCATTTCACGTGTTCTGCTTCAGGGAAGTTTGGGATTTGGCTCGGTATCGCAGAACAGCATTGATGCCGTTGGTGACCGGGATTTCGCCGCGGAGGTGTTATTCGCCGTAACCATGACAGCGACGCATCTGTCGCGCCTCGCCGAAGATCTCATCATCTACGGCTCGAGCGAGTTCGGATTTGTGCAGTTTGGTGATGCGTTCACGACTGGCTCCAGCATGATGCCGCAGAAGCGTAATCCGGACGCGCTCGAGCTTGCCCGGGGCTCTGGTGCACGCGCGATTGGCGATCTAACCACGCTCCTTTCAACCCTCAAAGGTCTGCCGAGCGGATACAACAAGGATCTCCAGGATGACAAGCGAGTGCTATTCGATGCCGTCGATACGATTCTTCTAGTGCTTCCAGCCGTTGCAGGTGCGTTGCGCGAAGTTCGTTTCAACCAGAAACGAATGCGCGCCGCGGTCTCGAGCAGTATGATGGCGACCGATCTTGCAGACTACCTTGTGACGAAGGGAGTCTCCTTTCGCGAAGCACATGCTGCAATCGGTGCGTTGATTCGCGAAAGTGAGCGCGATGGCTGCGACCTCGACGCGTTGCCGATATCGTCCTTCAAATCAGCGCATCCATTGTTTGGGGAGGATGCCCTGAGCTGGCTCGAGCCCACAAAGTCCGTGTCAAGGCGGGAGGTTCCAGGAGGCACCGGGCCGGGCTCCGTGCGTGCGCAACTGCAAAGTGCGCGTGAAGCGATACGGCCGGTAACCGAAGCAGCGCGAGGAAACGAGCTGGTACTCCGCGCAGTCTAGATTGAGTCGTTCGGCGAAGAGTTTGCCTATGGGGCTAGAACATCAGGCCCAGGGTTATCGGAACGAAGTGGATCACTCCCCCGTGTGCCGGTGCTCGACGGATGAAGTGATACCTTGCCTCGAGAAAGCCCGCAGTTGGACCGACCCCGAAAGTCAGTCCTGCGCCGGCATTTAACCCGGGATTATTTTCCGATTTGGACCCAGCGATGTCGAGCTGCGTGTTGTAAAGTCCGCCGCCCGCAATGAGGTAGGCTTTTGTGCTCGTTCCAGCGAATGTGTAAATCAGATTACCCAGTATGCCTGCGATTCTGAAACCGTAACTGCTGGCACTTCCTGATTGCAAGGATGTGAGATCGGTTCGCGAGAACCGGTTATAGATGCCGTCGAATCGAACTCCAATTGGAAGTTCGGGCACCCCCAACGCCAGCGCGACGATTCCGCTGACGCCAGTATTCTGAGCGTCTCTTAGTTTCCCGACGGGTATTGCCACACCGCCGCCGATTCCAAGCGCGTAGGTTTTCTGCGCTAGGATTGCGGACGCGGGGGCGCCCGAGGCGACGCCCGCCAAGGTGATTGCAAGCAGAAAGCACTTCATTTGCAAGCTCGCCAAGCCGTTAGGACGGAGCATGTTGAATAGGGGCCAATATAACGAGTCGGCGAACTCACGGCAGGAAAGGGATTATTATTGATTGCGGACGCCCAGTATATAACCTAGAATATTAGGATAATTGATGCCTAGAGCGTATACTCTTGCCACAGCGGCACTTGCCCTTGGTGCTCCGAATAAGTGGCTGGACAACGTCCTTTCCCATTACACCGTTCCCGGAGTTGAGCAAAAGCGACAAGGTATCACACGCCGTCTCAGCGTAGACGGCCTCGTTGTCCTCGGGATCGCCCTGCTCCTGATGCGCGAGGTTGGCCTCCCGGCACTTCGAGCGATCGATACCGCTCAGCACCTCGCGAACAACAACGGCAGCTACCAGTTTGAACGACTTTCTCTCTCAATTGACCTGGCGGCATTTCGCAATGAGTTACTCGTAAGGCTCGAAAATGCCGTTGAAATTGCGCCGGTTCCCAAACGCGGACGTCCTATTGAAAACAAAACGGGGCGTCTCGATTGAGACGCCCCGCCAGATTGTGCCAGTGAAGCCGACGTGGCTTAGGAAGCCTTCGTCACGTTCTCGGCAGCCGGACCTTTCTGACCTTCGACGATGTCGAATTCTACTGCGTCGCCTTCAGCAAGGGACTTGAATCCCGAGCCGGAAATCGCGCTGTAGTGAACGAAGCAATCCTTCTGCCCGTTGTCAGGAGTGATAAAGCCAAAGCCCTTCGCATCGTTGAACCACTTCACTTTGCCGGTCGTACGCATTCCCTGCTCCTGGAAAATTGTGTCTTGGGGAGCGGATCACGCCCGACCCTCGACAATCTGATATGCAGGTCTCACTAACCCTGCACTGGATTTTGAGCTTGAGCACGGGCTTTCACCCACACCCTGGCTCCACTTGGCAGAGAAAATAGCAAGGTCCTGCTGAGCAGACAATAGAGAGATTCAGGGTCCCACTTTGTGAGCATCGGTGATGAAATATTCCGTCTCCCCAAAGCATGTTGTGGGCACACCCCTATGCTGCTGGTAGGTTAGCGACACCTGTTTCCCGATGTTTTGCTCGATCAAGTGTGCGATCGAGTCGTTGCGCACGGTGAAGGTGAATATTTGCGGCATTGTGCCGGGCAAGTTTGCCATCGCGAGCTCGCCTTCCCAGGTCTTACACAGCCATCCTTTCTTCGAGATTTTCTGGACGTACCCTGCCCGCTCACCCGAAGCGTAGGTGTAGCCCAGCGCCACCCAGATCCAAAGCGCCACTGCTACCGCGGGAACTAGCACGAGTGCCAGGACCACGGCGAGAACCCGATGATGCTTCTTTTTCGCTGGCGGGGGAGGCGGGGGCGCGGGCTGGGGTTCTGGTGCGGGGACCAAATCCGGGGCGTCGCCTTGTTCAACCATCTAAGCTCCGAAGCGCTAGAAGTGGGATCGATGCATTCATATGCACCACTTGAACCATGGAATTAGCTTTCAAATTCATCACTCGCAAGCACACGTGACTACGGCAATACGAAGGAACACAGCATCGGTATTGGTGGGCGGTGTGCCGATCGGATCGGCGCATCCGATCGTCGTGCAATCGATGACGAATACGGATACGGGTGACGCTGCTGCAACAGCCTTGCAGGTCGCTGAGCTGTCGCGCGCCGGCAGCAAGTTGGTGCGGGTAACCGTCAACAACGATGCAGCAGCGAACGCGGTCCCCGATATCGCGAGCAGGCTCGCTGATATGGGTGTAGCCGCTCCATTGATCGGCGATTTTCACTACAATGGCCATCTGCTTCTAACCCGTTTTCCGACAGCCGCACGAACACTCGCCAAATATCGCATCAATCCCGGCAATGTCGGTGGCAAGAGGCGTGACGAGAACTTCCGCACCATCATCCGCGTCGCCATCGACAACGACAAGCCTGTCAGAATTGGGGTCAACTGGGGATCGTTGGATCAGGACCTCCTAACCTCGCTGATGGACGAGAATGCACGGTCCGAGACCCGACACACGGCAAAGGAGGTATACATCGAGGCGATGATCCAGAGCGCGCTGAGATCGGCGATAATTGCCGAAGAATGCGGACTCGGACACGATCGTATTGTCCTCTCCGCAAAGGTCTCGGGCGTTCAGGACCTCGTCGACGTCTACCGTCAGCTGGCATCTCGCTGTGACTACCCTCTTCACCTTGGCCTCACCGAAGCCGGATTGGGCTCCAAGGGAATAGTCGCGAGTACCGCCGCACTCTCGATACTGCTGACCGAAGGGATTGGTGACACGATCCGCGTTTCGCTCACCCCACGCCCTGGCGGCGATCGAACCGAGGAGGTCCGCATCGCTCAACAGATTTTACAATCTCTCGAGCTGCAGAATTTCAACCCGCAGGTCACTGCGTGCCCAGGGTGTGGCCGTACTACATCGACTTTCTTTCAACACATGGCGGAGGATATCCAGTCCTACCTGCGGGACCAGATGCCGGCCTGGAAGAATCTCTATCCGGGCGTTGTGGATATGAAAGTCGCAGTGATGGGCTGTGTCGTTAACGGGCCCGGCGAATCGAAGCACGCTAACATCGGGATATCTCTGCCCGGTACGTTCGAAGATCCCAAAGCACCCGTTTACATCGATGGGAAATTGGCCGTAACGTTGAAGGGAGAAACTATCGTCCCGGAGTTTTTGCGACTCCTCGACGACTACGTCGAGCGGACATACGGCAAGATGACGACAGGATTGACTGCCTAACTAACTACCAGCCAGGGCTGTGAGCTGCTCCGACGCTTGGTCGAGCTCCTTCATGATCGGAGCTGAAAAGCCTACCTCGCCGAGCCTTTCATAAACCTGGCGATACCAACGGGCAGTTGCAGCACGTCCGCCACTGAAGCGATTCCAGACTGTCTCCCGGTCAACAGTCCGTCTCAGGTCCGCCACGATAGCCGATGCATTGTGGATTTTGTCGGCGGCGCAGACCCAGCGGGCTTCCACGTTGGCAGTGGCTAGTCGAGCGAGATAATCGGTCTTCCGTTCGTCAGCGGATAGTTCGACACCTTCGTCGTCGTGTCGGCGATAAGTCACAGCTAGAACAGTGTCCAGAACCTTCAAACCGAACTTATCCCCGATGCGCTGTTCGAGCATTTCGCGAGTGTAGCCATCTCGGACGCAATCTTCAATGACGTCGTGCAGAATCCCTGCTACTACTGTCTCATTTTCACAGCCGTAGCGGGTCAGGATAATCGCCACGTTCGCGGGATGCGTGAGATATGGCAGCTTTGTTCCCTTTCGAACCTGCCGATCGTGATGCTTCGCCGCGAATGCAAGAGCGTGATTTATTACGTCCGAGTATCCTGTGACTGTCATCCCCTTGTTTTTGCAAAGCGCGATACGAGACGCTCGAGGCCGCGTTGGTCTTCCTCATCAAACGCGTCGAGCCGATCAGAATCTACGTCGAGAACGGCCAGCAGATCACCCTTTGGGCCCAGAACGGGAACAACGATCTCCGAGCGCGACCTTGCATCACAGGTGATGTGGCCCGGAAACTTCGAGACGTCGGGAACGACGATCGTTCTCAGTTCGGACGCGGCGATTCCGCACACTCCACGGCCGAAGAGGATCTCGAGACAGCCGAGGGAGCCCTGGTAAGGCCCGACCCTCAACAACGCGCCAGGTTCAGCGACTCGGTAAAACCCGGTCCAGAGATACCCGAAGGCATGGTGGATCAGAGCAGCGAGAGTAGACATCATGGTAATCTCGTCCGCCACGCCGTCGAGAATTGCTTCTGTATGGGCCGCGAGTTCCGTGTACGCCCGCTCCTTGACGACACCCCGCAAATCGGGGATGGATTCCGCCATCAATCGCTACTGCGCAGTTGCAAGCTCGGGCTGAAATGCATTTGACTGACGAGCGGAGCCGAGCATCTCCTCTCTGGTTTCGAGCTGCGGCATTTCCGCGTCCCAAAGCACCAGACCGTGAATACGCATGTCCGCACCGCGCAAAGAATCCACAGCGGATTTTAGACCTCCAACCGTTGTGTGAGCGATTCGAGCGCAAAGAATTACGTCGGGGGCAGGGATGATGCTGCTTGCACTTCGCTGTACGTAACTCGTTGGCGCAGCGATGATGATGAAATCATATCGACGCTGCATTCGGGCCAGCTCCTTCTTTACTTCCTCCACCACATTCGGCTCCGGAGCGCCGGCGCGTCTTGTACCACTCGGCAAGACATCCAAAGGACGATCACGGCCAATCGTAGTCGGAACGATTGCTTCAGGCCAGGTGGCATTTCCCGTAATAATGCCCGAGAGACCGGGATCAGGTCGGATCCGGAGAACGCTAGCTACGCTGCAGGTTGTCGGATCGACGTCGACGAGGAGAGTACTCCTCGCCTCATACGCCGCGGATGCCGCGAGGTTCGCCGCGATGGTGGCGACGATCCCCGGATCATCCCCGGTGATGGTAACAATAGGCACACTCGCTTCGACCGCTGCGATATGGAGATACAGCGTTCTGTAACTTTCCGAAACGACATCGATCAAAGGGGGTGCTTCGACATCTGCCTGGCGTCTACTCCGTTCAACGACGACTTCCGGTGGCCTTATGACCGTGAGAACTCTTGCCCCGCTGATCTGCTCTGCTTCTCGAGGGTCAGCGATGTGCGGCCGTTTGAGCTCCGTTCCGAATGATGCTGCGAAGCCGACCGCAAGAGCGAGGACAACCGCGGCTGCCAACATCGCCCACGGAGGCGCTCCCACATTTGCGAGTTCTCGCGCACGAGCGGTTTGAACGTCGATTTGGAGGCTCTTTTGCCTTATCTGATCGATTTGCCGGGAGGCAGCGGTGTAGTTCTGCTGAGCGATTCCACGCTGAGCGAGCAGCTTTAGGGTATCCACCGTTATAATCGGCTTGACTACAGGAGCCGCCGTTGGGCGAATCAACGCGAGCTTGCCTCTGATCTCTCCCCTTTTGGCATCTGCAATTGCCTGTATCGACCGGCCGATGGCGTTGGCTCTTGAAGTGAGCGCGAGGTAGACCGGGTCGACGGTGCCCACTGCTCCGAAAGCATTCCGATCGCGCTCGATGTCGGCCAGCGAGTCCAGAAGTACTCTCACCTTGGGATCCGCCGCAACAGTGGGAGACGCGGCGAGAGCTCGATACGAGGTGGGGAGCGGAGCGTTCTCCGCGCGATCGATCAAGCGGTTCAGAGTCGCAAGTTCACCGCTGAGCGAGTCGCGCTGCGCGCGAACAGCCGGAGGGAATGTATCAATGAGGGTCGCCGGCACGGGTGCGAGCGCGCGACGCGTCGCGTCCAGCACAGAATCTGCCGACCTCATTTCCGCGAAGTATCGGTCGCTCGCCGCAATGGCAGGCGAGGAATCCGTTTTTGTTTCAATCTGAGCCGCGACGGCCAGAGCTTTCCGAGACGCATTTCTCGGAACCAGAACGAAGGCTATGAGCGCGGCGATAAAAACCGTCCCGCCAACTATTCCGAAAACGACAACACGTCTCAGCGCATTTCTGGCCCGTGCTGCCATCCAGAGATACGCGGATCCGCCGGTCATCCGTGCAATGCTATGAACGTTCATCACTCAAAGATCCACAGAGTACGACTCGCACGCGAGAGTCCGTTCTGACTGGAAGGCCTCGACGTAGCAGAAAATCCCGTTCTTCGGACGGATAATGCAATCTAAGCGCCGCGGAAGAGTCTCAAACAAACAAAAAGACGGCGGGGGCTAGGCCCCGCCGTCTTCCAATTGGAAATGCGCTACTGGACAGTAATGTTGCCTTTCATTCCAAGCGCGAGGTGCGGAACGCAATGGAACGGATACTGGCCGGGTTTTATGTTTGCGAAGGATATAGTGACCGCATCGCCGGGATTCATCTTCATGTTGCTGGATAGTTCTCCCATCTTATCTGTTCCCATGTTCGCGTCCAGCTGGGGCTTCACATCTGCGGGGATCGTCGCGGGGTCAAAAGCCACATTGTGTGGACCACCGCTTACAACCGTGAACTTGATGCCATCGCCCTGCTTGACTGTGATATTTGCTGGATCGAAGCGGTAACCCTTCGCATCGCCAATCATCTTCACGTCGTGGGTGGTACCAGTAATCGGAGCCATCGCCACCGTACCGGATGCCGCTCCACCCGCAGACGGCGTGGCGGCGGGCGTCGTCGACGCGGAAGAGGCCGATGTATCAATTGCTACATGAGTAGTATCAGCGGGATTCTTTTCCCCGCCAGCACAGGCACCAAGCATAACCACACCGACAGCAACCGCGAATCCGTAGAGCCGCATTTTTTTCTGGCCTCCCAGAGCCGTACAATAGTACATGAATGATCCGGTAATTCTTAACGCCTAAGATTGTGAATTTATTCACAAGCTCGAGGTCATGCAATCAGTGATCGGGATGCCTGCGCGCTCGACCCGTATTGCAGCGCGCCCGTGATTGCAATTCCCGCGCTTGACCTCAGAGGAGGAGCCTGTGTTCAGGTAGCATCGAGCTCCTACGACGAGGAGATCATTCACATACCGGATCCAACTGGAGTCGCGCTTGCCTGGCGGCAATACGGGTTCCGCCACCTGCATGTCGTCGATCTTGACGCAGTCGCCGGACGGGGTAGCAACTCTGAATCGATCGAAGCGATACTGAACTCAACCGATGCGGAAGTTCAGGTTGGTGGAGGTGTGCGAACACAGGACTCGATCGAAAAACTGCTCTCTCAGGGAGCAGAGCGCGTAATCATCGGAACCAAAGCACTTGAGCAACCAGATTGGATTGCAGAAATGAGCGAGATCTTTCCGGGGCGCATCATCGTTGCAGCCGATGTGCGTGACCGAAGAGTCCTTTCTCACGGCTGGACCCGCGCGCACTCAAAGCTGGTGCTCGACCTGGTCGAGGAGTTCAACGACTTGGAGCTTGCAGGCGTTTTGGTCACCGCCGTGCACCGCGAACAGGCGTTGCTCGGCACCGATTTGCCCTTGATGGAAGATGTTGCCGAGGTCGCAGGATTTCCGGTGTTCGCCGCTGGCGGGCTCGGAAGCTTGAGCGATCTGCGCGCAGTGGCTGACCGCGGAGTCGCGGCTGCCATAGCCGGCATAGCTCTTTACACCGGCGCTATGGATCCCCGCGCAGTCGCGGAGGAGTTTGCCGAGTGATGGTCTTTCCGCTGGACCGAAGCGTAATGGATCAAAAAAGACTGATCGTCAATGGGTTCAGCTTTGACGGATCTCCCACATAGGCAAATCGAATTCCCTTCATGTACTTTCTGGCTACGCGCTGAACAGCTTCAGGGGTAATGCTTTTCAGCTCGTCGACGAACCGATCCGCCTCGCGATAGTCTCCCTCGTAAAGTTGCGCGCGCGCGACAAAGTCGGCTTGGGCCGCATTCGTCTCGTTGTCGAGGAAATATTCAGTGATGAATTGCTCCTCGAGCTGTTTGAGCCCGACGGGATCGAGCATGCCTTGCTGAAGATCCACTATCGCCGCTCGCATCAGCTTGAGCGTAGTATCGGGGGCTACCGTCGTCACGTACAAGCCGCCGACGGTCGCGGCGCGGTCCACGAACGGCGCGTGCACATCATAAGTAAGATTCTCGCGCGTACGGATTTCCGCGAACATACGGCCTGTCAGCACCGATGTCGCTACACGGAGAGCCTGATAGTCTTCGCCCTTCGCGAGCGGCCCGCTGTAGTAGCCGAGTATGTAATTGGTGGGTAGCTGGCGCCGTTCCACGACGAGGGCAGTTGGTAATTCAGGTACCCGCGGCGGGGCAGTCCACGTATATGTCCCTGCTGGAAGGTGGCCAATGGACTCGTTCACCAGCCGTTCGATATGAGCGCGATCGACGTTGCCCACAACGACCAGGAGCAGCCGTGACTTCACAAATTGTGTTTGCTGATAGTTGCGTAGTGCAGCGGAGTCGAGCGCCGGGATCGAATGCTCATTGCCGACCACTGACACTTCATAGGGATGCCCTACATAGGTGATGCTATCGGCGAGGTAATCGGCGAGCGCGTCGGGATCATCTCGTCTTTGATTAATCGCGGAAAGGTACTGAGCTTTGACCACATTGATTTCCGACTTGGCCAGCGTCGGATGCATTACCCTATCGGCGAAAATTGCCCAGGTGGAGTCAAACACTTCGGTACTAGAGCGGATGCCGAACATGGTCCAGTCAGCACTCGGCGCTACGAGGATCTCGCTGCCAAGTTTGGCCATCGCGCGACGGAGCGCATTCTTCGGGTAGCGCTGCGTGCCGCGCTCAGAGACGTCGAGAAGGATTGGTTCAATTCCAGCATTTGCTTCCGTGACCTGTCGTGCGCCACCGAGGAAATAGAGGTTGGCGGCCACGACGTTATTGGCGTCGTTCTGACGAAGAATGACATGCACTCCGGAAACGTCGAAGCTGCTGGTAAGTGTGGTGAGTGCGACGGCGATTGAAAGGAGCATTATCGGGATCCCGCCATAACCAGCTCTCCAGGACTGAGGTTGAGTGATTGCCTGGCATCTGGTGCGATCAGGACTCCTGCAATATGCGGTTTGCCGACGATGTACTTCCGGGCGTACGCGCGCAGGTCTTCCAGTGATTGCTGCGCCATATTGTCGACGTATCCCATGTAGTATTCGAGACTGGCGACGCTCCACCAGAAACCAAGAGTGTGCGCAAACCCGGAAGCACGTTCGCGGTCAAATGCAGAAGTGACAGCGCGATGGGCTTTCACCGCCTCGAGTTCGTCGGCTGTGAAATAGCCGGGCGTGTCGAACTTGCCGATCTCGCCGTACAACGCGCTCAGCGCTCCTCGCAATTGGCTGGGCGACGTCTGACCGCTAATCGTGATCGGGCCAGTGTGATTCAACGTATAGTAGTTGACCCCTATCGACTGCCAGAGTCCGCTGTCGACTAGCTTCTGCTGGAATTGAGACTGAGGATCGTTGAGGACGTCGGAGAACACATCCGCAGCATATGTTGACTTCGGATCCTGCCCGACGCTTGGGCCCTGCCACTGTATCTGAATGGTTACCGCTCCCACTGGCGCCTCCACCACTACACCGTCGCTCTTCTGCAGCGGCGGGATGGGCGGAATTGGATCTGACACAAATGGATCCGCGCTCCTGCTCCAGCTGCCTAGCTCACGTTCGGCGAGCGCAAAAACCGTTTGAGGGTCGACGTCACCAGCCACGATGACCGCAGAATTATTTGGTACGTAATATTTCTTCTCGATGGTTCGCATTTTGTCCGGCGTCGTAGTCAGCACGATGTTCCGGTCACCAATGACGTCTTTCCTGCTGAAGTTGCCTGGATAGAGCTTTTCGTCCATCTCGCGCGACAGCGCGAAGAAAGGACTCGATTCATTTCGGTCGTATTCACCGATGACCACCTGTCGTTCCCGCTCGAGCTCATCCTGCCGAAAAAGCGGAGCACGCAGCGCGGCCGCGAGAAGGTGCATTCCGTCGCTGAGCTTTTCAGCGGGCACCGTCATGTAATAGTTGACGCGCTCCTCCTCAGTCGTTCCGTTGAACACCGCGCCCAGGTCAGACGCGCGATCCCAGAACTGATTCGGCTCGGGAAACGTGGAGTCAGCGCGGAAGAACATGTGCTCGTACATATGAGCCAGCCCCTCGTACTGCGGCGATTGAGTAAAGGAGCCGTTCTTTACATCTATCTCGATCGTCGCTAAGGGGACGCCGTGGTTTTCGACCACGATCACCTCGAGACCGTTCGCAAGAACCTTGCGTTGAATGATCTTGGTGAGCTCAGTTCGTTGTGCCTCGGTGCGCGTCGCAAGGCAGGCGAAGAGCACCAGCGACAGAGTAGCGCAGCGACACCAGACACCTTTTCTTTCGGACATGTCAGATTCTGGAAAAGCCCGGGCAAAATCGCATGGGCAATTGATTGATCGACTGGACAGAGGGAGGCTCAAACGTGATGAGCCCCTTGCTCAGTACACCACATTCAAGATCGGTGGTCCAGCCGATCTCTTTTACGATGCCACATCGGCTGACGATCTGGCAGGGGCCGTTTCCGCTGCACGGGAGTCGGGCACCGAATACTTCGTCCTCGGACTCGGCGCGAACATCCTTGTCGGTGACAAAGGATTTCGGGGCCTTGTCGTACGCAACACCTCGAGACACCTGAAATTTTTCGATGACGGGCGGTTATGGGTCGAGAGCGGGGCAGTCATGGCAAAGCTGATACCGCAGGCTGTGGAAAAGGGATGGTCCGGGCTCGAGCACTATGTAGGAATTCCGAGCACAGTCGGGGGAGCCGTATGGCAAAACCTTCATTTTCTTTCTCCGGCGCCTCAGCGAGAGCGGACGATGTTCATCGCCGAGATTTTCCAGACCGCTGAGTTGTTGACCCACGACGGAAAACGATTGACTGTCGACCGGGACTACATGCAGTTCGGTTACGACACGAGTACCCTGCACAAACAGCGTGATATCGCACTCGCTGTGACTTTTCAGCTGGACGCCGGCGACAAGGCAGTGATGCATCGCATCATGCAGGAAAACCTGAGTTGGCGCGGCGGTAAGCATCCATGGCTCGAATATCACCCCAGCGCCGGATCGATTTTCAAGAAGATCGAGGGTGTTGGCGCTGGTCGCTTGATCGACGAGGTTGGATTGAAAGGATTCCGCCATGGCGACGCCCAAATCTCGCACATCCACGCAAACATCATGGTGAATCTCGGTAACGCGACGGCGAAAGATGTTCGGGAGCTTATTGCGATTGCTCAGGAGAAGGTCGAGAAACGGTTTGGACAGCGGCTGCAGCCCGAAATCGGATTCATCGGGGAATTCTGAGCTTACTCAGGTTTCTGATAGTTGCTCTGCTCTCTCAGTAGCATCAGACCATCTCTGAATTGCTGCTTCGAGGTCGCGCCGCGCGCCCTCGAGCTCTCTGCCAACCACCACAGATTTTCCTGCGCCTTCTTTTGTGGTATAGAGCTCGGGGTCCTCGAGAAGAGCTGTCAACTCTGCCACTCTTCGCTCCAGCGCACCGACCTCCGCCTCGTACTTCTCGACTTGTTGGCGCAGTGCCCGGCGCATGGTTCTCACCTGGTCTCCCGCAACTTCCTGCCGTCGAGTTGATTTACGCTCTCTCACGCGTCGCAACGATTCCTGTTCGGCGGCTGCGACGGCAGCGGCGTGCTCGCGCTCCCTGCTCTGCTCTTCCCACTCGCCAAAGGAACCAGGGTAGTCGGTTACGTGTTGTTCGTGAAGAACCCAGACGCGCGATGTCAAAGATTCCAGGAGCGCGCGATCATGGCTCACGAGAAGAATCGTCCCTTCGTATTCAGCGAGAGCGTCCTCAAGCGATTCGATGGACTCGATGTCGAGGTGATTGGTCGGCTCGTCCAGCGCCAGAAAATTCGATCGGCTGAGAACCATCATGGCAAGCGCAACACGTGCCCTTTCGCCGCCCGAGAGTGTTTCAGCGCGACGTTGGGCCTCGTCTCCGGAAAACCCGAAGCGGGCGAGATGGCCCTGGACCTGTCGACGCTCCCATTTGGGTCGAAGCTCGCTGATGACGTCGTACAGGCTTCGATCGACGGGCACCTGTGCCATGTCCTGTCGGTAGTAGCTCGCCGTGACCGAGGCACCCAATCGCAGCTCGCCCGATGTAATCTCGCGCTCGCCCATTAGCGCCCGAAGAAAACTTGATTTCCCGCTACCGTTCGGGCCTACGAAACCGACGACTTCACCGCGTTGAATCGTAGCCGTAAAGTCACGAATTAGAATCCGACTATCGACCCCTAGCGTCACACCTCGGGCGACTGCGACTTGGTCGCCGCCCCTTTCCGAGACATCAAGCCTGAGTCCCATTGCGCTACCATCTTCGGCGCTTGGACCACTCAACCTGGGTAGCCGGTCGAGACGCTTGCGACGCCCCTTCGCCTGCTTTGAATTCTGGCCGGCAATGTTACGTCGAATATAATCTTCTTCTTCAGCGATGACCTTGCGCTGCTTCTCGACGGCACGTTGTTGACTGAGCCGTCTTTCTTCTCTCTGGCGAACGAAGGATTCGTAGCTTCCGGTATAGGTCACACCCGTGCCGGCTTCGAGGTGGAGAACATGATCGACCACGTTTGCGAGGAACGTGCGGTCGTGACTGATGAGCAAAATGGTCTTGTCGGTGTTGCGCAGGAAATCCTCCAACCAGCGGGTGGTCTCCAGGTCCAGATGATTGGTTGGCTCGTCGAGGAGGAGCACGTCTGCCGCGCTAACAAGCTGCCTAGCCAGACCCAGCCGTCCTCGCTCACCACCGCTCAGTTGCGCAAGTGATTGTGACCGCGCCTTCTCGGCATCAAAGCCAAGTCCCTGCAGGACAGCGTCGACACGCGGCGCAAAGGTGTAGCCACCCTCACGCTCGAATCGCTCAAGGTCGCGATCGTAGCGAGCTAGGAGCGAAGCTGACGCCTTTTCGCCGACCTCGGCAAGCACGACGGCTTGTTCAGCAAGAGATCGTTCCAGCGCGAGAAGGTCCGCAAATTCCCCCGCTCCTGCCTCCCACACGGTTTGCGCGCCACCGAAATCACGATGTTGTTCGAGAAGTGCCCACCGAAGACCTGGTTGGAGTGTGACGACACCATCGGTTGGCCGTTGATCACCAGTGATTATGCGAAACAGAGTGGTTTTTCCGCTGCCGTTTCTGCCCAGAATCGCCCAACGGTCGCCCTTACCAATAGTGAAGGTTATTCCGGAGAGTATCTTCGTCGCTCCGAATTCGACGGCGACGTTTGAAACGGAGATCTGGGTCAAGCGTTCAGCACGCTCGCACAAGCAGAGAGACAGCGATCGAGAGTCTCGATGGTGTGGTCGCCCATATGACCAATACGAAAGGTCGAGGTTTTGAGCTTTCCGTAACCGTTTCCGATGACAATGCCCTTTTTTGCAACGGCCGACGTAAACGCATCAGACGGAAGATCCGCTGGAAGCCGAATCGTGGACACCGTCGGCGATTGGGATCCCAGCGGGGCAATATTCACGAGGCGCTTTCCAGTTTGATCAGAGACCCGTGTCAACCATTCCTGAGTGCGGGCGGCCATTGATTTGTGCCGCGCCCATCGAGCGTCGATTCCTTCAGAGGCAATTGATTTGAGCTGCACTTCGAGCGCGTAGAACAAGGACAGGGCGGGAGTGCTTGGAGTCTGGTGGCGGCGGGCGTACGCGTCGAGCTCCACCAGATCGAAATAGATTCCCCGATCCGTCGTTCCGTTCGCGCGGTCGATGAACGCAGGCGAGGCAACCGCGAAGGACAACCCTGGCGGTATCGCGAACGCCTTCTGTGACCCGCTCAGTACATAATCCAGATTCCATTCGTCGAAGCGAAGCTCTGCTCCGCCGGCTCCGCTCACACTGTCTACGAGACAAACTGAGCCGTGACGGTGAGCGCAATCCGAAATCGCGCGAACATCGTTCAGGGCGCCAGTCGACGTTTCTGAGTGCACGACGGTTACGACCGAGTACTTTCTCATGGATAGCCGCTCGTCCAGCTGCGGTATCGTGTGCACCTGTCCCCAGCCTACCTCGTAGCGATCGACCTCGCGCCCACACGCTGAAGCGATGTGCGCGAATCGCTCCGAAAACGCGCCGTTCACGAGACTGAGAATTCGACCTGGCGGCGCACATCTAACCGCGGCTTCCATCATTCCGGTGGCGGATGACGAGCTGATGTAGACCGGGCGGTCCGTTTTGAATGCAGGTCGCAGTCCTTCCTGAAGACGCTCGAATAATTGCTCGAACGCCGATCCTCTGTGGGCGATCATCGGTCGCGTCATTGCCGCCAGAACTTCCTCACGAACCTCCGTGGGACCGGGAAGAAAAAAGGTGCCGAAGCTTTTGCTGGTATTCATTCGAGTACAAGGTCTCGGAGTTGATCGAAGTTCTCGATTATATAATCCGCGCGTTCCACAACCGCGTCACGCCGTTGGAAGCCAGTGAACGCGGCAAAGCTATCGACGACAGGCTTCATTTCGCAGTCGGTCATTCCGTCACCCACGGCCAGTACCGGCCCCGCGAGTCCCATGGCGACCACAGCCGAGCGTTTGCCACCCTGTTGTGTGAAGGGAGAGTCCTCGTCGAATCCCGCATATCCCCCATTTGCGTCGAAGAAAACAGACACAGCGTAAACGCGGCGGTCGGGGATACCGAGCTTGTTCGCGAGAGGTAGAATGGCTTCTCGGAGTCCTCCGCTAACCATTACCAGCTCAATATCGCTTCGGCGGAATTCAGCCAGGATTTCTTCGGCGCGAGCTGCGACTCTTTCGAGATAAACCTGTCCCAGTTCCTCCAATTCTTTGGAGGTTGGCCTCACGATTCCCATCCTCTCACCGTAGACGGCTTCTATGGGAAGTCGCCCTGCCATAGCATTAGCGGTTAGCCCTGCGCTCCACGCCTGTATCTCCGGTCCGCGAAGCGCTGCAAGCCAATCGATGCCTTCGACATCGCTGAGCGTAGAGTCGACATCGAGCACGATCGACTTGAAGCGACTCACAGAATATTTCCGGGAGCGAGAATGCCCAGGGGATCGAGCTCTCGTTTGACCGCCGTCATCATCGATATCTGCAAAGAGTTCATCTGAAGCGGGAGCCATCTGCGCTTTAGCTTGCCGATCCCGTGCTCCGCTGCGACGGTCCCTCCCAGTCCGAGGATGTACTTCAATGTTTGCTCGACGACCTCTTCTATGGTAGTTAGTTCTCGATGGTCCCGAGCGATAAAGTTTTGATGCGGGTGGCCGTTTCCAGCGTGTCCATAAATGACCGGTGCCTCGAGGCTCCGATCGGCGGCAAATGACCGTGCTACTTTGATCGCGTCGGCCAGCTTGTGATAGGGCACAGCCCAGTCAGTGCCGACCTTTCGACCCCCGAAGCGTTGATGCTCGCCTCCTCGCTCGTTCATAGTGGCTGGAATGCTATGACGAATTCTGCGGGCGTCGCGTAGCCGCGTTTCACCATCGAACACGAGCGGCTCAAACATGGTGGCAATTGATTCAATCAACTCGAGCCAGCTGGCGAGACTCGCGTCGAGATCGAACACTTCTTCCTCCACATATACCATGGCGTGTGCGCCTTCCGGTATACCCACGTCGGAGTCACTCCTCCGTGCGATGGCCAGTGCCTGATCATCGAAGTACTCAATGCATCTCGGAGCAACGGACTCGGCCTCGCGACTGGCGACGACAAATTTCAATGCCTCGGTCTCCGCTTCGAACAGGACCGCGAGTCCTATCACATGCTCCGGCAAAGGTAGTAGTCTCAATTCCGCCTCGACAATTACCCCCAGCGTTCCTTCACTCCCTATGAACCAGTCGATCGGGTCGTGCGCAAATGCATAGCCGACCGTGTTCTTCTCAAGATCCGACCTGCGAAATTCCATTAGCGCGCCGTCTGCCATGACAACTTTGAGTGCCCGGACGTGCCTTCGTGTCGCCCCGTACTTGAAGGTGCGCGCACCAGAGGCGTTGCAAGCGATGGCGCCACCTATCGTGGATTCTTCTTCGCTCGTCGGATCGGGCGCAAAGAGCAACCCGACAGCCGAAGCTGCGCGCTTCACGTCGGCGACCGTCGCGCCGGGCCCGACCGTAACTGTTCGCGCCTTCCTATCGACGGCGTCGATCTGGTTCAATGAACGGAGCGAAAGCAACATCCCTTTGTCCGTGATCGACGCTCCGGTAGTGCTGGTTTGAGCGCCGGCGCATGTGACTGAGATCCGGCTCGAGGCAGCTCGCCTTATTATCTCGATTACATCTTCGATCGATTCGGGTCTCGCCACCATGTCTGGCAGCATATGAAGGCCCGATGAATCGGCCTCATACGACTGACGAATACCAACGTCTGTGGTGGCCGCGGTGCTCACACAGGTTGAAAGCAAACGACGGCTGCTGACAAAACGTCCGGAAGATCGAGTAGGGATTTCCTGATCGGCTCACTCACGTCTCCGTCCACCGAGACAGCCGCCAGTGCCTGGCCTCCTTGAGCGAGTCGGGCCTGGTGGTACTCAGCGATATTTACTCCCGATTCGCCGAGAAGAGTTCCGACTCTCCCTATTACGCCCGGAACGTCGTTGTTGGTGAGAATCAGGAGCGTTTCTCGCGGCTGAACATCCACATGGAAAGCACCAATACGCGTTAGGCGCGGTGCTACACCCGGTTGGGCTGTGCCGGCTACGGCGAGTTCCTGCATACCGCCGCCAAGTCTTACCTCGATACCGTACGAGTTGTCCTGTGTTGCAGTCTCCGTGGTGGACAATTCTATTCCTCGCGCCTCTGCAACCGCCCGCGCATTAATGAGATTGAGCCGTTCTTGCTCGACAGTCCCCTCCAGCACGCCCCTCGCCGCTGCCGCAACCAAAGCGGTGCGCGCGCCCGCCAATGCGGCTCCCGCGCGAACATCGATGCGCTGTATTGCACGTGTGCCCTGGGTCGCAAGGATCGCCCGTCCCACCGCTGCCGCTCGGCGAGTCAGCGTGAGCGCCGGTTCCACTTCAGCCCACTGGCCGCCCACGTCGGCAACATTGATTGACCTGGAGAGTTCTCCGTTGAGGAGTGCATCTCGAACCGCCACACACACGTCGACCGCCACATTCCGTTGCGCCTCGGTGGTCGATGCGCCTATATGCGGCGTAAGCAAGACGTCCGCTTGTCTCCGCAGCGGATGGTCGGCTGCCAACGGCTCTTTACCATACGCATCGACCACAGCGCCAAATAATTGCTTGCGCTCGAGCGCATCAGCGAGCGCTTCTTCGTCCACGATCCCACCGCGGGCCATATTCACCACGACCGATCTTGGCGGAAGCTTCGCGAGCTCGCGGCGCCCAATCATTCCCAGGGTTTCGTCGGTAAGTGGCGTATGCACGGTGAGCAGGTTCGATTGCTCGATCAGTGCATCGAGCGACTCCGCATCTTCAACACGGAGCGCATCAAAGCGTGATCGAGGAATGTAGGGATCGTACGCGATGACACGCATTCCGAATGCCCTTGCCCTTACCGAAATTTCCCCACCTATCCGTCCGAGTCCGACGATCCCGAGCGTCCTGCCCTTGAGCTCTGAGCCGAGTAAGGCCGATCGATCCCACCGCCCGGCATGCATTGATTCGTCCGCGCGAGTGAGATGCCGGAGCAGCGAAATCACCGCGCCAAAGAAAAGCTCTACGACTGCGTTGGTGTTCCCTGCCGGGGCGTTGATGACTGCCACTCCCAACGCTGTAGCCGTCTCGAGTGCAATGTTGTCCACGCCGACGCCCGCACGGCCAACCACCTTTAGTCGACGTCCCTTTTCGAGGAGGTCGGCGGAGATGCGAGTGGCGCTGCGTCCTACGATTGCGTCGTATTCAGCAATCCTGGCAAGGAGTTCTTCCTTGGGAAGCGTCGGTACTTCGTCGACCCTGAGTTCCGGCTCGGCCGAAAGGAGTGCCACACCTTCAGCATCGATCTCATCGGTGACAAGAACGCGGTACGTCACTGTTTCTGGGCTCGAATGGGCGGGGGGCTAAAGCTCAATATCGCCCGATCTTGCCAAGCGCCACAAGCCAGTAGCGCCATAAGCCAGTAGCTCATTCTACCAGCCAGGCCCTCCACGTTGCCTCGTCTGCGCCAACGGTAAGTGCGTGAGCATTACGAACGAGGGGGATTCGCAGCAGAAGCGGTTCATTCGAGAGTCGCTCGAGCCAGCGATCGTCCGAAAGTTGCGCGTAGCGTAGACCGAGCTCCTCATACCGCCGGGAATCTTTGTCGACCAGAGTTGTAACACCGAACTTTTGCGCGAAACGCCGCAACTCTCCGAGTGAAGCAGGTCGTTCCATCAGGTCAACGAAATGAGTCTTGATCCTCCGTTCCGAAAAAAACCGCAGCGCTTTCCTGGTGTCGGCGCTTTTTCTTGTTCCGAAGATCTGAATTTCCAAGATATTCCCCGGGGTTTCGCGGGATGTGCCGCATTGATTTCACCAAACTCCAGGCCCAGCCGTGAGAGATGAGATAATCTATTCGCCCGCATGGTGGATTCCTGGCGGCCATCTACAGACGTTGTGGTCCAAATTCTTCCGGCGTCAGTTCGTTCCCACTGTTCTTGAGCGTTGGGATACTCCTGACGGTGATTTCCTCGAGCTGCATCGCATTGCGGCTGAACCTACAGCCCCGCGCTTGGTGCTGCTCCACGGTTTGGAGGGCACTGTTCGTTCCCACTACGCGCAAGCGCTCTTAGCAGAGGCGAAGAGGAGGGGTTGGGGGGCAGACCTTCTCATTTTCCGGTCGTGCGGATCAGAGCTCAATGCTAGGCCTCGGTTTTATCACTCAGGCGAAACCGGAGACCTGTCCTTCGTGCTTGGACGCATCTCGGCGGAATTTCCGGCCGCTTTACTGGCGTTGGTGGGGGTGTCGCTAGGCGGAAACGTACTACTGAAGTATCTCGGAGAACGCGGATCCCACATCACTCATCAACTCGCTGCGGCAGCTGCCGTCTCTGTTCCGTTCGACCTCGCGCGTTCCTCCAGACGCATCAATCGGGGCTTCTCGAGGGTTTATCAGCGGTTTTTTCTCAGGTCGCTCCGGAGGAAGGCAAAGGAAAAAGCACGCCTATTTCCGGAAATTGCTCCGGTCGACAAAATCGACGAGATTCGAACCCTCGAGGAGTTCGACAACCTCATAACCGGACCACTCCACGGATTCCTCGACGCACATGACTACTACGAGTGCTCGAGCTCATTGTCGTACCTCCGGAATATTAGGCTCAATACGCTACTATTAAATGCACGTGACGACCCAATGCTTCCACCAGAAGTCCTCGAGGAAGTCAGACACATAGCGGAAGAGAATCCCGCATTGCAGCTTGACTTCGTGAAGAAAGGCGGCCACGCTGGCTTTGTAGGAGGTCAGGTGCCTTGGCGGCCGTTCTATTATGCTGAATACCGAGTCGGGCAATTCCTTGCAGACCAGTTCGCACGTGCTGGTGGGCGATACACAACCTGAATTCCGAGGAACATGATATATGAGCTTGCGACACACTGTAGCGACGCTCACGACGATGCTTTCGCTTACGGGCGCGGGCTGCACCAAAGGTAACGTTCAGGCAGCCGCTTCCGGTTCCGACGTTGATCGCTCCGTTCCGGCAGTCTCGGTAGCAGCCGCGTCACAATCGCCCGATTTGCCGCCGGATGCGGCGGGAGCACTCTCTCGCCTGAGCAGCTCGCCTCGTCACGGAGAATTCGTGACGATCCGGACGGGGAACGGCGACAGTTTGCGTGCCTGGGTTGTGTATCCCGAGAGAAGCAGTAAGACGCCGGTAGTCATTGTTGTACATGAGATTTTTGGCCTGTCCTCATGGGTTCGAGCCGTTGCGGACCAACTTGCAGCCGACGGGTTTATCGCGATCGCTCCTGATCTCCTCACGATGAAAAACCTTCCTGAGGGTCCTGATAGCGTTCTCGCTCCGCTCGCGGTCTCAGCGATCCGAACGCTGGATGCGGCTTGGATTCAAAGACAGTTGGACGCGGTTGCTCGGTACGGAATGGCGCTCCCCTCAGCGGAGAAAAAATACGGGATCGTCGGATTTTGCTGGGGCGGCGGTATCTCATTCGCCCACGCCGCTCATTCCCCCTCGCTCGGTGCCTCGGTCGTGTATTATGGCGTAACTCCGCCAACGACCGATCTTCCCGCGGTTCACGCGCCAGTGCTTGGATTGTACGGAGGGGCAGATGCCCGAGTAGATGCCACCATACCCGCAGCTGACTCAGGGCTTCGTGCGCTGGGACGTACTTACGAGCATTCTATTTTCCCTGGCGCTGGGCACGGATTTCTGAGACAACAGACCGGAATGGACGGAGCAAATCTCGCGGCGACTCGCGCCGCCTGGCCAGCAACTGTCGCCTGGTTTAGAAAATACCTGGGCAGCTGACGTTCAGCGGTAAGTTGCGCTCGCACCGTTAAGCTCGTGACGATGCTCCACTTATTGTTTCTCGCCACCTTTATTGGCGGACTTGTTCTCGGCGTCTTTGTCATGCTGCACGGCGTTGAGCACGCACGTACGCGTCGCCGCCGCTCTCGGCCTCCCTCGCCATTCCTCAATCTCCCGGCGATTGCTGCCTTCGGGGTGGGGTTTGGCGCAGCGGGCTACCCACTTGCCTCACATTCCAGCATGTCCGCATGGGGGGATTTTGCAATTGCAGGGGTAAGTGGTGTGGTCGCGATGTCCGCCATGATTGTTCTTCTGGCGCGTTGGGCATTACGACAGGGACGTCCAACGTCGCCCGCTGACAGCGATGAAATTCAGGGGGCCTTTGCCGTAGTCACAAGAGAAATCGCTGCTGGACGGCTCGGAGAGATTTCTTACGATCATCTAGGCGAGCGATCGCAAGCGCCCGCGCGTGGAGTCAGGGGTCAGTCCATCGCGATGGCTGCGGAAGTCGTCATCGACCGAATCGAGAACGGCGTCGCGTTCGTAGAGGAATGGGCTGTTGTTGAGCAGCGCCTCTAGGGAGTGGGTGTCTTAAGTCCGCGCACATAAAGCGTGAGCCAGTCCGGCCAGTTACCGGTCAGCTCGAAAAAATCATCGAAATAGACCAAGCCGTTGTTCTCGAGCTCCGTTATCATCTCAGTAAGCATTGTGTCAGACGCGAGAGGACCGAGAACAACTAATGCTTCCTGCACCTGAAATTCGTCGGGTGTGAGGTTAAAGCGCTCGTCGAGTGCTACCCGCGATATGCCGCTTCTTTCATAGGCGTCCTGACGTATGATGATTACGGAGCGATCGTGGGGAAGCTCGAGTGGCATTTTTATCCAAGGTTCGATTAGAGACTAACTGACTCGTTCTATGATTAATGTATGACAGACAACAGAAATTTCGAAGCCGAGTACGATGTAATCGTCGTGGGTGCTGGACATGCGGGCGCTGAGGCTGCAAATGCTGCCGCTCGAGCCGGCGCAACGGTCGGCATCATTACGAGCACGCTCGAAACCATTGGCCAAATGTCCTGTAACCCCGCGATCGGGGGGATCGCCAAAGGAACGGTCGTGCGCGAAGTGGATGCACTCGGCGGCGTCATGGGAAAGGCGACTGATTTATCGATGGTGCAGTTCAGGATGCTGAACCGCAGTAAGGGACCCGCAGTGTGGGCGCCACGGGCTCAATGTGATCGTGGGCTTTATAGGCGCTCAGTCCGCACACTTCTCGAACAGCGAAACAATCTTCAAACCGTGCAGGGAACCGTCGCTCGTCTACTGCTCTCCGATAGCGAACAGGAAGTACACGGCGTTGAAACGCTCGAAGGACGGCGCTTCGCCGCGAAAGCGGTCGTCATCACGACCGGGACATTTCTCCGCGGGAAGATACACATCGGGACTGAGACTCAACTTTCCGGCGGTCGCGCGGGTGAGAGTGCGACCACCCACCTCGCTGAGCAACTCGAACGCGCTGGCCTGTCGGTCGCCAGGTTTAAAACGGGAACCCCGCCGCGTATCGATGGACGGTTCGTTGATTTTTCGTTGCTTCAGATTCAGGAAAGCGAGGTCGAGCAATTCGATTACTCATGGTCTCATTTCTGGCCGAGGAGACGGCGTAACGGCTCCGACACGCGCCATCCGGCGCAGATGCCTTGCTGGATCACCTTTCTGGAAGCTCCCGGAAAACGAATCATCAGCGACAACATTGCAAAGTCCGCAATGTATGGCGGAGCAATCTCATCGCGTGGTCCGAGGTATTGCCCTTCTGTGGAGGACAAGATTGTAAAATTCCCGGCCGCGGAAAGGCATCAAATTTTCCTGGAACCAGAAGGTCACGACACTGCCGAGCTCTATATAAATGGGCTGTCCACCTCGCTCCCCGCTCCCGTGCAGCTGGAAATACTCCGATCCATCCCCGCCCTTGCCAATGCAAGGATGACCAGGGCTGGATATGCGATTGAATACGATTATTACCCACCTACACAACTCGATCCATCGCTGCAGGTAAAGGCAATACCACATCTTTACTTTGCGGGACAGATCAATGGCACCACCGGATATGAAGAAGCAGCAGCACAGGGAATTATTGCCGGACTCAACGCTGCGCTTACATCACGGAACAAAGATGCGATCAGGCTGGGAAGAGAGACATCCTACATCGGCGTACTGATAGATGATCTTGTAACTCGGGGGGTCGACGAACCTTATCGACTTTTCACTTCGCGTTCAGAATTCAGATTGACGGTCAGACAGGACAATTCATTAGGGCGACTTGCATCGATCGGCCAAACGCTCGGCCTCTACTCTGAGGAAGAGGAGAAAACGATCACGACTCGGCTGCTTAATGAACGGACTGCGATTCGACTTGCGGAAAACACCAGCATCCAGCCGGATGAGGCAGCTCCGATTCTCGAAGCGGCAAAGAGCACCGCCCTTTCGCAGCCGGTTAAGATCATAGACGTTGCACGCCGGCAGGACATTTCACTTCGGGCACTGTTTTCGGCAGTCGGGCTGGGACATGATCTGGATGAAGAGTCGCTGGTCACCGCGGATCTTGAGATCAAGTACGCAGGCTACTTCGAGCGCGAGCGCGTGCAGGCTGACCGAATGAAGCGTATGGGAGACTTCGCTCTTTCTGAGGATCTGGAGTATACGGAGATGCACTCCTTGTCCTTCGAAGCCAGGCAAAAACTTTCTAACGTCAGACCGGGATCATTGGCCCAAGCTTCGAGAATTCCCGGAGTGAGCCCGAGCGATCTTCAAAACCTGGTCATCGAGGTCGAACATCGGCGACGGACCGTTCCCCGCTAATTCCGAGCCGCCCGGAATTTGACTGAATCACGAGCACCGCAGCGGCGATGAACACGCCGCCAATGAGCATCGTAATTGTCAGTTCGTTACCCAGAATAGCCACACCTAACATTGCGGTGAAGAACGGTTCAACTGTCGCGATTATGGAGGTTCGCACCGGGCCGAGCACGGAGAGGCCTTTGATCAAAGCAGAGAACGCGATGACTGTCGACACCACCGCGAGAATGAGAATATTCGACCATACCGCGAGCTCAGAAGGGAAATAAAACTGCTTCCCGAACGCTGCGACGAGCACAAACGAAACTCCTGCGCCCAGGGCCACCAGAAAGGCAGACACCAAAGCAGGTACTCGCTGCTGGAAATGATTCAGCAAGGGCAGATACGCTGAATAAAGGAGAGCCGATGCGAGCGCCAATGTTACTCCGATCGGATTTAATTTCTCCGTTGTCCGCACACCGACAATCACTGTAACGCCAATCAGCGCGAGGGCCAGCGCGGAGACGCTCAAGGGCGTCAGCCTCTCTACCCCACGAAGGGCTGCGAGCAGAGTTACCCACGCTGGATAGGTATAAAAGAGGAAGGCAAGCGGCCCCACGGAGATGTACTGGAGCGCGTGCAAACTGAGATACGTTATCAGCGCTTGTCCCGATCCTCCAATGACGAGAAGACTGACAAGCTTACGTGCCGGAAGCTCTTTGATGTGACGCACACCGATTATGGCGAAAAGAACTCCGGTCGCGGCTACGTACCTCCAGGCCATTGCCGTTATGAGAGGGAGGCCCGCACGTGTGATCAGAACGGTGAGTACTGAGATTGAGCCGAAGCTCAGTGCCGATGCAATGATCAGAACGCTTGCGCGGCCAACCGATGGCTCTACGGATTCCATCGCGGCAATGTAGCGTCGCTCCGGAAACGTTGCCATTTTTCCGAACGAACGATTACCGACGCACAACACTCATTCAGGATGCCGCTCTGACGTTGCCAACACCGAACGAACAGCAGATACCTCTATCGACAAGCTCCGAAGAAGAATTCAAGGATCTGGGCTTTGGTACTGAGGTCGCAAGAAGCGCACAGCAACGACTTCTGAATAGAAACGGAAGCTTCAACGTCGTGCGCGAAGGACTCGATCCATTTTCCTCGTTGAGTCTTTTTCACTGGCTTCTGGAAATTTCGTGGCCGAGATTTCTCGGATTCATATGCGGCTCGTACCTGGCTGTGAACGCGCTGTTCGCGATAGCCTATCTTCTTTGCGGCCCGGAAGCACTTCAATCGAGTTCCGGGAGTTTTGCGGGGCAGCCGTTTTATCGGGCATTTTTTTTCAGCGTTGACACCTTCGCGACGATTGGCTACGGCAACATTATACCCATAGGCGTAGCCGCGAATTCCCTCGTTACGATCGAAGCGCTGATGAATATCCTCGGCATAGCGCTCGCGACGGGCGTCGTCTTTAGCAGGTTTTCTCGACCTTCGGCGAGGATTCTTTACAGCCGAAACGCGATCATCGCGCCTTACCGGGGCAAGACGGCTCTCGAGTTCAGGATTGCGAATACGCGCAGCAGCCAGCTGATAGAAGTGCAGATCCAGGTAATTCTTACGAAGATCGAGCGGTCGGGACCTACAACCGTACGAAAGTTTTACGATCTGAGCCTAGAACGACGTCGCGTCGTATTCTTCGCGCTAAGTTGGACCGTGGTTCACCCAATCGACCCGACGAGCCCGATGTGGGGACTAGGACAGAAAGACCTGCTGGACTCCGATGCGGAAATTCTGATTCTATTGACCGGGACCGACGAAACGCTCTCGCAGGTAGTTCACTCGCGGTCCTCGTACAAAGCAGACGAAATCGTGTGGGGCGCGAAGTTCGCAAATATGTTCGTCAGAACTGACGCTGACGGAATAGTGGGGATGAACCTGACGCGAATCCACGAGATCAGCGAGGCAGGCGAAGCTTAGCAATGTTGTGCATGCTCTCAGAACCCGAACGTCAACATCATATGAAGAAAGAACTCGGAGTACATAAGGCGGGAGTGCCAATTTTTGCCGTTATCTCGCTGATACTAGCGCCAGTATCGGCCCAGGCACAGGACAGCATAGCACTCCTACGAGGATCGATGGGAGAAATAATTGCTGTTGGTCATGCCGAAATAAAGATTTCGCCAGATCGAGCCACAATTCAGATCAGTGTAGAGACCCGGAGTGCAACGGCCGCCGCTGCTGCCACCGAGAACGCGAAGAAACAACAATCGGTTCTGACAGCGCTCAAGTCTCTTGGATTGTCCAACGATCAGCTTTCCACAGTGAATTACACCGTTTACCCAGAGCAACGGTATGAGCAGGGCAAGGCGCCCGAAGTAATCGCATATACCGTCACGAACACTATTCTCGCTGACGTTAGAAGGCTTGATCAAGTGGGCCCCGTTATCGATGCGGCCTTGGCGCACGGAGCAAACATGATTGCTTCTCTCCAGTTCTACGCGTCAAATGTTGAAGTCGCTCGGCGTACCGCTATTGCGGCGGCCGTAGAGAAAGCGCGGGGCGACGCTGACGCTGCCGCCCACGCAGCACACGGAACCTTGGGCTTGCCTCTCGAGATCAACGTCAGCCCCTATTCCCCTCCTCCGCCCAGACCACTTATGATGGCTGCTGCCGGCGTTGCCCGGGCGGGGCAAGTAGAAACGCCAATCAATCCTGGCCAAGAAACGCTTTCGGTCGATGTGAGCACTCGGTGGCGTTTCGTCCCTACCCAATAGGGGGTTGTTTCCACGTGGAACACATCGGCTCTTGTTCCACGTGGAAACGTCTGCAAATGCCATGTAGATTGAGCGCCTAACCTCAATCAGTGTTTCGTGGCGCGGATTATAGCAATTGCAAACCAGAAAGGCGGCGTAGGAAAAACCACGACAGCAGTGAACCTCGCGGCCAGTCTTGCAGCTGCAGAGCAACGAACCTTGCTCATCGATGCAGACCCCCAGGGCAACGCCACAAGTGGTGTCGGGCTCCAAAAGGAAAGTGTGCCCCTCACCCTCTACGACGTTCTCGTCGGTAATTCAGACATCGACTCAGCGCGCCAATCCGGAATACAGTTCGACAAGCTCGATGTGATTGGCGCCACCCCCGATCTGGCAGCAGCCGAAGTGGAGCTTATAGACAAAGCTGACCGCGAGCACGTGATGAAGCAATCTGTGGAACCCGCTCGCGCTGAGTATGCCTATATCATTATCGACTGCCCACCATCACTGGGGCTGATCACCATCAACATGCTGGCAGCAGCCGATGCACTACTCATTCCGGTGCAGTGCGAATATTACGCGCTCGAAGGATTGTCTCAGTTACTCAACACGGTTCACCGGGTTCAACATAGCGCCAACGAAAAACTCGCAATCGACGGCGTCCTATTGACGATGTACGATTCGCGGTTGAACCTCTCTCGCCAGGTTGCGGAGGATGCGCGCGAATACTTCGGTCCGAAAGTATTCAACAGCGTTGTCCCAAGGAATGTGCGTCTCGCAGAGGCACCGAGTTTTGGAAAGCCGATCATCCTATATGACATTGCTTCAGTCGGAGCTCAGGCTTACATGAACGTCGCAAAGGAATTAATCGAGCGCACAGAGCGAGGGGAAAACGGTGCCGGCTGAAAAAACACCAAGACGACTCGGTAAGGGACTCGAAGCACTCTTCGGCGCTGCTGGCGGACTCGCCTCGAGCGACGAAGGTGCTCTCAAATCAATCCCCATAACCCAAGTAATCCGAAACCCGTTTCAGCCACGCGCTGAGTTCAACAGCGCTGATTTGCAGGAGCTCCAGGACAGTCTCCGGACAAACGGGTTGCTGCAACCGATAACGGTGCGCCGAAATCCTGGAAAAAATGGGTTTGAGCTAATTGCCGGCGAGAGACGACTGCGCGCAGCAAAGACCCTGGGCTGGAAGGAGATCCCGGCGATCATAAAAGAAATCGATGACAAGACTCTGCTCACTCTCGCCCTCGTCGAGAATCTCCAGCGCGCCGATCTTAACCCAATCGAAGAGGGAGAAGGCTACTCACGACTATCCCGTGACTTCGGTC
This sequence comes from Gemmatimonadaceae bacterium, assembly GCA_050733435.1. Taxonomy (GTDB): domain Bacteria; phylum Gemmatimonadota; class Gemmatimonadetes; order Gemmatimonadales; family Gemmatimonadaceae; genus UBA4720. Next base: position 9,365 of record JBOHTB010000141.1, on the reverse strand, counting down.
TCACTCAGCAACAAATAGCCGAAACAGTAGGAAAGGATCGGACGACGATCGCGAACATGCTGCGCGTTCTCCAGCTTCCCGAGGAAGTCAGGATTCTGCTCCAGGAAAGAAAACTCGCGATGGGCCACGCAAAGGTTCTACTTGGTCTGGACGATCCCGAAAAAATCACCGCATTGGCGCGAGATATTGTTCGTGCGGGACTTACCGTACGAGATTTGGAACGGAGGGTCCGCCACCCGGATATAGCAGGCGAAAGAAAAAAGACTGGGCGTCCTCGAGCAGCAGACCAGCAAACTCCAGAAGTGAAAGAGATCGAGAATCGGCTCCGACGCTTCCTGCAAACTGACGTCAACTTAAGCGCAACTACAAATAACAGAGGTACTCTCACAGTCCATTTTTATTCGCCGGATGATCTGCAGCGGCTGCTGGAGCTTATCGGTGTTCCAGATTAATCAACACCGTTTTCCCCAACCGCGTAACACCTTTGGCCGCATATGGTTACACAGTTGGACCGTTCGGAAGGAGGGCCCTTTTCCACGGAATATACCCTTCCTATGAGCATATCTTTGGATACGCTCGCGACCTATGTCGACGATTTACTCCAAGTTAGCACCACACCCGACTACCCTAACGCTCTCAACGGGCTTCAGCTCCAGAACAGCGCACCGATTCGGAGTATCGCTGGCGCTGTTGATTTCTCATTGCGCTCAATTGAAGGTGCAATTGCGACGGGGGCAAATCTTCTAATCGTTCATCACGGTATGTTCTGGAATGGCCTTCAGCCGCTGACAGAATCTGCCTATAAGAAACTGAAGAGACTGGTTGAAGCAGATACAGCTGTATACGCATCGCACATACCTCTCGACCGGCACCCCATCCTCGGAAACAATACGCTCCTGGCAAAGGCTCTCGACCTTGAGCCAAACGGTGTGTTCGCCCGCTTTGCAGAAGTCTTCATCGGAGTCAAAGGCCAATGCGACGTTGAGACCGAAAACCTCGCTCGTCGTGTTAACAAATTTTCGAACACTTACGGTGGCGAGATCCGCACGTCAGCGATTGCCCGAGGTCGGCGTACTCGACATTGGGCGATTTGCACAGGCGCCGGAGCATCGTCCGCGACGATAAAGGAGGCAGTAAGCGCTGGCGTGGATACTCTGATAGTGGGCGAGGGACCCCACCACACCGCTGTGGAGGCCGAGGAGAGCGGACTCGTAATTATTTATGCAGGCCATTATGCAACCGAAACTTTGGGAGTCTCAGCGCTGGCTCAGCATCTGGGAGAGCGGTTCGATCTCCCGTGGCATTTCGTGAGCGCGCCAACTGGTCTTTGATTCAATTACAAAATTATTCGGATGCTTCGCAGTCTGTGTACGCACTCGTCCAAGTGGGACGCCACTGTTCCGGCGCGTCCCTTTCGATGAGGCCCAACTGAATACCGTCATCAGATTCTACACCGATCACAATTGCCGGACGCTTCGTCACCCCGATTTCAACCACGGCTAAAATCTCGGTCGCCTGGATCGTTTCCTCAGGGCCAGCTACTCGGCTATAGTAGCCAATTCGAAATGGCTCCGTGGTGCCAGCATCACGTTCGCCAATGAGAAAAAGGTGTTCTATACGTGGGTTTGCTTCCTCATTCAGGGCTCGCACAACGTCTGCGATCACTCCTTGAGTTGAATCCAGTTTGAATGTGTAGGCGGAGCGAATTCGGAATGGCAGCTTGCTGAATGTCGGATCCGCTGAAATGGGTAATGTCGCCGCACTCTTGGTGAGCGAAGCTGCAAGTGCTGCAGAATCTGAGCTTGATAAGGATTCGATCGAATCAAGGGGCAGCGCACGCACATCCCCGCGTACAAATCCCACTCGCCAACCAGAACTTCCGGACGCCAGCCGCGCCGTAGGCCATGAGGTGCATTCCGACTTGCCCCCTTGCTTCGTTGGAAGCAAGACAGCGGTTGAGGATCCGACAGAACCGCCCCGACTGAATAGATCAAACACGCGTCCGCGTATGTCAGGCACCGTTGCGAGAGAATCGAGAGTGCTATCCGTTGCTTCTGGTAATACGACAGCCGCGGAATCCGCGGCATCGCCTATGGAGAGAAGCATGACGGGACCCGCCGCGTCATCCCAATTCGTGTTATTCGCCGGGGCCAAAGGAAAGACAGGTGGAAGCGAATTCCCAGACGATTCATCACGTCGACCATTCTTGTCCGCGCAGCCTGAAATCAAGGGGAGGGATACAATTATCGCGACGAGACTGCACATGCGCACTGTCATGCAGGTAATCTCGCCGCGATGACCTCCAACGTCGAGTGCATGTAAATCGTGCTACGTCGAGCTCCGGATTTGAGCGACGCCAGTTAAAGCGTTACAGTTTGTCACAACTTTCGACATAGGAAGAGATGGGAGTAGGCGCCGTAGGTGAAGCCGATCTGTTTATGAGTGACGCCGGCGTACTCTCGGCCGGGGACATGAATCCGCCCGTTGCACCCGCACGTGAGCGGTTTGGCTGGGCGCTGTACGACTTCGCAAACACGGTTTTCTCGATGAACATCGCCACGCTTTACTTCTCAGCGTGGCTTGTCGGAGATCTTGGACACTCAAACACCCTATACGCGACAGTCAACGGTATTGCGTCTGCCCTGGTCGTGGTTTCGATACCTTTTTTTGGCGCGATCTCAGACGCAACGCAGAGACGCAAACCATGGGTCGTTTCATTCACCCTCATCGCTTGTACATGCACAGTGCTGATCGGGATATTCGGTCAGGCCGGATTACCGCTTGTCGGGGAGGGAGTTCAGGCAGCGTCAGCGGGAACCTCTTTACGTATGGAGCCTGCGGTTGCGCTGCTTGGAGTTCTGACGGCATTTACAATCGCGAATTACGCGTACCAGGGCGCACAGCCCTTTTACAACGCGATGCTGCCCGAGCTCGTTCCTCTCGACCGCAGAGGACGATTGTCAGGGATGGGCGCAGCGTTTGGCTATGCTGGCTCGATTACGGGCGTGTTGTTGACATTTCCTTTTTTCACTGGGGCTCTGCCGCTGGTTGGAAGCCTACCCAGTCGAGTCGTAGGATTCCTACGCCATACGATTCCATTCACGGAGCACGGTGGACGTGTTTCCACCTTTGTACCAACTGCGCTTCTCTTTCTACTTTTTTCTCTGCCGTTATTTGTCTTTTGCCGCGACCATAATGCGGTTCGGGGAAAGCGGGCGATCCTGTGGCGCGAGGCATTCCGCGATGTGCGGCAAACCTTCGAGGAGTCGAAGAAATATCCTGGAACGATGAGGTTTATCCTAACGTCCTTTCTCTACCAGGATGCGATGGGCACGATCATCAGCAACATGGCGCTGTATGCAATTTTTGCTATGGGATTCCGGAAAGGTGCTGAGGCAACACTATTCGTGATCCTCACAGTTCCCGCCGTTATCGGCAGTTATGGAATCGGACGCCTTGTCGATCGCTTCGGACCAAAGCGCACACTCTCCTGGGTATTGGCAGGCTGGATTGTGCTTCTGGCTGGGATGATCATAGTTCCAACGAGAGGTGCCTTCTGGGTCGTCGGAGCATGCATCGGACTCATATACGGAGGGGTATCGACAGCAGAACGCCCTCTCCTGCTAAGCCTTGTGCCGGATGTGGAGGCTGGACGTTTTTTCAGCCTCATGGTTCTGTCTTCACGCGCGGCCGCCGTGGTCGGGCCGTTTGTATGGGCGTTCGCAGTCGATGCATTGACCCCATCGATGGGGGTCGGCTTCGCCTACAGGGCGGGCGTGCTGACAGTCGCGATAGGGATGAGCCTCGCGCTCTTGACACTGCGCGGTGTCCCTGACACATACCGAAATCAGGCTGGCGTGCATTGATCTACGATTGTCCAGGCATTATTCCGGAACCGTCGCTGCCGGTCACCTTACTAAAGCTTGGTCTCAAGCCAGTTCTTCCCGACTCCGAGATCCACAACGAGCGGTACTGCTAGTTCGGCGGCGTGTTCCATCTCGTATTTGACAAGCTCGCTCACCTGATTCAGCTCACCAGGTATGACTTCGAAAACCAGTTCATCATGAACCTGGAGCAGCATCTTGCTTTCGAGTCGACGCGTTTTGAGTGCGTCGTTGATTCTAATCATCGCAATCTTGATGAGATCGGCCGCTGAACCCTGGATCGGAGAGTTCGCCGCGGTGCGCTCGCCAAATGCACGGATGTTGAAGTTTCGTTCACGAAGTTCTGGGATATATCGGCGCCTGCCAAAGATCGTCTGCACGTAACCATGTTCGCGCGCAAAGGCGACCATTGAATCAAGATAGTTCCTTACTCCCTGAAAGCGTGCGAAATAACGGCTGATGAATTCTTTCGCCTCCGCGTGTTCGATTCCGAGCTGTCGCGACAACGCGTGCGGACCCTGGCCGTAGATCGTGGCGAAATTGATCGTCTTCGCGCGAGCTCGCATTACACTCGTTACTGCCGACAGGGGAACATCGAATATCAGAGCAGCGGTTTGTTTGTGAATGTCACCACCCGACTGAAATGCTTCAACAAAGGCCGGATCGCTTGACAGGTGGGCAAGCAAGCGAAGCTCGATCTGAGAGTAATCGGCCGCGAGGAGGATCCATCCAGGGCGTGGAATGAATCCGCGCCTGATGTCACGCCCCAATTCCCGACGAATGGGAATGTTTTGAAGATTAGGATCACTGGAAGAAAGCCGTCCCGTGCTTGCGACTGTCTGGTTGAACGAGGTATGTAATCGTCCTGTCGCAGGATTTACCAGTCGCGGCAACGCATCCAGATAAGTGCTTTCGAGTTTCGACAATTCCCTGTATTCCATGAGCAGGTTGGGCAGCTCATGGCCTTCCTCTGCAAGTTCCTTGAGCACGCTCGCATCCGTAGAAGGGCCCGTGCTTGTCTTCTTGAGAACTGGAAGGTTCAATTTCCCAAACAGTATTTCTCTCAGCTGGAGGTTGGAGTTGATGTTGAACTCCCCACCTGCCACCTCATAAATCTGCTTCTCGACCGCTTCGCGTTCAGCTTGAAAACGCTGTTTCAACGATGCGAACCACGGCAGATCGATCGTTATCCCCGTCCACTCCATCTCGGCCAACACATCTACGAGTGGAATTTCAACTCCATCGAAAAGGCGAGTCAGCTCGTGAGACTCGAGTTGCGGCTCGAAGATCGTTCGAAGGCGGAGGGCCATGTCGGCATCTTCGCAGGAATAGTCGCGAGCCGCTTCAATCGGACACTCGTCAAACGGAATTGCCGTCTTCCCTTTTCCGCAGAGATCGGTGTACGACGTCATCGTGTGGTCGAGAAATTCCAACGACAGTACGTCGAGGCCGTGTGATCGCCGACCCGGGTCCAGGACGTAGCTCGCGAGCATCGTGTCGAAATCGAGTCCGGTAAGGTTTACCCCAGCACAACGGAGTACGAGCTTATCGTACTTCGCATTCTGGGCGGACTTTCGAATCGAGGGATCCTCGAGCAGCCTCCTCAACGGCTCCATCTCCGTCGAGGTAAGGGCGGGAAGATTTTTCACATTCATGGTCCTGTTCGCGCGAAGCAGTCTGGCTGCTATTGTCGGCGATTCAGTACCATTCCTTTTCCTGGGGGCTTCGTCCTGTACGACCTCATCGCCGCCCCTAATGAGTCCACGTTCCTCAGGTGCATCCGTGGCAGATCGATCACCCGAGGCGTCGACAAGGAGCTCACCCTGGCCTGGCCGGTACGGCTTGTGTTGAAGCGGGAAGTAATAGGCCTCTCCCTCGCCGACAGCAATCGAGAGGGAGACGAGAGAGGAGCGCAACGGACCGACAAATTGCGGATTCTCCCTGTTTATCAGCGTCTCGGTGTCCAACGCGATAATCCCGGATTCACGGGCGCGCATAACTGCGTTCTGTAGTGCTTCGAGGGAGTCAACCGTGACGTAGCTGACTTTTTTCTTTGGCTTCTGCTGTTCGGCGGGAGCGCGCGTGGCGACGTCTTTTGCGAGAGAGTGAAACTCGAGCTCGATGAATAGATCCCGGAGACGTTCGTGCTCGGGGTCCTTCAGTTTGAGGGACTCCAGGTCGAGCTCGACGGGCAAATCGTCACGAATGGTGACTAATTCTTTGGACAGGCGCGCATTTTCAGCGTGCTCGAAAAGCGCTTCTCGCGGGCGTTTCTTGGTAATTTCACCGGCGTGAGCAAGTATTGACTCGAGGTGTCCGTACTGGCGAACGAGTTCGGTAGCAGTCTTGTCTCCGATACCACGGACTCCGGGTACGTTGTCCGATGAGTCTCCTACCAGCGCCAGATAATCGGTGACGAACTCTGGAGCAATTCCCAGTCGTTCTTCCGCGTTTTCCATCCCTACCCAATGCTCCTCGACGTTGGCAGGTCCACCTCGGCCGGGGTTGAGCAGCCAGACGCCGGGTCTAACCAGCTGCTGAAAATCCTTGTCACCCGAAACCACGACGACATTTACGTCGGCCTGGACGCTCTTTGCCACTAATGTCCCGATTACATCATCGGCCTCATAGCCGGGAAGCGTGATTATGGGAATGCGGTAGGCTTCCAGCATTTCACAAATGCGGTCCATCCCTCTATCGAAGTCCGACTGCAATTCTTCAGTTAGCTTCTCACGGGTCGCTTTATAGGCGGGATAGCGCTCGTGCCGGAAAGAAAGCCCTGAATCGTGCACCCATCCCAGGTACTCAGGCTGGTGCTTGGTAAGCAAACGCTGCAGGAAATTTGCAATACCCCAACTCGCTGATGTGTTTTCGCCCTTACTTGTGGTTAGCGGCCGTGAAATCAGCGCAAAGAAAGCCCGGTAAATAAGAGCATAACCATCTACCAGAAAAAGGCGGGGGCCTTCGGGGGCTTTCATCATGTCAATATAAAACGCCCCCGTACTCGGGAAGTACGAGGGCCCTGTTCTATTGCAACTGGACTCTGAACGACTAGCGCTGACGTCGCGTGACCGCCGATAAAAACTCGGTTTCGCTCGGCCGAGTGAGCCTCCAGCGACCCGCATCTTCATAAAACACGAGCTGGATGTTGTATTGACGGTACTGCCAGATCTGCAATCGGGCGGTCGAGCTCGTCTGAGTCGGTGAGACCATCTGATTCACGTTTCGCTCGAATATCTGGTCGGGCTCGCCAAGTCCTACAAAGACTTTCCCCCGATCGGACAACCACCCAGGATTTCGATCCGTTCTGAACTCTACGTTCGCTTCCTGAATCCTTCCGAAGTAAGCCTGCATCTCTTCATTGATGGGTGTCTCAGGAATCGGGTCGGTGGCCCGCAGAAAGTCAGCCCACATGGTTGCGCGTTTCTCCAAGGGAGCATTCCGTAATGCGTCGAGCCGCGACGGTGTTCCAAAGTATCGCAGATAACCAAGCATGTCCTCAAAAGACATCAGCGGAATATCCTCGCCAAAACTCACAAAGAGAGGAGCTGTAGCGCTGTCGGCTGCTCCGGTGTCGTTGCGCGTGAAAACGACGTGGGCAACTCCAACACCAACCGCAGAAATTGGAACGCTTACGACGCCGCTAAAAAGCGCACCATGGTGCGCCAATGTCGCGGAGTCACGCCAGACCTGATCACCCTTCTCGTTCCGCACAGCGAAGGTGATCGGAAGCCGACTCCCGGGGCCATAGGCCTCAACATAAATGGCTACGGTACTGTCACGGCCAAAAACTGCACTCGACCGAGGGCTGGCGAGGAGTTTGGGCATCGAGTCCAGGGTGGAGCGACCATCTGCCTCGTAAACAATGGTGGGTGTCGACAAGCGTCCTGCACCGAGAGATGGAACGAAGATGGTTGCATTCTGACTCGCGGCGCGAGATCCTCCGACATCACGAACGGATACGGATAGAGCATACGTGCCGGGAGGAAGATGAAAGTAACGCTGAAAGATCACGCTCTCGTCTGTCCGATTGGTCTCTCTGAACGAACCCACACGGACAATCTCAGTCACGTTTTCGTCAGCGGCTTCAACCCCATTCCGAGTAAGCGTGAGGTGTACTTCGTAAGGGGCACGATACTTATCACCCTCCCGCGAAAACGTCAGGGCGTGATTAGGAATGGAAATGCTTGCCAACACGAGCGTGGTATCGGGAGAAGCGCTCGCAAAGTCGGCGATTCTTCCCACAAAGGAGACTGGAGCGGGAGCAGCAAGAAGTCCGATTTGACGGTATAGCTGACTCACGTCGGGAGGCGAACTTCCTTCCTCGGGAAGAGCTCGAGGATTCGGCGTACTTCCTCCCGATGTCGCAGAGCTGCAGCCGACAACGGCAACGCATCCTAGAAGAAACAGGCTCGAGTAGAACTTTCTGGCAGTCAGCATGAGTCGTTAATACCCTACCCCGTTTCTACGGTTTCTATTAGTTTCGCGGCGTGTCTCGAGAACAGATGGTCGGCGCTACGATAGCTGGCTATACCATCAAGAAAGAGGTAGGTGAGGGCGGAACTTCCGCCGTGTACCTTGCCGAGCATCCAAATCATGGCACTGTTGCTCTCAAAGTGCTACGGCAAAAGCTCAGACAGGATGCCACAGCTGTCGCGCGGTTCATTCGCGAAGCGAAGTACGGCGCCAGAGTCAAGAATCCCAACGTCGTCGAAACCATTGAAATCGGTCAGTCAGAGGATGGCCTTCACTTTCTCGCCATTGAGTGGGCCGAAGGTGAGATCCTCGACCGGTATGCGAAGCAGCACGCGCCATTGCCGAAAGACGAGGTTTCGACGATTGTCTCACAGATTGCGGCAGGTGTTCAAGCGGCGCACGACGCAGGAATAGTACATCGCGATCTGAAGCCCGAGAACGTGATGTACGACGCGGCTACACAACGCGTAAAGCTCCTTGACTTTGGAATCGCAACTGATACTCAGCCGTCAACCGATGAGCGCCTGACGCGCGCGGGATTCTTCGTCGGAACCCTCATGTACATCGCTCCCGAAGCTTTGTCGGGCGAAATCGTCACAGTGGCAGCGGATCAGTACAGTCTGGCAACAATAGCCTACTTCCTTCTGACGCGGTGCCTGCCGTACACGGCGAAAGCACCACGAGAGATGTTCACTCAGCTTCTGACAATGCCTCCAATTCGGCTCAGAGACGCCGGCGATGGGAAATTCGATTTTTCGCCCGAGCTCGATAGTGTCGTGATGCGTGCGCTTTCACGATCACCGATGGATCGCTACGCGAGCGTAATCGCATTCGCCAAAGCATTCGCCCAGGCAGCAACTGTTGCTCCAGACGAGCCAGGAGTGCTTGACAAGGTCAGGGGCCTACTTAGGCGCAGTCGATAGATCGTCAGGGTCTACTGGCAGCCAAAGGGTAAACGTCGAGCCTTTCCCCAATTCACTTTCCAGCTCGACCATTCCACCAATC
>JBOHTB010000140.1:0-30839 GCA_050733435.1 Gemmatimonadaceae bacterium | reverse complement strand
TTCTCGGGCGGTTGGCGACCGAGGTCGCGAAGATCATCCGTGGCAAGCATAAGCCGATGTACACGCCCCACATGGATACCGGGGACAACGTGATCGTCATCAACGCGGCCAAGGTTCGCGTCACGGGCAAGAAGGCGGAACAGAAGCGGTACTTCCGGCACACGGGTTACATGGGGCACGAGCGCTTCATCCCGTTCTCTGCGATGCTCGAGAAGCACCCGGAGCGGGTGATCGAGAAGGCGGTCTACGGTATGCTCCCGAAGACGGCGCTTGGCCGCCAGAAGCTCCGTGGCAAACTCCGCGTTTTCGCCGATGACAAGCACACCCATGCCGCGCAGCAACCGAAAGTGCTCGACCTCAACAAGAAGAGTGAGAAGTAATGCCTGAAAACACCACGCACACGATCGGGCGGCGCAAAGAGGCCGTCTGCCGTTTGTACATCAAGCCCGGCTCCGGAAAGTGGTCGGTGAACGGACGCACGCTGGGAGATTATTTCCCGCGGCCGGCGCACGTCTCCGCCATCCAGCAGCCGTTCACGATCACCGACACGCTTGGCCGTTATGACGTAAAGGCGAAGGTCGAGGGTGGTGGATTGACCGGTCAGGCTGGCGCGCTCCGTCTCGCCGTGGCGCGCGCACTCGTCAAGCTCGATGAGTCACACCGGAGAAAGCTGCGCGATCTCGCGCTCCTGACCCGCGATGCGAGAGCAGTCGAACGGAAGAAGCCAGGCCGTCCGAAGGCAAGAAAGAAGTTCCAATTCTCGAAGCGTTAAACCCCGAAGGAATATCTATTTAATGGCTCAGCCAAACCTGGAGCAGCTACTCGAAGCCGGTGTCCATTTCGGACACCAGACACGCCGCTGGAACCCGAAGATGCGTCGGTTCATCTTCGCGGAACGCAACGGCATCCACATCATCGATCTGCAGAAGACGCTGCGTCAGCTCGAGCTGGCTCAGAAGCTCGCCCGCGAAGTGATTCTGCGCGGCGACAATGTGCTCTTCGTCTGCACCAAGCGGCAGCTCGTCAACATCGTGAAGAGCGAAGCCGAGCGTTGCGGCGCGATGTACGTGACAGAGCGCTGGCTGGGTGGACTTCTTACGAACTTCCAGACGGTGAAAAAGCAGGTGCGTCGTCTGAAAGAGCTCGAGGCTGGCAGTGAAGCCGGTGGTGATTTCGAGAACTACACCAAGAAAGAACAGCTGATGATGAGTCGTCAGCGCGACAAGCTTTCTAAGAACCTTAGTGGCATCAAGAACCTTACGAGGCTTCCTGGTCTCATGTTCGTGATCGATTCCAAGAAGGAGCGCATCGCGGTCAATGAAGCCAACAAGCTGAACATCCCGATCATCGCTCTGGTCGACACGAACGCGGACCCGGATTTGATCACTGTTCCCATCGCGGGCAACGATGACGCGATTCGTTCGGTGGAGCTGATGACGAAGTCGATCGCTGACGCGATCGTCGAAGCGCGGAGGGAAGCGCCGGTGCGCGAGGAGGTCGAAGAGTCCGAATCGTACACCTACAGCTCTGACCGTGGCGCCGAGCCGGAAGGCGGTGACGGCGACAAAAAGAGAAAGAGACGGCCGCGCAGACGACGGGCAAAGCCCGAAGCAATTGCCGCGCGGCTCAAGACAGGCGGCGAAGAGGGTGGCCCGACGGAAGAGGCTCCCGACACCGAGCAGGAAGGTTAAGGTTAACTTTCACGCCGCCGGAAAAACTCCGGCGGCGTTTTTACGAGAGACATTATGACGACTACAAAAGAGAAGTTCACTGCGAAAGACGTCCAGACACTCCGCCAGAAGACCGGCGCGGGGATGATGGAATGCAAGAAGGCACTGGCTGAAAACAATGGCGACATGGACAAGGCCGTCGAATATCTGCGCGCCAGGGGTATCGCAAAGGCCGAGAAGAGGGTCGGCAAGCAGACCAGCGAAGGCACGATCGCGAGCTACATCCACCACAACGGCAAGGTCGGCGTGCTGGTGGAAGTGAATTGCGAGACCGACTTTGTCGCGCGCACCGACGACTTCAAGACCCTGGTCAAATACATCGCCGAGCACATAGCGGCGGCTGCACCGGTTGCGGTAGATAAGGATCAGGTGCCGCAGGAAAAGGTCGAGAAGGAGCGTCGCATCTTCATCGAGCAGGTGAAGGAGAGCGGCAAGCCCGATCACCTGATCGAGAAGATCGTCGCCGGAAAAGTGGAGGCGTTCTACAAGGACGTCGCGCTGCTGCATCAGGCGTGGGTCCGTGAGCCGAAGAAGACTGTAGGCGATCTCGTGAAGGAAGCGTCCGCGAAAGTCGGGGAGAACATTCAGGTCCGACGCTTCGTCCGGTTCCAGATGGGAGAGGAATAGTCCACGCACGTTGCTACACGAACCACTCGAAACCGAACGGGTGCGAGTTGTCAGAGGAGCATAGTTTGTAGTTCCGGGTTCACGACGCCCTGACCAATCGTGGTGCCGTTCGCAGCAAAGGCAGCGACTGTCGCGCCACCGAGGCAAGTCTGGGCGTCGTGAACTGGAGATCTGACATCTGCAGTTACTGACAACTCTCGCCCGTTCAGTTGCAGTTATCAGCCTTCCTGTTCAGTTGCAGTTATCAGCCTTAAGGAGACTCAATTGCCAGCTGGCCTTAAGAGGAATAGTTGCCAGATCTAAAGTACCAGCGCGTTCTGCTCAAACTGTCCGGCGAGGCTCTCGCCGGGCAGAAGGGCACCGGCTTCGATTTCAAGATCCTCGAGCGGCTCGCCACGGAGGTCTCGGACATCGTCAAGATGGGGGCGAGCGTTGGGCTCGTGATCGGCGGCGGCAACATCGTTCGCGGCGCTCAGCTCTCGAAGATGGGCATGGACAGAGTCGGCGCGGATTATATGGGAATGCTGGCCACGATCATTAACGCTCTTGCTCTGCAGGACGTGCTCGAGAAAGCGGAGCTGGACACGCGTGTCATGACAGCTATCGCCATGGAGTCGATCGCTGAGCCGTTCATCAGGCGCCGAGCAATGCGACATTTCGAAAAAGGACGGGTGGTGATTTTCGCGGCAGGTACGGGGAATCCGTATTTCTCCACCGACACAGCCGCGGCGCTGCGCGCGATACAGATTCACGCCGATGTCATCATCAAGGCGACGAGCGTCGACGGGGTGTACAGCGCCGATCCCAAGAGGGATCCCGATGCCACTCGCTACCAGTCGATCAGCTATCGCGACGTCATGGTCAACGAGCTCGAGGTCATGGATCAGACCGCAATCACGCTGTGCAAGGAAAACAAGCTGCCAATCATTGTCCTGAACATTCACCGTCACGGAGAAGTTGCCCGCGCGCTGCAGGGTGAGCGTGTCGGAACGATCGTACAATGACGACAATTCCTCAGATCACGAAGGACTGCCGTACAGCGATGGAAAAATCATTCGAAGCATCGAAGCGGGAGCTTGCTTCGATTCGAACCGGGAAAGCGACGGCGAGCCTTCTCGACACCGTGCGAGTCGACGCCTACGGGCAACAAATGCCAATCAACCAGGTCGCAGGCGTGTCTGCTCCCGAACCGCGCCTGCTCACTGTCACTCCGTGGGACAAGGGACTCGTGAGCGCGATCGAAAAAGCGCTCCGCGAATCCGATCTGGGCTTGAATCCGCAAACCCAATCCGGAGTCATACGGGTTCCGCTACCGTCGCTGAACGAACAGCGCAGGAAAGAGCTGGTGAAAGTGGTGCACAAGCTCGCTGAGGAGGCTCGCATTGGCATCAGACACGCTCGAACCGGAGCGCGAGATCAGCTGAAGAAGCTGGAGAAGACATCCGAGGACGACCAGAAGAAGGCAGAAAAAGAATTGCAAAAGCTTCATGACGACTACATCGGCCGGATCGATGAGCTGTTGAAGGGAAAAGAAGCAGAAATCATGGAAGTCTAGACCGTGTCCGAGCTGACACGGCGCATCATCGTCTCGGTAATAGCCGCGCCCCTGGCCATCGCGGTGGTCTATTTCGGCGACTGGGCTCTTACGATTGTCCTCTCGGTGCTTGCGGCGCTGGCCGCCTGGGAATTTTTCCGCATAGTGAGAGAGACCGGCGCGCTCCCAATAGAGGCGGCCGGAATCGCTCTCGCCGCGCTCCTTCCCATTGCAATCCACGCCCAGCGGCTTGGAGTGTATACGCTTTCGCTCACCGCGATCGTGGTGATGGCGCTCCTGGTTTTTGCGAGCGCGATCTGGCTCAGGGGCCCGAGCGGAAAGCCGGTCACCTCGGTAGCAACCACGGTTTTCGGTGTATTCTACGCGGGGCTTTTCTCCTTCGTCTACGCCCTCCGGTACCACGATTATGCCGTCGGTGCCGGCGCTGGAACGGCACTCGTGTTTTTTCCGATCGTTCTCACGTGGGCGACAGACATCGGCGCTTACGCAGTCGGACGAAACTTCGGCAGGCGGAAGCTGATCCCGTCGGTAAGCCCCGGCAAAACCGTTGAGGGAGCACTTGGCGGACTGTTCGTTACGATCATCATTGCGTTGATCTACGTGCGGTTCATCCTGATGCCGTATGCGCAGCTCGGACTGACAGTTCAGGGGGCGATATTGTTTGCGATTGTCGTCAGCGTTGCCGCGCAGACCGGCGATCTCGCGGAATCCTTGCTCAAGCGTGAGGCGGGAATCAAGGACAGCTCGCGGATCATCCCGGGCCACGGCGGAATACTCGACCGCTTCGACAGCCTCTTGTTCGTCATGCCAGTTGCTTTTCTGCTGCTGGGGCGGTTGCTGCTGCCGATTCCCCAGTGACCGCAAAACCCGCCGCAAGGCGGAGAGGAGTAGCGGTACTGGGTTCAACTGGCTCGATAGGAACGACAGCGCTTAGGGTGCTCGACAGACAGCGCGAGCGTTTCCGCGTTACCGCTCTCACGGCAAACAGCAACGGCGCCCTACTCAGGGAGCAGGCCAGACATTTCGCGCCGGAATTTGTAGGTATGGTCGAAACGAGCGGAGACGCCGACGGTGCCTGGAAAAGTGGCACTGAGGCGCTCGTATCGGCCGCGACGCGCGACGACGTCGACATCGTTCTCAACGCGATCGTTGGCGCCGCGGGCCTCGACGCGACGCTGGCCGCGCTAAACAGGGGCAAGCGAGTCGCGCTCGCAAACAAGGAAACCCTGGTCATTGCGGGAGATCTTGTAAGCGAAGCGTGCGCCTCCGGCTCCGGCGAAGTAGTGCCCGTGGATAGCGAGCACAGCGCAATTCTGCAGTGCATAACGGGTCACCCAACCTCGGAGGTTCGTCGGGTGGTTCTCACCGCATCAGGAGGCCCATTCCGCGACTGGAGCGCCGATCGTCTTGCGAGCGCAACCGTAGAAGACGCGCTTCGCCATCCGACCTGGCGGATGGGCAGGAAGATCACGATCGATAGCGCGACCCTGGCGAACAAAGCCCTCGAGGTCATCGAGGCGCACTTTCTTTTCGGGTTGCCGTACGACCGGATCGAGGTCGTCGTCCATCCGCAGAGTGTCGTGCACTCGTTCGTTGAGTTCATTGATGGAAGCGTGGTAGCGCAAATGAGCGTTCCGACGATGGAGCTACCGGTACTTTATTCGCTCACTCATCCGGAGCGCGTCGAAGACGATGGGGTACCATCGTTCGATCCTGTTAAACTTTCTCCGATGACATACGAGCCCGTCGATCACGAACGATTTCCCGCTCTTCGGCTCGGCATCGCTGCGGGCGTAGGAGGCGGAGCGTTACCAGCTGTCTTCAACGCCGCCAACGAGTGTGCGGTCGCAGCTTTTCTGGCAGGAAGTATCCGATTCACCGACATTCCGCGGGCGATTGAATCCGCACTCCAGGACCTGAGCGGATTACCATCGGGAAGTCGCGAACAACTGCTCGCGGCCGACGCTGCCGCCAGACGCCATGTGCGCGAGATGCTCAAGTGCTGAGTTGGCTCGCCCCGATAATCGTCTTCGGTCTTGTGGTTTTCGTCCACGAGCTCGGGCACTTCATCGCCGCGAAGCTCACCGGCGTGTATGCTCCGAGGTTTTCGATCGGCTTCGGTCCATCGCTCCTCAAACGCCGAATCGGGGAGACCGAGTACGTTCTTGCCGCTCTGCCCCTCGGCGGATACGTGCGAATGGCATCGCGCGAAGACGAGGCCACTGCGTTCCTCGAGGGAGGAAGCGAGAACTCCGCTACTTCTCCGGGCGGCCCGAAAGACGGGTACGATCCGAATGCGATGATTCCGTTCGGGCCGAGACCGATTCCCGAGGCGCGGTGGTTCGAGTCGAAGCCGCTGCCAGCGCGACTGTTCATCATGCTGGCCGGCGTGACGATGAACGCGGTCCTTGCCTACGTCATCTACGCCGGTCTACTGCTTCGATCCGGAATTCCCACACCAGTTCCCGTGGCCGCGGAAGTCACGCCGGGGAAGCCGGCCGCGATGGCCGGGATTCAGCCCGGCGACAGTATCGTATCTGTCGACGGCGCGCCGCTGAAAAACTGGGAAGCGCTCCTCGATCGGATCGGCGCTTCGGCTGGGTCGACGTTGACTCTGCAGATTTCGCGGGGCGGTCGCCAGATGACCGTAAAAGTCACTCCGGTCGCCGAGAGCGTTCCGGATCCGCGCACGGGAGAAACCAAACGCCTTGGTCGCATCGGCTTGCTGGCGAACGAGGCGTTCACACCGGTCTCAGTGCCGCGGGCGTTCGTCGAGGCGTGGCATTTGACTGCAGATAACAGTCTCAGGATTTTTGCCACGTTGCGAATGCTCTTGTCGAGCGGAGCGGGTGTGTCGGATCTCGGTGGGCCGATCGCCATTGCCCAGGTATCGGTTCAGGCGGCGCGAGGAGGAATTGAAAATCTTCTGGCACTCATCGCGCTCATCAGCATCAACCTCGCGATTTTCAACCTGTTGCCGATCCCGATTCTTGATGGCGGCCAAATCGTGCTGAACGTCGCCGAGACGATAAAGGGAAGTGCATTCAGCACACGCACGCGCGAGCGAATTCTGCGTGGCGGCCTGCTGCTGATCGGGTTGCTCTTCGTGACGGTGATGTTCAACGACATAAGTCGTAACATGCAGAGCATTGTGAAGCTTATAGGCCGGATCTTCGGTCGCTCGGCGTGAGTCGGAGGGATGTCGTCGCTCAGGGGACGCCGATATCGGGGCTAGTCGGATTTCTCGGGAGCACGGAGCGCCGTGGTACGTGGCAACTCCCGCGTCATTTGCGGGCGGTAGCCGTTATGGGCAACGTCGAGATCGATCTTCGGCAAGCGATGGTCGGCTTCGGGGTGTCTGACATCGAGGTTGTTGCGGTGCTTGGGAACGTCGAGATCATCGTCCCGCCGGAAATCGCAGTGCAGTGTGATGGCGACGCTTTACTCGGGAGTTTCAACCTCGAGTTTTCGGGAAGGGTAAATACAGCTCTCGCGGACGGGGAACGCATCGTTCGGGTGACCGGATCTGCGTACGCAGCGGCGGTGACCGTTCGCGTAAAAGGTCCCGACGAGAGCATGATGGCGAAGCTCCGCCGGAATATTGGCATCACGAGCGGTAGGGACTGAGCGGGAGCGACACTGAGCGATATTGATTGAGCGACCGACTCCACCCGGCTAAATTTCCGAGTTATGGTTTTTCCGGGACTGGCCGAGCGCGTCGCCGATGTGCGGGCCAGAATCGCCGTGGCAAAAGCGCGCGGCGGGCACGGTCAGGAAGTGACGATAGTAGCAGTCACCAAGACTCACGGACCGGATGCAGCGCGGTCGGCCTACGAAGTCGGGCTGCACGACGTCGGCGAAAACAAGGTTCAGGAAGCGCTAAGAAAAATGGGTGAGGTCGATGTGCCGGTGCGCTGGCATTTGATCGGCCACCTCCAGCGGAACAAGGTCAAATCGCTCGAACGGTTCGTGCTTCTGCACTCGCTCGACAGCTCGCGCCTGGCGGACGCAGTGTGTGCGTTCGGTCTCGAGCGTGGGCGCGCGGTCGACGCGCTGATGGAGCTGAATCTTTCTGGCGAGTCGTCGAAGCACGGATTCACGCAGTCGGAATTATTGCCGGAGGCGGACCGAATGGTCTCTCTTCCAGGTATCCGAATTCGCGGTGTGATGACAATGGCTAGCTTTACTGCGACGGAAAAGGAGCTACATCGGACTTTCGCTGAAGCGCGCGATGCGAGACAGGCGCTGGAAGAAGCTGGACATCCGGCGCAGGAGTTGTCGATGGGAATGTCGAACGATTACGAGATCGCGGTGGAAGAAGGCGCAACTATGGTGAGACTTGGTACAACCCTCTTCGGAGCGAGGGATAAATGATCGACGAAGCGTTTCATCTCACACCCTTAGACGTGCGGCGCTACGACTTCGGTCGGGCACTCCGCGGCTACAATCCTGCGCGCGTCGATCAGTTCAGAGACCAGGTTGCGGAGGAGATGGACCGCCTCACCCGAATCAACCAGGATCTGGACTCCAAGGCGCGCAGCTTTCACGAGCAGCTCCGTGCTTTTCGCGAGCGCGACAAGGCTCTGAACGACGCCCTGGTCTCCGCGCAGCAGCTTCGCGGGGAAGTGCGCGAGCAGGCGGAAAGGGAAGCGCAGCTCATCATCCGCGAGGCTCAGGCCGAGGGCGAGCGGATAATCGAGGGAGCCAAGGCAGACGTGCGGCGAATGGAGGAGGTGCTCGACAATCTCGACCGCTCCCGCCGGACATATCTCGCGCAAATGCGGACTTTGATTGCGCGGCAGCTCTCGGAGGTGGAAGCCTCCGATTCGGAAGTGGTCGCGAGCACGCTCAGGGGCGCCGGCTCCAACTCTTCGGGCTCGACTAAAGAATGACCGCTGTCCGCCCCGTCTCGGCGGGAGGCGGGAAGAGGGAAGGGGGAGGCGGTGACAAAGGCGAACGCTTCCGTCTGCTTCCGACCGATCGCTCGCCCGACGAACTCGAAAAAGAAATTCTCGCACTTTGGCGGGCGGAGAAGCTCTTCGAGCAGACCCTCGAGCAGGCGCGAGGCAAACCCGAATTCGTTTTCTTCGAGGGACCGCCGACCGCGAATGGCAGGCCGGGAATCCATCACGTTTTTTCACGCACGGTCAAGGATCTATTCTGCCGACACCGCGCGATGCGCGGCTTTCACGTTGCGCGGAAGGCGGGATGGGATACTCACGGACTTCCCGTGGAGATCGAGGTCGAGAAGCGCATCGAGACCGAGTTTGGCGTGCGCACTGCCAAGCAACAAATCGAGACGATCGGTGTCGAGCGATTCAACGAGATGTGCCGCGAGAGCGTTTGGCGTTATCGCGCCGACTGGCAGGAGATGAGTGAGAGAATCGGCTACTGGCTGGACTACAGCGATCCATACGTCACCTACTCCAACGACTACATCGAAAGCGTATGGTGGGCTCTGGCCACTATGTTCCGGCGCGGACGCCTATATCGCGGACACAAAGTCCTGCCTTATTGCGCTCGATGTGGGACGACTCTATCGAGTCATGAAGTCGCGCAGGGATACAAGGATGTGAAAGACCCGAGCGCGTACGTCGCGCTCGATCTGGTTGAGAGCGGGAAATCAAAATCTCAAGTGCGCCGGCGCATTCTTGTCTGGACGACGACGCCGTGGACACTCGTTTCCAACGTTGCCCTCGCGGTAAATCCGTCTCTCGAATACGTCGAGCTCCGCAAAAAAGAATCGGGCGGACCAAACGCGGGCGATCACAAGGTCGCAAGCGCCAAAGGAGATGTCGCCGAAACGATAATCCTTGCTCTCGCTCGCGCTCCGGCCGTACTTGGCGACGATTTCGCGGCGCGATGGGAGACGCTGAGCTCGTTCCGTGGGACACAGCTCGTCGGGCAGCCCTACAAGCGTCCGCTGGACTGGGTCGCGTACAAGGATGGAAACCACGAGATCATCGTCGGCGAAGACTTCGTCTCGTCCGAGGAAGGCACGGGAGTGGTGCACATGGCGCCAGCGTTTGGCGCCGACGACTACGCGGCCGGCAAGCGCAACGGACTCGCGTTCCTGCAACCCGTCGATTTGCGTGGCGAATTTCCGAGCGCCATGCCTCTCGTTGGCGGAAAGTTCGTCAAGGACGCCGATCCGATCATTCTCGCCGAGTTGAAGCGTCGTGGCGTGCTTTGGAAGTCGGCCTTGTTCGAGCATGCTTATCCGCACTGCTGGCGCTGCGACACTCCGCTTCTCTACTCTGCGCGCACGTCGTGGTTCATTCGTACCACGGAGTTCAAGGACGCCATGCTCGTCCGAAATTCGAGGGTCGACTGGCATCCGCCCGAGACCGGATCTGGACGCTTCGGCGAGTGGCTGACGAACAACATTGACTGGGCTGTGTCGCGCGACCGCTATTGGGGAACGCCGTTGCCCATCTGGGTCTGTGACCGCGATAGCGATCACGCAGAGGCCATAGAGGGCTACGCCGAGCTATCAACGCGGTCCGGCGTGACGCTCGCACCTGACTTCGATCCGCACAAGCCATTCATCGATCGCTACACCTGGAAGTGCGAATGTGGCGGGACGATGTCGCGCACGCCGGAAGTAATCGACGCGTGGTTCGACTCGGGCTCGGTGCCATTCGCGCAATGGCATTTCCCATTCGAGAATCGGGACAAGTTCGAGCGCTACTATCCCGC
This sequence comes from Gemmatimonadaceae bacterium, assembly GCA_050733435.1. Lineage (GTDB taxonomy): Bacteria > Gemmatimonadota > Gemmatimonadetes > Gemmatimonadales > Gemmatimonadaceae > UBA4720. Next base: position 20,228 of record JBOHTB010000140.1, on the reverse strand, counting down.
CGACTTCATCGCCGAGGGGATCGATCAAACGCGCGGCTGGTTCTACTCGCTGCTTGCGATTGCGACCGGACTGGGTGACGCACTTCCGAATAACGTTCTGGAGCACGAGGCAGGATCCTCCCCGCGCACCGCGTCGAGCGATTCTCAACGACTGCTGGGAATACCCAACGACACCGCTCCGTACCGCGCGGTTGTCGTCAACGATCTGGTGCTCGATGCTCAGGGACAGAAAATGTCGAAGCATGTCGGAAACATCGTGGATCCATCGACCGTGATTCCCCGACACGGCGCTGACGCTGTCCGACTCTTCCTCACGACCTCGAGTCAAGTGTGGATACCGCGCCGGTTCGACGAAGCGGGAATCCGCGATACAGCCGGCAGGTTTCTCCTGACCTTCAAGAACGTGTACACGGGTATTTTCGCCGAGTACGCGAACTTTGGCTGGACTCCGTCGGAGCAGGATCCCGAAGTCGCCGATCGGCCACTTCTGGATCGGTGGATTCTTTCGCGGCTCGCATCAGTCGAGCGCGAAGCCGACGAGTTCCTCGGCAGGTACGAAGCGACGAACGCGGCGAAGGCGGTGATGACGTTCTTCGACGAGGACGTCTCGAAGTGGTACGTGCGCCAGAGCCGGCATCGCTTCTACGATGTGGATGCACCGGACAATCGGGCGGCGTTCGCGACGTTGCACGAGGTACTCGTCGTTACGTGCCGGACTCTCGCGCCGTTCGCGCCCTTTGTGACGGATTGGGTTCATCGGGAGTTGACGGGTGGGTCGGTGCATCTCGCCCCGTACACACGTCCGCGGAGCCAAGCGACCGAGATAGACGTCGACCTGGAGCGCGCGATGGCCCACATCCGGACCCTTGCCACGCTCGGTCGGGCTGCGCGCGAGGATGCCGGGGTAAAGGTGCGCCAGCCGCTTGCCCGGATGGTGTGCGTGGTGCCCCTCCCCGGCGTCGTCTTTCGGGGGGCCGCAGACCGAGCCCAAGGCATGCTCGAGGAGTTAAGCCCCCTCCTGGCGGCCGAGCTGAACATTAAGAAAATCGAGTTCATCTCGAGCGCTGACGATCTAGTAACTTTACAGGCTCGGCCGAATTTTCGATCGCTGGGTAAGAAGTTCGGCAAGCAGACTCCGTTGGCGAGCGAAGCGGTGCAGGCGCTGACGAGCGAAGCGCTGAGAGAATTCGAGTCGGGGAAGCCTCTTTACGTTTCGGTTGGAAACGAATCGAGGGAGCTCGGGGCGGACGACCTCACCATCGTGCGGCGCGCCTCGGGGGAGTTGGTGGTTAAGGAAGAAGCCGGATATTTTGCGGCGCTCGATCCGGTCGTCACGCGTGAGCTGCGACTGGAAGGACTCGCCAGAGAGCTGGTGAGCAGGATCCAAAGATTGAGGAAGGAATCGGGTTTCGCAGTGAGTGATCGGATAACGCTCTTCGTAGGCGCCGAGGATGAGATAAAGGAGGCGGTGCGGGAGTTTCAGAAATGGATCGCCGACGAAGTACTCGCTGTTCGGTTCAGCGTCGGTGAAAAAATACAGGGCACACACGCGACGCATACGTTCGACCTCGATGGAAAGAACGTCGAAATCGCCTTGGAGAGGGTTGGTTAGAAATGGCAACAGCAGCCGGCAGCAAAAAGCCTAAGGCAATGGCGAAGAAAAGCCTGCAGCACTTCGAGAAGCGACTTATGGAAGAGAGGAAGCGCGTTCTGAAGGAGCTCGGTCATTATGACGAGACATTCGGATCGACGCCGCAGGGCGCGGACGGCGATCTGAGCGCATACTCATTCCACATGGCCGACCAGGGAACGGACGCGATGGAGCGGGAGAAGGCATTCCTGTTCGCGAGTCAGGAAGGGCGTTTTCTCTGGCACATCGACGAGGCGCTCCGGCGTCTTTATCGCAGCCCGGAGCAGTTCGGAAAGTGCCACAATTGCGGAAAGGACATCAGCTTCGAGCGTCTCGACGCACTGCCGCACGCCCGCTACTGCATCGAGTGCAAGCAGCGCGAAGAAGATGGAAAGCGCCAAGCCTAATCCGCCCCTCTTCTGGGGCACGCTGGTACTGATTGTCGCTCTCGATCTCGTAACGAAGCTCATTGCCGCGGCGACTCTTCGACCGCAGCACATACCGCACGAGATTATCGGCAACCACCTTCGGCTCACGCTCGTTTACAACCCGGGAGCAGCCTTCGGGCTGAACCTCGGTTCCTACTCACGCTGGATCTTCATGGCCCTGACCGCTGGGGCGCTGGTGATTCTCTGGCGTCTCTACCAGTCGACGCGCCAGGGTGACTTCGTTCGGGTACTGGCGCTCGGTCTCGTCTGTGGCGGCGCAGTCGGAAACCTCGTCGACCGCATCCGTTCGGCCACTGGCGTCGTTGATTTCATCGACGTAGGTATCGGCGACCTCCGTTGGCCGACCTTCAACGTGGCTGACATGGCGGTCAGCGTCGGGGCTTTTCTGCTCGCGTGGGTACTCTGGGGAGAGGAGCGATCTCCCGCTCCTGGCGTGACCTCAGCGCCGATGTCGGATACGCAGACGGAGAGCTAGAACCTGAGCGAGATAAAGGAATTTTCCGTCGAGGCGGACAGCGATGTCCGCCTCGATCTGTTTGTGGCCCAGAGGGCGGACCTTTCCCGCACACAAGCGGCGACGCTTATTGCGCAGGGACACGTCCTCGTCGATGGCCGGCGCGAGAAGGCGAGTTTCAGGACGGAATCCGGCCAGAAAATCCGCGTGGAGATTCCGACACCGGAGAAGCGGGCGCTACTCGGGGAAGACCTGCCCGTGAGCGTCGTCTACGAGGACGAATCGCTGCTCGTCGTGGACAAAGCGGCAGGAATGGTGGTGCATCCCGCTCCCGGCAACTGGAGCGGCACGCTCGTCAACGCGCTTCTGGGCAGAGGCGGCGCGTTGAGCGGCGCTGGCGAGCCAGAGCGCGCGGGCATGGTCCATCGCCTCGATAAAGAGACATCCGGGCTTATTGTCGTGGCGAAAACCGACCGGGCGCATCGCCTTCTGAGCGCCGCAATTGCCGACCGGCGAGTAGTCCGAAGATACGCTGCCATGACCTGGGGCCATCTGGCCGCCGACACCCTGACGATCGACAAGCCAATAGCCCGCGATCCACGAGACCGGAAGCGCATGGCAATCGTCAATAAGGGTCGGCCGGCCAAGACCGACGTCATACGCCTTGCCCGGTTCGACGCGGGGGACCTTCTTCGTGCGCATCTCCATTCCGGACGTACTCACCAAATCCGCGTTCACCTCGCGTCTATCGGCCATCCTGTCATGGGCGATGACGTTTATGGCGGCGGCGGAGGACGTCGTGTGGCCGGACTTCCTCCCAAACGGCATTTCCTCCACGCGGCGTGGCTCGCGTTCAAACATCCAGTGACCGGCGAGCCGCTCGATTTCCGCTCTCCGCTGCCTGAGGACCTTGCCCACGCGCTGACGGTCCTTTCGGGAGAGCACGCGCTGCCCGCTGGCGCCGACCATCTCGCTGCGTTCGGATTTTATGAGTGAGGCGGTAACAGTTCCACCGGAGCAGTTGGAGGAAGAAGAGCCGCAAGTTCCAACCCGGCGCCTCCTGGCGTTCGAGATCGCCGGCAACGTATTCGCCTGCGACATGGATTCATTCCGCGAGATCGTTCCGACCCAGCGCACGACGAGACTCCCGGGTGCGCCGGATACGGTGTGCGGGCTCATAAACCTTCGTGGAACGATCGTGACCGTGATCGATGGCGGGACGGCGCTCGGGAAGCCGCCGTGCGATCGAAAAAACGGACTCATTCTGCTCATCGACTACTTCGAGCGGCTGGTAGGCCTCGGCGTCGATGATGTGCGCGACATTCACGATGTACCAATCGATCAATTCGCCGACGTCGCGGCGCTCGAATCGGTCGCCGCCGGCGTGGTCACTTCAGCCGTCGAAATTCAGGGAAGAAAAGTACTCGTGCTCGACATCAAGGTGCTGGTTCAGGAAGTCTTCGGACAAAGGAGGTAGGGTGGGCAGCACGGTTTTGGTTTGTGACGACGCCGTATTCATGCGGACGATGGTGAGCGACATTCTCTCTCAGGCCGGCTTCACAGTCGTTGGCGAGGCTGAAAACGGGAAGCAGGCGGTCGAGAAGTATCAGAAGCTCAAGCCGGACCTGGTGACGATGGACATCATCATGCCGGAGATGGGTGGCATCGAGGCGGTGAAACAGATCACCCAAATGGACCCCGCCGCGCGGATTCTCATGTGCAGTGCAATGGGTCAGCAGGCGCTCGTCCAGGAGGCGCTGCAGGCGGGAGCGCGGGATTTCGTGGTCAAGCCGTTCCAGCCAAGCCGGGTGTTAGAGGCAGTCCAGCGGGTACTCGGCTGAGTGGACACGGGCCGCTACGCGAAGCTCTTTCTTTCCGAAAGCAGGGAGAATCTTTCGGAGATAAATAACGCGCTCCTGGATCTCGAGCGGGGCGGCAGCGACGCGGCCATCACGCGCTTGTTTCGCGCGGTCCACACCATCAAGGGAATGGGCGCGGCAATGGGGTACGGCGGAGTGAGTGAGCTGGCCCACGAGCTCGAGTCGCTGCTGGACAAGCTTCGAAGCGGCTCGATGAAGGTATCCCCACAGATAATGGACACACTCTTTGCCGGCGCGGATGTACTCGAGCAGGCTGTCGATCTGGCTACCGCTCCGACGCCGACACAGCTCGATGTGAGTGAGATCATCGGACGGATTCGCTCGGTTGCGAACACGGAGACTGCTCCGACAGCGACGTCTGAATTCTCCGTGGTCTCCGCAGAGAAAAAGGACGAGCCGAGGACGCCTCCGACGAAATCGCCGCGGCACATCCGCATCGACGCGCGCCGTCTGGACACGCTGATGAACGTGATGGGCGAGCTCGTCATCGCGCGCGACCGGATCGCGCAGATCGCGGAACGGCTCGGAGATGCGGCTCTTCTCGAAGCGACGCTTCGTGCGTCGCAGATCGTCGCCAGCCTTCAGAACGAAATCATGACCAGCAGGATGGTGCCGGTGTGGCAGGTGTTCGACCGGTTTCCGCGCGTCGTCCGCGACACCGCGCGCGCGCTTGGCAAGGAGATCGACTTCAAGATCGAAGGAAAAGAGATCGAGCTGGATAGGTCGATGCTCGATGAGATGGGCGAGCCGGTGCTGCACTTGTTGAGAAACTCACTCGACCACGGCATCGAAACCCCATCGGAGCGAAAAAAGAACGGCAAGCCTCCGGTTGCGACTCTCACGCTCACGGCGGAACGCGACCGCGCGACAGTGCTGATACGAGTGACCGACGATGGTCGCGGAATCGACCAATCGAAAGTTTTACCGCGCGCGAAGGAGCTGGGGCTCGTCGATGAGTCGACCACGAAGCTGTCGGAGGAAGATCTGGTGCGCATAATAGCGCGACCTGGATTCTCGACCGCCGCCAAGGTCACCGATATCTCGGGCCGGGGAGTGGGCTTCGACGTCGTCGCGAGCCGTGTTCGGGCGCTCGGCGGATCGCTCGAAGTGCACACGGATGCGGGGTTGGGCACCAACGTCAGCATGCGACTCCCACTCACCGTCGCAATCTCGCGCGCGCTCATCGCCAGGGTCGACAAGGAAGTGTACGCGATCCCGCTTACACACGTGCTCGAGACATTTTCCTTGTCTCAGCCGATGCTTCAGCAGATAAAGGGAAGGGAGGTCGTCGCCATCCGCGATGACGTCTTTACGGCGGTCTGGCTGCGCGATCGGGTCGGCCTGTCGGCGCCTGATAAAACGTGTGGTCAGGTGGTACTGGTGGAGCTCGCCGACAGGCGCGCGGCACTGATCGTCGACGAGTTCCTCGGACAGCAGGAGATCGTCGTCAAACAATTCGACGGCGTCGATGGAAGCAGGACCCTCTTCAGCGGTGCCACCATTCTTGGCGATGGCGCGGCAGCACTCATCGTCGACGCCTCAACAATACTATGAAATGACAATTCCCCGCGAATTCGAATCGGCCGATACCGGCAACACTCTACTCAGCACCGCTCGACTCGACGCGCTGCGCGAGGTGGCGAACATCGGCGCGGGTCACGCCGCTACGGCGCTCTCCACCCTCACCGGCACGCGCATTATGATCAGCGTCCCGATGGTGAACGTCGTGCCTCCGGGCGATTTCGTCCCCGAGCTCGCGCCTGACGTCGAGATAGTAGCCGTACAAATGCAGATGTCGGGAAACATTGGCGGTCAAACCGTGTTTCTTCTCGCGACTCCGGCAGGATTGAGGCTCGCCGAGCGAATGCTTCGCCGCAAGCGCGGCACGTCGCAGAGTCTGGGTCAGCTCGAGCAGTCGGCGCTCAAGGAAGCGGGAAACATACTTGCCGGCGCATACCTTACCGCTTTGAGCGAGTTCCTCGGAATGAGCCTCATGCTGTCTCCCCCTTCGTTCACTACTGGCGATTCCGCGCACGCGCTGAAGGCACTCGGCGACCGGGCGCCGCGCGCGCAGACTCCGATCCTCTGCGTCGAAACCGAGTTCTTTCTCGAGGAACCGGTTGAGAGCCTGCACGGATTCTTCCTGCTCGTTCCGGATTCGTCCGCCTTCGACGCCATCTTCCGCGCGGTTCGCGTAGACTGATCCAATGACTCCGGCGGCAACTGCCCACCCACCGGCAGCCGCGCATGGCGGAGAGGTCGACATCCTGCGGTCCTTCGCCCGGCGGATCGATCCGTCGGACGCGGGTGCGTACAACAACCTGGGCGTCCTCTATTTCCGCAAAGGACTCACGGACGAGGCCATCGTCGCGTTTTCGCGCGCACTCGCGCTCGACGAACGGATGGGCGTCGCACGAAGAAATCTCGAAATCGCTTATGGCGAGACCGGACTTCTCGAGCGGCGCCTGCAGGAGCTCGAGGAGCGCCTTCGCGCGAACCCCGAAGATCTTGAAGCGCTCGTCCAGAGCGGAATCGCCGAGAAGACCGCGGGACGGCTCGAGCGCGCGCACGCGCTCTTTCAGCGCGCCATCGATCTCGACGCGAACAGCTCCGTTCTCCATTTCCTTCTCGCCGAGACGCTTTATAATCGTGGGCTGCATGAGGAAGCGATGCGTTCGGTGCGACGCTCGATCGAGCTCAACCCCGAGAATCCCGACGCACTTTATCTGATCGGTTTCATTCTCGGCGACCTCGGTCGTGGCGAAGAGGCGGCGGAAGCGAACCGGCGCGCGGTGATGCTGAATCCGACGTTGGTGCGGGCGCAAGCGAATCTTTCGCTGGACACGTTCCGCCCCGGCGTGACGCCGAGCCGTCAACAGAAAACACCAGCGGGCGCTCACATCACACTAGGGCGTGCCCTGCGACAGAAGGGGTACTTCCAGGAAGCGCTCCGCGAGTACGAAAAAGCCATCGAGGGCGGGGAAGCAAACGCCGAGGTTCTGCACGCGATGCTCGAGCTGTACCTCCTGCAGCGCGACACAGGCTCGGCGATAGCGACCGCGGACAGATTCGCGCGGGAATTTTCGCCGACGGCGAAGACCTGGAACGGTCGCGGAGTCGCGCTCCAGCTCGAGGGGAGACACGCTGAAGCCGAAGAGAGCTATGGACGCGCTTTGGAGATCGACCCGAGCTACCCATTCGCGCACAACAATCTCGGCGTTCTCGTCTGGCACAAAGGCGATACGAAGAGCGCCATCAACTGCTTCAGACGTGCGCTCCAGGCTCCATCGCCGCCGGTAGAAGCGCGGCTCAACCTCGCCCTCGGACTCTTTCGTCGCAAGCACATCGATCTTTCGCTCGAGGCCTTCCGCCATGTTTTGAGCACCGCACCGGAGCATCCGGTCGCGTGGAACGGGATCGGGCTGATTCTGGTCGAGCTGCTCAAGTACTCCGACGCAAAGAACGCATTTGCCCGCGCGATTCAGGCAAATCCGGATTTTGCGGAGGCGCACTACAATCTGAGCTTTACTCTCTCCAACCTCGGTGACTTCGCCGGAGCGCTGCATGAGACGAAGCGCGCTTTGTCGCTGGATCCGATGTACACGCCGCAGAAGCTGGAGCTTGCGATCGAGCTCCCGCACGAGGAGATCAGACTCACGGTCGCACCACCGATCACCGAGTCGGACACATCGGTGGATCACGTGGCGGATTTCCATTTCGACCCGGCCATCATCGAGGCAATCTTCGCGATAAAGCCAGTTCGCCCTGAGCCGGCGACAGAAGATCCGATGGCGGGGTTCATGCTCGCACGCGATTTCATCACGAAGGGGCTCTACGATCGCGCGCAGGCTGAAATCGCTCGCGTTCTGGCGAGGGGCGGTGACAAGATCGTCGGACTGGTGCTCGCGGGAGATGGCTTTGCTGCGCAGGGACTCCACGGCGAGGCACTCGAGCGCTACCGTCGCGCGCTCGACGCGGAGGAAACGAATACATACGCGCGACAGGGCACGGCGCGTTCACTCCTCGCGCTCGGCCGCGCGGAGCAGGCGAGACCATACGCGGAAGCGCTGGTCGAGGCGGGCAGTACGGACGTCAATCTCCTGCTGCTCGCCGCCGAGGCGCGTGTTGCGTCCCTCGATAAACACGGCGCGCGGGATATTCTCGTGTCGCTCAGCACCACCGAGGGTAGAAATGCGAATGTGCTCAAGCGGGTCGGAGATCTGTATGGCGCCCTCGGCGACTCCAGCGACGCAATAGCCGCATATCGCGGGAGCCTGGCGATCGACGAGCGTCAGGTGGATACCCGGGTTGCACTGGGACGGCTGCTCGCAAAGGCCGGCGACGACACGGGCGCTATTCGCGAGCTGGAGACCGCGCTGGTGACCGCGCCCAACCACGACGCGGCCGTAGTGGAGCTGGTGGGACCTTACCGCCGCACAGGGCGATCACGCAGCGCCCTTCCGCGTGTTGTCGCGCTCGTGCGCCGTGATGTCTATCACTTTGCCGCGCTGATTGCGCTCGGCGAGATTCTGATCGACCTGGCGCGCGAAGTCGACGCGCTCAACGCTTTCGAGCGCGTGCTGCGATTCGATCCGAATCATGGCGAAGCGCTCCGCTACTACAGGCTACTCCAGCGGGGGAGGAACTAATGGCAATCGAAGGCCCTCTCCGTGAGCTGGGGATCCACGACGTCTTCCAGCTGCTCGATCTGAGCCGGAAGACGGGGACTCTCCGCATCACGTCGCCGGAACGGAACAACGAAGGAAGCGTCTATTTCGATTCCGGTGCTATCGTTGCGGCAACGATGAAGAGCAATCCGCACCTGCTCGGCACTATTCTCGAACGGTCGGGGAAGGCGACGCCTGCTGATCTCGCGCGCGCGACATCTATGCAGCGCGCTGGAGACAAGCGTCGGGTTGGCGAGATCCTCGTGGCCCACGGGATCGTCACGCCGCGCGACATCGACCGCTTCATGCGCCTGCAGATCGAGACCGTGGTGTTCGATCTGATGTCGTGGTCTGAAGGGTTCTTCTCGTTCACCGAGGAGCCGCCACGACCGATACGGAAAGACATAGCGGTCCGAGTGAGTACGGAATCGCTCCTGATGGAAGGCGCACGACGCATCGACGAGTGGTCGCGCATGGCGGACAAGATCCCCGACGCCCGCGTGCTTCCGCGCCTGGCACCGCTCGACGACGGACCGGAATCATTCATCGATCTGCTGCCGCGGGAGTGGGAAGTGCTGTCCGTGATCGATGGCGAGCGAAATCTGCACGAGATCGCGAAACGTCTCGTGCTGCCGGAATTCGAGGTCGCGAAGATCATATACGGAATGCTGAGCACAGGTCTGATCGAGATCGGACCACAGGATCAGCGAGCGGCACATGTCTGAGGCAGCGCGTACGCTTTTCGCGCCGGCGATTGGTGATGCCGAGCAGACGGCGCTCTTGCTCGACTCAGCCGGAGCACCCCTGGCCGGGAGCTATCTCGACGAAAACGGCCGTGACATCTCCGGCGAAATCGGCAATGCGCTCAGCGGCGTCGGTCGCGAGGTATCGCGGTCGATGCGACTGCTTGCGCTCGGTGGCTGGACGGCCGTCGTGGTAGAAACCGATGCGGCGACGATTGCGCTGGCGCCTGCGCCGCAGGACTCGGTCGTGCTTCTGGCATCTTCGTCGACAGTTCCACTTGGCCTCGTTCGCCGGGTCCTCGGACGTTCGACGGCGCTCGCGATCAATTGGATGCAGGGGCGCTCATGAAAGCCGCGCTGGCGGAAGTCGTTGCGACGCTCTCACATCTCCCTGGTGTGCTCGCAGCGATGATTGTGGGAGCGACCGACGGGCTGATCGTCGAGACGAGCGCAATGCGCGGAGTTGCGGCGGGCGCCGCTGATTCGCGCCGGCACACGGCTGCTCTCGCCGCGTATCTCTACTCCAGGGTTGCCCGCGCGTCTGACGCCGCGCGTCTCGGCACTCCGGTTTTCATGAGACTCGAGGCGGAGCGGGGGCAAATCTGCGTCGTTGGTGCTCGCGACGTCGTGCTCGTCACGATCGTCACTCCTGACGCGAATCTCGGACGAGTGAGGCTGGACATGTTGAAGGCCGCAAAGGACAAAGCGTGAGTCAGCCGACTGTAGCAGAACCCTGGGTCGCAGCGCCGCTCAAACGGCTGCAGGAAGATGCGCGCCTCATCTCCGGCGTTCTGCTTTATCCGAGCGGAAAGGCGGTTGGCCAGTTCGGGTTCAGCCAGGCCGCAGACGTGATGTCGGTCTGCGCACTAACCTCGGCGATAAATGCGTCGGCGCGCGAGCTCGGAAGGCAGCTGGACGGAAAGCCGTTCTACGAGATGCATCACGCCGGTGCGGAGCGCCAGGTATTCATGGCCCGGTGCTCGGCCGGGACCCAGGAATTCCTTTTTGTCGGAGTATTCGACAGCGAGAGCTCGCTCGGGGTGGTCGAGATTTACTTCGAAGAATTCCAAAAGGCGCTTGCCGCGGTTCGTCCTGTCGCCGACGTGCCGGCGATTCGTCCGTCGGGAGACTTCGAGGGCGAGCTGAATCGGAGTCTCGACAAGCTTTTCGGTCCACTCGGTAAATAGCATGTCCGTCGTCAACTACGGCACACGCGAGATCACGTGCAAGATCGTCTACTACGGCCCTGGCCGATCCGGGAAGACGACGAATCTGCAGCACGTCTACTCGCAGCTTCCCGAGGAGCGAAAGGGGAAAATGGTGTCGCTCGCGACGGAGACCGACAGGACGCTGTTCTTTGATTTTCTTCCGCTCGATCTCGGGACCATCTCGGGATTTGCAACGCGCTTCCAGTTGTACACCGTGCCGGGGCAGGTGTATTACGCCGCGACGCGGAAGCTCGTGCTCCAAGGAGTGGACGGTGTGGTGTTCGTCGCAGACAGCCAGTCGCGACAGCTCGCCGAAAACATCGAGAGTCTGCAGGATCTCCACGCAAATCTCGCTGAGGAAGGTCTCGATCCGCGCACGATCCCGCTGGTGATGCAGTACAACAAGCGCGACCTGCCGGCTGACGAGATAAGCGCCATCGCTGAACTGGATGAGACGCTCAATTTCCGCGGCGTTCCGCACTTCGCCGCAAACGCGATCAATGGTGGCGGCGTGTTCGAGACCCTGCGGAGCATCGCATCGATGGTTCTTGGGCGCCTGAGTGCTCCCGCGACGAAGGGCGCCTAGCCGTGGCCGTCGACAAGAAGGAGGAGGAAGAGGGAGGGGAGTTCGCTGAATTCATGGCCGACATCAGCGAGGAGATCGCCCAGCGCGTGGCTTCGCTCGACCCTTCGCCTCCAGTTTCTGCGGAGGGCAAGAAGACGCCAGTTCCCCCTCCAGATGCGGGCATGATCGCCGAGTGGGAGAACGTCGCCGACAGGATAATCGAGGAGATGCGCTGATGGCTATCAAAGGTAGCCTCAAGGAAGCGAGTCTCCCGGACGTCCTGCAGCTGTTGTCGATGGGAAAGAGAACCGGATGCCTGGGTCTTTCTTTCCACGACAGCTTCGGCTCAATCTACTTCGATACAGGCCGAATCTGTCACGCCGCGATCGTGAACCGGCCTCTGGACACCGAAAATGCGGTGTACACGCTTTTCACGTGGACGAGCGGCACCTTCAATTTCGAGCAGGGAGTCGAGCCTGAGGAGGGAGCGGAGAAGGTATCGCTCGATCCGCAGTCAGTTCTTCTCGAGGGCGCGAGACGCGTTGACGAGTGGTCGCTCATCGAGAAAAAGATCCCGAGCTTCGATGTCGTATTCAGCATCGACCGTCCGCGCCTCACGATGAACCGGGATCCGCTCTCTCCCGAGCAGGAAGCGCTTCTACCATTGATTGACGGGCACCGCGACATCAATGGGCTGATACGCGATTCAGGATTGGGCGAATTCGAAGTTGGAAAGGCGCTGTACGGACTCATCAACGCTTCGTTCCTTCTTCCTGTCGGGCGCAAGCGCACGACTCCAACGCTTCCGCGGAACGCCAGCCCGCTCGAGCGGCGCGAGCTTGCGAGCGCGCTTTACCGCGCCGGGATGCACGACGAAGCGCTGCGAGAATTCCGCGCCCTCGTCGAAGAAGCCGCGGATCCCGTCGCGTCGTTTCATCTCGGCCTGATCGCGCTCAGGCGGAAGGAGTGGGCGAGCGCAGTCAACGCTTTCATGACGGCTGCGCCGAATGCGCCGACCAAAACATCGCTGTTGCACAATCTGGCTATCGCATACGAGCAGCTCGGGCAACTCGGCAAAGCCAAGCTCGTGATCGATCGTGCGATTGCCGCGGGAGGCAAGGCGGATCCTCTCATACAACTCGAGTCCGCGGTAATTTCCGCGCACCTCGGCGACCTCCAGGCGGCAAAGGTGTCTCTGAGTGAAGCCCGCAGTCTCTGGACGTCGAGTCCACCGCCGCCGGTCTGGTTTCATTACGCCGCAAGAGTGGCGGCGATGACCGACGACCCGGATAGAGAGATGTTACTGCTGTCTGCGGCGGCAGAGTCGCATCCCGAGTCGCCGATCCTGCTCAACAATCTCGCTGCTGCGTATCTCAAGCGTGGCGAGTACGCGCACGCACGCGACGCGGCAGAGAAGGGAATCGCGCTCGCCCCCGAGCTTCCGCAGCTGCGGCGAAATCTCTCGGCGGCGCTAGAGGGCATAGCGACCGGCACCCGCGGCGCTTCACAACCGACGACCGGCTCCTGACAGCGACCGCGCAATTGACGCACGGCGACGACGCCGGCTTTCGCGCGCTGATGGACAAGATCACGCGCGATCGCGGCTTCCAGTGCTCGAGCTACAAGGACAAGTGCCTGCGGCGGCGCATTGGCGCTCGCATGCGCGCCAGAAACGCGTCCACGTGCGACGAGTACGCGCGCATTCTCAGTGGCGATCCGCGCGAGTACGACCGTCTCATGAAATCGCTGACGGTGAACGTCACCAAGTTCTTTCGGAATCGTGAGACCTTCACCGCGATCGATCAAAAGGTGATACCGTCGCTGATGGATGCTTCCGACCGCGAGATCAGAGTATGGAGCGCCGGCTGCGCGTCTGGTGAGGAACCGTACTCGCTGGCGATGCTGATGCACGCCGCCGCGACCTCGGCGAAGGACGTCCAACGGCTCGACGCCGTCTCGATCGTCGGCACCGACATTGATACCACATCTCTCGAGAATGCGAAGCTCGCAGTTTACGGCGAACAGGCTCTTGCTGAGACTCCGCTCGAGCTCAGGAAGCGCTATTTCCACGAGGTTTCCGGATTATTCACTCTCGCGCCTGAGCCGCGAGGTCCCGTTTCATTCGTGTGCAGCGACCTGCTGCATTTTCGATCGCCCGTGGAGCAAGCGCATCTCATCATGTGCCGGAACGTCATCATCTACTTCGAGCGCGAGGCGCAGGATGCACTCTTCTCGCACTTCTACGAAACTCTCGCACCGGGAGGATTTCTCGTGCTCGGTAAAGTGGAGACGCTGCTCGGCAAGGCGAGGGAGCTTTTCTCGCCGGTAAACGCGCGCGAGCGCATTTTCCGGAAGATCTGAGATGTCCAGCCCAGCGGCCGCGCGAATGAGTGCGACACCTTCGACCGTTCTGGTCGTCGACGACAGCTCCTTCATGCGAGCGCTGATCGCCGAGATGGTGGAGTCGACGAGCGAATATCGCGTGATCGGAACAGCCACTGACGGAGTGGAAGCAATCGAAGCCGTTCGAGCGCTCCACCCCGACATCGTGACGCTCGACATCGAGATGCCGAGACTGGACGGACTCCAGGCACTCGACGCAATCATGCGCGAAATGGCCCGGCCCGTCGTGATGTTGAGCGCGGCGGGATCGGAGCGCGGGAACGAGATGACGCTAAGAGCCCTCGAGCGTGGCGCTGTCGAGTTCGTGCGAAAGCCGTCCGGGCCCATCAGCATCGATCTCCTGACGGTGCGACAGGAGCTTATCGCGGCGCTGAACGCAGCGCGCGCGGTGAACATGGCCGGCGTTCGCACACCGCCCAATAGCGGAGTGAAGGTTGGCGCCGAGACGGTTCCGAAGAAAGAATCGGGGGCCGCAAGGCTGGCGGTGGTCGTGGCTGCGTCGACTGGCGGGCCGCGCGCTCTTGGCGAGATAGTCCCACATCTGCCCGATGATCTCGGAGCAGCCGTGCTCATCGTTCAGCACATGCCGCGCGAATTCACACGCACATTGGCGCACAGGCTCGATCTCATGAGTCCGCTTCCCGTGGCTGAAGCGGTCGAGGGGGAACCGGTTCTCGCGAATCACGTCTATTTGGCGCCGGGCGGCTCTCATCTGACCGTTGGGGGAACCGCGGGAAATGCGACTGCGCATCTCGACACATCGGAGACGCTGTGGGGAGTGAGGCCGGCGGCCGATCCGTTGTTTCGATCCGTGGCTTCGGTGTTTGCGAGCGCATCGATCGGAGTAGTGCTCACGGGCATGGGTCGCGATGGCGCGGATGGACTGCGATGCATTCGCGAATCCGGCGGAATTGCCGTCGTGCAGGACCGCGACAGCTCGATCATTTACGGTATGCCGCAGGCAGCGCTAGAGATTGCGGGAGCCGATCGCGTAGCACCGGCGCGCAGAATCGCGCGGGTCATCACCGAGCTATGTCGCGCGAGCCGAGGCATTGGCTGATGGCAGGACTCCGGGTATCGTTCGCTGTTCGTCGCCCACATTTCAGGCACCCAGGGGATTAATGACGGAAGGAAAGGCTTGTCATGCGTAGGATTCTCGTGACGGGGGCTGCCGGCTTCATCGGAAGCAACTTCGTGCAGTTCTGGGTCGAGCATCATCCGGGCGATACGATCATCGGCCTCGACGCGCTCGCGTACGCCGGAAACCTCGCCAACCTGGAGCCGATTGCGGACCACGAGCGATTCACCTTCGTGAAGGGCGACATCCGCGATGGCGACAACGTGCACACGATCATCAAGCACGAGGGCATCGACACCATCGTTCACTTCGCAGCGGAATCGCACGTCGATCGATCGATTCACGGTCCAGATCCTTTCATAGACACCAACGTGCGCGGCACCCACGAGCTCCTGAAGGCCGCACGGTCCGCATGGTCCGAGGACTGGTCCGGAGGGGCAAGGCGATTTCACCACGTCTCGACCGACGAAGTGTATGGAACGCTCGCGCCGAATGCGCCGCCGTTCACCGAGGACACGGCCTATGCCCCGAATTCGCCGTATGCGGCGAGCAAGGCAGCGTCAGACTTTCTCGTCCGTGCGTACCATCACACATACGGGCTGCCCGTCACGACGACGAACTGCTCGAACAACTATGGCCCGTATCACCT
Source organism: Gemmatimonadaceae bacterium (assembly GCA_050733435.1). Classification (GTDB taxonomy): domain Bacteria; phylum Gemmatimonadota; class Gemmatimonadetes; order Gemmatimonadales; family Gemmatimonadaceae; genus UBA4720. The sequence goes on along the minus strand of JBOHTB010000140.1, from coordinate 4,502 downwards.
GCCGGAAAAGCTGATTCCACTCGCGATCGTCAATGCACTCGATGGCAAGCAGATCCCCGTCTATGGCGACGGACAGCAGATTCGAGACTGGCTTTATGTGAGGGATCATTGCCGCGGAATCGAGCGCGTTCTCGAGAAGGGCAGACTTGGCGAAACGTACAATCTCGGTGGGAACTCCGAGCGCCAGAACATCGACGTAGTGCGAGCGATCTGTCGTCACGTCAATCAGATATTCGCGGAGGATGAAAAAGTGCGGGAACAGTATCCGAAATCCCCGGCCGCGGTGGGTGGAGATACCGCGGAGTTGATCACCTTCATCAAGGATCGGCCTGGGCACGACCGGCGCTACGCGATCGACGCAATGAAGGCGACTTTGGAGACGGGCTACGGGCCAGCGGAGTCCTTCGAGACAGGGTTGCTCAAGACGGTCCGGTGGTTCGTGGCCAACGAGGGGTGGTGGCGGTCGGTGATGGATGGGAGTTACCGCGACTGGGTCGAGCTGCACTACTCCACGGAGAAGAAGACGGCGAAGTAAGGGCTCCCCGCGCGAACGTGGGTTGACACGCATTTCATCGCGCTCTACACTACCTCGCTTATGGCCAAAACCGATCTCGCGAATGGCCCAAGAATCGGCCGCGATTCCAGTCGCCGCTCCTGGGTCTACTGGACACTCGCCGCGGTCGTTCTGCTCGCGGGGTTTGCCGATCTCGCGCGCGGCGGTGAGACGCTCGCCCCGATTCTGCTCGTAATCGGATATTGCGTGCTAGTCCCGCTGGCGATTCTCCGGTGACGTTATAGGCTCGGTTTCTGCACCGGGCGAGTAGCTCAGTTGGTTAGAGCGCCTGCCTTACACGCAGGATGTCGGGGGTTCGAGTCCCTCCTCGCCCATTAGAGGTTTCAGGGATCCGCGGCTTGGCGGGTGGGGTAAGAATGTTTACCGATTTGGAGGTTATACCATTGAAGGCACGTCTACGTCATTCACGGCTGGCTGTCGCCGCAATCACGGTGCTGATTACCGGCGTCGGTGCTTCACCGATGCTTGCGCAGAAGACCGGCGATCGCGTCATGATTCCGACTCTGCAGAGCTCCGACAAGGATCTCGGTGTGCAGGCAGCCGAAGCGATTCGCAACCAGCTGCAAAAGCAGACGAACATCCGTGATCTCGTCGTCGTTCCCAAGTCAGACATAAACGGCAGCCTGCAGTCGTCGGGCTACAGCACGACCGAAGCGCTTGCACCTGGAGACGCCAAGGCGCTCGCGGTTCTCGTGAGGGCGCCGCAGTATCTCGAAGGGACGGTCACAAGGACGCCGACGGGTTTCAAGATCGATTCGCGCCTCATAATCTCGCGCGATATGACTCGCGGGCAGGTTCTGCCGAGCGCGACAGCAGGGAAGCTCGAGGACGCCGCGGATCAGGTCGCGAAGTCGATCCGCGAGGCGCGCCGTCAGCTCCCGGGCGAAGAGGCTTGTCATAACGACGTCTCACAAGGCAAGTACCAGGATGCGGTGTCTGCCGCGCGCGGCGCGATGCAAAACTATCCGAACGCGAATATCGCAGCGGCGTGCCTGGTGGATGCGTACGCCGGGCTCAAGATGGACGATTCGGTTATCGCGGTTTCGGAGCGGATTCGTCAGAGCGATCCCCGAAACGTCGTCGCGCTTCGACGTCTTGCGGAGCTGTACGGATCCAGGAATGACACCACCAAGGAACTGAGTGTCCTGAGCGCGCTCGCCGCCGCCGACCCGACGAACATCAAGCTCATTCAGGATGTGGTCAATCAGTACGCCGTCATGCATCGCCCCGAACAGGCGATTCCTCTGGTGCGCGATCTGGTTCAGAACAATCCGGGCGACCCGCAGCTTCTGAATCAGGCGTGGCTCGTATATCTGAACGCGGCTGCCTCGACTCCCGCTCCCGGAAATGCCCAGTACTACGAGAATGCAATCAACATCGGGACCGAGATGACGCGCGTCGATACGGCGGCGGCCACGGCCGATTACTACACGCGTCTGGTGGCCGCATACAACGCGCTGAGTCAGCCTCAGAAAGCAGCCGAGGCCGCCGCGATTGGCGCCAAGAAATTCCCCAACGAACCAAACCTCGCGCTTTTCAGCATCCAGCAGCAGTACAAGGCGGGCCAGCTGCAGGTCGCACTCGATGCCGCGAAGAAATTCGTCGCGGCAAATCCGAAGAATGCGAATGGTTACTACCTTTTGGCTACGATTCAGGGCTCGCTCAACCAGTACGACGACCTCGCGAATACCCTGCAAACGGCGAAGAACAACGGAGCGGATGCGAGCGCGCTGGGCCAGATCGCGCTCAAGACTGGAAGCGACGCCTATAAGGCAGGCGAACAGTCGAAAGACAGGGCCGACTTCCAGCGAGCTATCAAATTCCTACAGCTTTCTGACCAGCTTCAGAGCTCGGTGGACGCGAAGTTTCTGCTCGGCGCGAGCGCGTTCTCGCTCGGACAAAGCGCTGTGAACGACGCCAACGAGAAGAAGAGCTGCGATCTTGCTCGCACTGCCCGGGACGCGTTCAACCTCGCCTCCATGAATCTGCCGGCCGGTGGACAGAAGTATCCGAACGAAGCCGCGCAGCTGCTGACCGCGATTCCGCAGTTCACCCCGGCGGTCGACAGCGAGGTGAAGCGCTACTGTAGGTGATCGATCCGGGAACCGGCCGGTGGGACTCGTCCTACCATGCGCCGGTCATGGTCGATCAGGTGGTTGAGCTCCTTGCCAGGGCAAACGAAGTACTCGATTGTACGCTGGGTGGAGGAGGACACGCTGAAGCCCTTCTCGCCTCCGGAAAAACGGTGGTCGCGCTGGATCGCGATGCCACGGCGATAGACGAAGCGAAAAAGCGACTGACGCAGTACGACGCGTCAGGCCGCTTTTTCGCCATCAGGGGCAATTTCAGCGAGATAAACCGCATCCCCGAACTCTCGGGACGGCTATTCGACGGCATCCTCGCCGACCTCGGAGTCTCTTCCCACCAGATCGATGCGGATGAACGAGGTTTCTCTTTTCGTCCTGGCGCGTTACTCGACATGAGGATGGACCGTCGCTCTACTGCGACCGCCGCCGAACTGCTGAATACGCTCGATGAAGCCGACCTTGCCCAAATATTTCGCGAATATGGAGACGAGCCCAGGGGAAACCGACTGGCCCGGGAAGTCGTACGCCGACGGGAGAGAAAACCGATGCGCGTGAGCGATGACCTCGTCGATGCGATTCGAGGCGCGTTCGGCGCGCGAACCGGCCCGAGCGACTTCGCGCGGCTTTTTCAGGCAGTTCGCATCGCGGTGAACGACGAGCTGCGCGGGCTGGACCAGGCGTTGCCGCTGCTGCGCGATCGACTCAAGCCCGGCGGAGTGCTGGTCGTCATCGCGTACCACTCCGGGGAGGATCGCCTCGTCAAGCACACGATGCGTGAGTGGAGCAAGTCGTGCGTGTGTCCACCGAAACAGCTCCAGTGCACGTGCAGAGGACGCGCCCTGGGCGAGCTTCTCACCAAACGCGCCGTCGTAGCATCCGAGCGCGAAAAGGCTTCAAATCCGCGCTCCCGTAGCGCGAGGTTGCGCGCGTGGCGAAGCGCCGCGTAGCTCTGCGTGGCCGAACGCTGGTCGCCATCGTCCTCGCCGCATTCGTTCTCGTCACGCTGTCCATCGTGTGGCGCAGGACCATCGGCATCAGTCAATCCCAGCACCTCGCCGCGCTCGAGGGCCGTCGCGACGAGCTGGAGAGCGAGCGCGCCCGCGTCGAGAGCGAGATCCGGGAAGCGTCGAGCCGTCAGAATCTCGGAGCATCGGTGGAAAGCCACCTTGGAATGCACATACCCACCGACAAGCAAGTCGTGATACTCCCCGCGGCGCAGAATGAAACTCCCTAACCGGCTCGCGGTTCTTCACGGCTTCTTCGTGCTCTTCGCCATCGCGCTGGTGGCGCGCGCGGCACAGGTGCAGGTCGTTCAGGGGCGCGCATGGTTCGCTCGGGGAAAGCGCCAGCATTTCGTGGCGGCCGCGACTCAAGCACCTCGCGGCGAGATCCTCGACGCCAGTGGCAACACGCTCGTCGAGAGTCGCGAGCTGACCCGAGTCGCCGTTGCGCTGCCGGAGGTGAAGGACACTGCTCGAGTGCTCAACGCGCTTCATCGCGCCCGCATCGACGCGGCGCTCGTCCGCGCTGCGATCAGCCGCCATCGACGCTGGATCGATTTACCGGGTCTGTACTCGCAGGCGGATATCGCTGGAATCTCGGAGCTCAGCGGAATTCACCTCACTCCCGTATTGCAGCGAGTTTATGCGAGATCCAGCGGAATCAGAAGCATTGTCGGGAGTCTGGATGGCGAGGGCAACCCGCTCGACGGACTCGAGCTGGCGCTCGACACCATTCTTCGCGGCGATTCGGGAAAAGTGAGTCTCGCGCGCGACCGCAGCGGCAAACCGCTCGATAGCCCAGACGATTGGACCGAGCAGCCACGCGCCGGATCCACCGTC
>JBOHTB010000139.1:0-26938 GCA_050733435.1 Gemmatimonadaceae bacterium | reverse complement strand
GAAGGCGCGGTCGTGGTGGAGACGGCTCTTCGTCCGGAAGCTGATAGTTGGCCAAGTACTTCCTGACGTGCGCAATCGATTATGCAACCGCTGACCCGCACCAGGGTCACGCCTTCGAGAAGATCGGCGCCGACGTCATAGCTCGGTGCCATCGCCTTCGCGGCGATGACGTCCATTTCCTCGTTGGAATGGACGAGCACGGTCAGAAGGTTGCGCAAACGGCCGCCGAGCGAAAGGTATCGCCGCAGGAGCTGGTGGATGCGGTTGCGGAGAGCACGGAGCAAATCTGGGGGCAGCTGGAAATTTCCTTCGACCAGTTCATTCGCACGACCGATCCTGCCCACAAGGCCGGCGTCAGGCATTTGATCGAGCAGATCTTCGAGAACTCGCCGAACGACTTCTACGAAAAGGAGTACGAGGGTTGGTACTGCGTCGGCTGTGAATCGTTCAAGCAGGACAACGAGATCGCCGATGGAAAGTGCATCCTCCACCCAACGCGCGTTCTCGAGTGGGTAAAGGAAAAAAACTGGTTCTTCAGGTTGAGCGCGTATACGGATCGGTTGAAGCAGTTGGTATCGAGCGGTGATTTCCTGCAACCGAAGTCGCGTCGCAACGAGATTCTTTCGCTGCTCGAGTCAGGGCTCGACGACATTTCTGCAAGTCGCAGCCGGTTCTCGTGGGGCGTTCCGTTTCCGCGCAAGAGTAGCGGCGGCGAAGAGCAAGCGACCTATGTGTGGTTCGATGCGCTGCCAAACTATCTGACGGCAACGGGGTTTCCGAATCCGGACTACGAGAGCCTATGGCCCGCCGATCTTCACATCATCGGCAAAGACATAACCCGCTTTCATGCCGTCATCTGGCCGGCGATGCTCATGGCGGCTGGAATCGCCGTTCCGAAGCGAATCTGGGTGCACGGCTTCGTGCTCGTCGGAGGAGCTCGCGTGAGTAAGTCCGCGGGCGGCAATCTCGATTTGCGCGACGCCATTGGGCGCTTTGGACCGGACGCGTTCCGTTATTTCCTGATGCGTGAAGTGCCGTTCGACGGAGACGGAAATTTTTCGTGGGAGAGGTTCGAAGAACGCTACAACGCCGATCTCGCGAACGCATTTGGGAATCTGGCGAGCCGGACGATATCGATGGTCGAACGGTACTGCGACGGTGTCGTTCCGCGAGGGGAGCGAAACGAGGTCGACGAGGCCGACGAGGCCGATCTGGAGACGTACCACGCGTCGATCGGACCGCGCGGGTTTCTTCTGCACGACGCGTTGAAGGCGGTGTGGCTGACGATCTCAAGAGCGAACGAGTACGTCGATCGCCAGGCGCCGTGGAAACTTGCAAAGGATCCGGCCAGCCGTGCGCAGCTGGAGCACGTTCTTGCATCGCTCGTGAGGCAGCTAGCGCGGCAGGCAGTCTATCTCTGGCCGTTCATGCCAGCTAAGTCCGAGGAGCTATGGAAATCGCTGGGCGGTCACGGATCGCCAAGCGAGATCAGGTTTGCTGCGATTGAGACGATCGAAACGACGGGCTGGAAGATCCAGAAAGGCCCGTCGCTCTTTCCGAAGGATGAACGGTCGAGTGCGAAAGACGAACAGCCAGGCTCTAAAAAGAAATAGCTGCTAGCGGTCCAGTCTGGTGTAGATCGCTATGGCGCCGCCGGGTAGCCCGCTTCCGAACTTGATCACCGCTTCCCACGCTCTGTAGAGCCGGATCTCGGCGATTTCCGACGCCGGTATGTTCCGTAGTACCGACACCGGACCGTAGGCCATATCGTCCATGAACACGACGGGCATCGCGCTCGCCGTGTCCTTTATGCTGGTCCGGCCGCGGTATGAGAGAAAGTTTCCGTGCAGCTTTCTGATGACATCGTAAGCAGTGGTTCCGTGCGACGCTTCGATTTGATCCTGCGTAATGATTTCCCGATCCGGAGAGGCAGTCGGATCTGTGTAAGGCGCAGCCCTGCATGCGGCAAAAGCGACAATCAGCACAACCGGTATGAGAGCAGGTCGCGGCATACGACGAAATCTCCGGTTTCACAAGAGTGAACCAGCTTACGGCAGAATCTCAATCGGCATAATTCGAGCCCTTCAACATAAAACCCGGCTCGGAGCGAACTCCGAGCCGGGCTCTACTACAGGACTACGTTGCAGATCACGGTGTGCAAGCAGGATTCACCGTGAGTTTACGTGCATTGAGCTCGCCGCGCGGAATCGGAAGAGCCTGGTTGTAGACATCAGGGGTCGTTTCCGCTTTATGGAGCGCGGCACCCTGATTCAGAATCCCATACTCCCGCAGGTCATCCGACCGCATTGGACCCTCGAAGAGAAGAGAATAGCGCTTCTCATAGAGCACCGCGGTCCTTCCCGCTGCAACAGAGGCGAACGCCGTCGGCGCGAGTCCATAATTCGTGCGCACGTCGTTCACGTCCAGAACTGCATTTCCAAAATCACCGGACTCGATCTCGGCTTGGGCGCGGAGAAGCACGAGCTCCTCGTCACGCATGATTGCAATCGGTGCGTTCTGGTTGGCGGTGGTTGCCAACGCGCCCGAGTAAGTGATGCTGCTAGACAGTCCAAAACCCGAGAGCGCCGTGGCGGGTACGATCTTCGACGCCCGCGTGTCGCCAGACTGAATGCTATCCTGCACACCCGGGTTAAGGCGCACCTTGGAATCAGCCAGGGGGTTAGGAGTATTCTCGGATCCGCCCGAGATGAACGTGTAGTACGGGCCGAAGCTGAAATGCGAGACAGGAACGGCGCCCGGACCAGCACCCAGCGCCGTCGTCAGCTCCGCTATCGCCGTCGCATACAAAGCTGGCGTTGGACTAACGCGATCCAAAGCACGATAGTAATCGACCTTGCCTTTCAGGGCGCGGTTGAAAAGAATGAAATTGTCAACCGAGCTGTAATCGCGTCCGAATTTGGTAAAACCACTCGGCAGGTTGAACGGAAAGGTCGCGCCGCTGGCAGCAGTGAGATCTGTGTTGGCGCTGTCGAGAAGGGCAGCGATATAATCCAGAACAGCAGGCTTGCACCGAATAGGAGTGATAGCCGTCGGATCGTCCGTCTGGATGGTCGCACCCACTGTGTCGTGTGCTTCGATCACGCGCCACTCTTCCAGCGCTTTTATCGTTCGAAAGAAGCCACTCGTCGCACTGATTTCGGCAGGCGTGAATTCACCCGCCGCAGCATTTGGCAACGCGAGAAGAATGGTGTTGGCGGCTCTCAGATCGGTGTAGTAACCATTCCATGAGCCGCTTCCCGAAAAGCTTCCGGGGTCAGGATTTCCGCTCAGAGTTTCCTGAATGAACCTCGGCTCCGAAGCGTCGATGCGGTACGCATCGCGTGCCCAGATCTCTGGCTCCACGATGTACGAGAAAGCCGTGGCATTGGACCTGTCCTGTCCCAACACTCCCGTCGCCAGCAACTGGAGCGTGGCATGCGTCAGCGCGCCAAGCGCGTCCGACGACGGACTGTCGAGGGGATTCACTACTGCATTGTCTCTGCAACCCGCACCAACTGCCAACGCAGCCGCGAGTGCAATCGTTGTATATCGCTTCATGGGTATGATCGCTCGGATTAGAAAGTAGTGTTGACCGTGAAGTACCACTGGCGGCTTGGCGGATACGGCGTCACGTCCTGGAACCGGCCAATCGGCTGGTTGCCGAAGTTCGACACCTCAGGATCGAGGCCCGTATACTTCGTCCAGGTTGCGAGATTTCTTCCGCTCAGCTCGATCCGTGCGCTCTGCGCATGTCCCTGGAACAACTTGTTAGACACACCTGACGGCAGATCGTAGCCGAGGGTCAGCTCACGAAGCTTCACGAAGCCCGTGTTCTCGACCCATACATCGATGCCTTTGGCAAAATCACTGAGCATCTTGTTCGCTCTGGCCGTATCGGCGAGCGTATGCGCACCAACGAAATAATCGTTAGTCAAGTCGACGCCAAGACCCCCCTTTCTCCAGTCCACGAGAGAGGAGAAGTGGAACGAGCCGAAGCTCAGGTCATTGCTGAAACCCATCTCATAGTCTGGAGCCGCGTTGCCGACGAATGTGAGAATGCGGTTTGCCGATGGGCAGGACGTACCAGTCGAGTTCAACGCAGTGCAGCCGTTAACGGCCTGCAGCACGGTAATAAGCTGACCCTGCTGGATGAATGCGTTTCCGAAACGGCTGCCGAACGATCCCGAGGACGGAATGAAGCCCGGCACGGGAAGTTGTGTGACCTTGCCCTTGTTGCTCGAGTAGGTGGTGTTCGAGATCCACTCGAAGCCGCTATTGGTGCGGATCGGCGTCATGTCGAGCTCGAGCTCCGTTCCGTGGGTCACCAGCTGACCACCATTGATGGTCTGGCTCGTGAAGCCCGTCGAAGGTGCTAGCGACGCCGATAGCAGCAGGTCATCGGTTTGCTTCCTGAACTGTGTGGCAGAGAAATGCGCCCTGCCATCTAAGAGCGTCCAGTCGAATCCACCCTCGATCTCGCTGGTGGTCTCCGGCTTGATACCCGGGAAACCGACAGCCGTGGAGGCACGATAGCCGGTCGCGTTATCGTCGATGATGCTGGTGAGGAACGTATACTTTCCGAAAGTCGGTTGATTGCCCGCACGGCCATAGGCAAGGCGCAGCTTGACCTCGTCTGTCTTGGGAGGCAGGAACGGAAGGCGATACGAGGCGGAGAACTTCGGATACGCATAATACTTCTTCGGGTCTCCGTTGTTGCTCGTCCGCTCTGCCGTCACACCGGCGGTGAGGAGCAATCTCTCACTGAGCGTCAGGAATTCTTCCTGCGCGAAGAGAGAAAAGCTCTTGACCAGGTCCTGTGATTCGGTCATGAACGTCTGCGTAGCCGAGGCAACGTTGGTCACACCCGGGAATACGCCTCGACCTGTATTCTCAACCACGTCCACGTTGCGACGGACCTGGCCAAACCCTGCGGAAGTCGTCGCAGTAAAAGCATTCTCAGAGAGCTGATGGCGAAGGATCCCGCCCAGCGTGGCATTGAGAATATTGGCTTCGCCTAGCACGATCGTGCCGGGGTTTGCATTCACCTGTTCGATGTATGCGGTCGCTGGCGAGATGATCTTCGTGTGATCGGTGTAGCTGTCGACTCCGCCATTAAGCGTAAAATCCAGCTTCTGCCTGTCAGTCGAGATGAAATCGTAGACAGCAGACCCGCTTCCGAGCATGCGGAAGACATCTTCCGGAGTCTTTATCAGCTCGGTGTTCTGGAACGGATTGTTGCCATTTACGACCGCAAGTCCCCTGGGATACGATCCATCCGGCTGCTTCGTGAGGTCGATGAAGGTCGGTGTTTCAGAGAATGTGGTATATGGGTTGACGCCAGTATTGTCGTTTCCGCTGATTCCCCGCTCGGTCAGGGAGTGAATCAGCTCCGTATTTGCGCGCACGCTCAGCTTTCCGCCGACTTTCTGGCCGAGGTTGACGCGCAGCGACTGCTTGTTGTAGTTGTCGTTTAGCTGAAGGCCACCGTCGTGCTGGACCAGTCCTGACACGAAGTAATTCGTGCCGCCCGGCGTTGCACCGCGAACTTGGCCGATTGTCTGGTAATTGAACGGATGCTGGCCGTACAACTCCTGTTGGAAATCGTGGCACTTGTTCGTCGCCGCGCCGAAGCCAGTGGAGTCTAAGTTCGCGGCCACTACTTCTGCTCCGGATGAGAAGCAGCGAATCCCAATCTTGTTCGAGATGGCGGCAGTCCCAAAACGCTGGGTGAGGTCGAACGTCGTATGTCCCGCCTGACCCTGCTTGGTCGTGATGATGATTACGCCGTTCGTCCCGCGCGATCCGTAAATCGAGCTTGCCGACGGACCTTTGAGCACCTGGATGCTCTCGATGTCATTTGGGTTGAGGTCGGCTGCGCGGTTGACGCGGACGTCCTGACTCGAGCCGAAATTTCCACCCGCAGCCTGGGTCACTGCGTTGATGCCGTTCGCAATGGAGGAGTTGTCGACGATGACGCCATCGATCACGTACAGCGGCTCATACGAAGCGTTGATCGTCGAGATTCCGCGAAGCTGGATCTCTACGCCTCCGCCAGGAGCGCCAGAGTTCTGGGTGATCAAAGCACCCGGCACTTTGCCCTGGAGCGCATAGTCGATCGTCTGCGCGGGGGCTTTGGTCAGCTTCGCGCCGCTGATGACAGTTACAGCGTTCGCCGCGTTGATGCTCGAAACGCTGGTCGCCGTTCCGGTGACAACCTGGGTCTCGAGCTGCAGCACGTCGCGAGCTAGAGCGACGTCGACGTTGGCGGGTCCGGCAGCCACCGGGACGGTCTTTTGAATAAACCCGATTCTGCGGACCTGAAGTGTGACCGCACCATCGGGAACCGTAAGAGTGTAGCGACCCTGTTCGTCGGTGTACGTACCTAGCGATGTACCAACGACGTTGATACTCGCGGCAACCAGAGGCTCACCGCTTCCTTCTGCGGTGACGCGGCCCGTGATCTGCCGCGTCTGCGCGAAGGCGCTGGCGCTAAAAAGCCCCAGCAATAGCAGTGAAAAAACGGACGAGCGAATTCTTTTCATGCCTGTCTCCAGCTTTTGGATGGGTAAGGCTTGCTGCCCAAGCGCAGCAAGCCCGGCAGAGTAGAGGGATCTCTGCGGGCTTTGTTGAGGCCCTTATTTACGGACCGCGCCCGGAACTGTCAATAGTCATCAACCCTAAAGACATTCCGGAACGCACCAGACGATATCGCCTTACGCGTGGCTTACAACAGGGTCAAGGAGCCCGAGGCGCAGTCGACGATGCGGCCTTGTTCGTCCCAAAATCCACGACCGGCGCCGTCTCCGTTCCCGCCGCCGCCTCGAAATAAGTCCTCGGCTTCGCGCCAATGACCTTGGCGGTGAGCGCAGCCGGCATGTTCCGGATGTAGGTGTTGTAGCTCTGCACCGCCTGGTTGTAGTCGTTCCTCGCCGTCGCGATTCGGTTTTCGGTGCCAGTCAGCTCGTCCTGAAGTCTCAGAAATCCTTCGTCTGCCTTCAGCTGCGGATACGCCTCGGAGATCGCGAGCAATCGACCGAGCGCGCCGGTAAGCTGGTTGTTGGCGGTAGCCATCTGCCCCGGGTCACCGGTCTGAATCGCGCCCGCGAGGCCCGCGCGCGCCTGCGCCACCTGCGTGAACACCGTCTCCTCGTGCTGCGCGTAGCCCTTCACTGTGTTCACCAGATTGGGAACCAGATCGGCTCGGCGCTGGAGCTGCACGGAGATCTGCTGCTTAGCCTGCGCAGCGTTCTCATCCATCGTCTGTATCGTGTTGTATCCGCAGCCGCCCAGTGCGAGAAGTGCCGGCGACAAGGCGAGTACCATTCCACGTTTCATTTTGGTCAATCCTCTGTTGGTGATTTTGCCCCTCATTCTTCGGCCGGAGCAGGCCCTAATCTATCCCTGGAACTTGTCGAGATAACCCACCAGCGTCTCCATCGCCGCGAGATACTCCTCGAGTACAGTCGACGCCGCGTCCTTCGGAAGCTTCTCCGTCCCACGCGCATGCCGAATGACCTTCAGGAAAGGCTCTGGTGAAAATCCCGCTCTTTGCGCGACACTGCGGCTCAAGGCCTCGTAATCCTGCGACGGCACCTGGCCATGCAGCCGCACTACGCCACGAAATACTACCATCAAGGTGCTGAGACTCTTGTCCAGCACATCGAGCTGCGATCGAGTGTCGCCGCCCGCGCCCATGATCGCCTGTCTCAACTGAAGCAACTTCCCCATCGTTTGATGCTCCACCTGCAGGCGAAGATCAGCCGGATCCACACGTATTCCGTCGAATGGCGGATTTCCATGCAGAATGCGATGGCGCTCCAGAATGTCGGCGTATTCCATTGGGAAAATGTCCGCCGACGATCGCCACTCCCGCGTCGTGAAGGTCATGGGCGGCGGATTCCCATCCTCTGCCCACGCCTTCGACACCGCCGCGACCGCACGCAAACGGTCGAGCGGAAGCGAATCGACGATCACGAGCACATTGTAATCGGAGGTCTTTGGCCTGTGCTCTCCCGCTACCGCGGAACCGAAGAGCACCACGGACCGAAGAGCGTCACCGTAAGCGAGCTGAAGCTGTCTCACCAATTCATCGAGTTTCATCATGCTCCTTCCTAACGGATGCGGATTCGCACCCGTTTCGATTCGTGATTGCACGGAGCTCCTTTACCAGCTCGACCCGCCGCCACCGCCACCAAACCCGCCGCCGCCTCCGAAACCTCCAAAGCCCCCGCCGCCACCTCCGAACCCACCGCCGCCCCAGCCTCCGCCCCGTCCACCGCCAAAGGAGCCGAAACCTCCGGTGGGAATGATGATCGGGAGACATCCTGGACCAGCGCAACCGCCGCATCCTCTTCGTCCTCGACCCAGGCTGCTGAGGATCGAAAAGATGACGAGGAAGATTATCAGATAAGCGAACGGCGGAATGCCGCCGCCCCCGCCGCTGCTCGTGGGATAATTGTCCGGGCTCGCAACTTCCTGCGGCGCAGCGAGCGTGGTGTCCAGAGTGAAATTGAATTCCTTGGCGAATCTCTGCGCGGTACGGAGTGTTATGAGCTCGAGTCCAGTGCTGTAATCCTTCTGCATGAACGCGGGTGTTGCTTCCCGGCAAATGTCACCCGCGTCCGCGTCGGTTATAAACCCTTCCGCCCCGCGTCCTGTCGCGATGAAGCAGTGACCGCGACCGTCCTTGCTTGTTTCCTTCGGCACAACAAGGATTACCGCTCCCGCATTGCGCGTTGGATCGCCTGGGTTGCCCATCTTGCCCAGCTTCCACTGGCGCCCGATCTCGAGCGCGACCTCCTGAACATCGCGCGTCCCAATGTCCGGAAGCGTGACCACGGTCATCTCGCCCCTGGATTTCGTCCGCACGTCCGATGCTATCTGCTCCATGAGCTGCGCGGCCTGGGGCTGGATGACGTGCGCGAAATCATTCACCAGCCCCGTCGGGGCCGGTATCTGGATCGCCTGCAGAAAGAGCAGCGCGGCGCTGTGCAGCACCGCAACCAGACTCGTCATCGGTAGAAAACCCGCGAACAGTGCGTTCAGGATGCCCTCTCCCTTGATTTCATGGTTCGAGACGACGTCTATTTAGCAGATGATCCAACCAAAACTTAATCGACTGGCCGTGCCGGCATTTCTGGCACTCGCTTTTGCCTGCGCTCCGGCGAGCAACAACCGCGGCAGCGAAAGTACATCCACGCGGCAGGACACCGCCGCGGTCGGCTCCAAAAAGGCACCCACGGACTCAGACATCGTCCGAGCCGATCTCGCGCGAATCCAGGGTAGTCCGAACGCTCCCGTCTGGGTCATCGAGGTGAGTGATTTCCAGTGCCCCTACTGCAAGCAATGGCACGACTCGACCTACCAGGCTTTCCGCGACGAGTTCGTGCGCACCGGCAAGGTCCGTCTGGCCTACGTGAATTTTCCGCTCGCCCAGCACCAATACGCGTGGCCCGCCGCAGAGTCGGCGATGTGCGCCGGCGCGCAGAACAAGTTCTGGCAAATGCATGACGCGCTGTTCAATACGCAGAATCAGTGGGAAGGGCTTCCGTCCCCGACGGCTTTCTTCGACTCGCTCGCCCGCGCTCAGGGCGTGAACATCGATCGCTGGCGCCAGTGTGTACAGTCTGGAAAAATGAAAGCCTGGATCCAGGCCGACCACGATCGCGCCCAAACCGCTGGCGCCGGATCGACGCCAAGTTTCATGATCGGCGACAAGCTGCTCGTCGGAGCGCAACCGATCGAGGAGCTCCGGAGCGCCATCGATTCAGCATTGGCCAAGAACGCCAAGACCGCTCCCTAGCACCAGAACCAGACGTGAATTCGCTGCTGCGAATTCCATATGCGTTCGCCGGACGCGCAGCCAACGCGATTGCGCGGCTCGTTCCGCCGGGCGACTCGAAGTTCAGACGAGGCCTCAACGCGCGGCGTGACCTGATCGATCGATACCAGCGATGGTCATCGACCTCGCGCTATCCGAAAAACCCGTTGATCTGGTTTCACGCGCCTTCGGTTGGAGAAGGGCTGCAGGCCAGCCCGGTAATCGATCTGGTCCGAGCGCGCCGACCCGACGTTCAGATAGCCTACACGTTCTATTCCCCCAGCGCCGAGGGTTTCGCAAGCTCATTGCACGCGGACTTCGCAGATTATCTGCCCTTCGATACGTTCGCCGCGGCCGACGCAATGATCGCGGCGCTGCGGCCCAGCGCGCTTGTCTTCAGCAAGCTCGACATCTGGCCGGCACTCACCGAGCGCGTCACAGCCGCAGCCATTCCTGTTGGTGTGATCAGTGGCACACTCACCGAATCATCCGCCCGTCGCAGTGTGCTCGCCCGCGCGCTCCTCGGTGATGCCTATCGCTCGATTTCGATGGTCGGAGCAATAGACGAAAAAGACGCGACACATTTTCGCGAGCTCGGCGTCCGCGACGAAAGAATCCGAGTGACCGGCGACACACGCTACGATCAGGTATCGGAGCGAGCCCAGCGACCCGCTTCTTCACTTGTCTCGTCACTTCGCTCTTCGCGGCCGACACTCGTCGCCGGATCGACTTGGCCGTCGGACCAGACTCATCTTTTTGCAGCCTGGGCGCGAATCCGTGAAAAAATTCCCGACGCCAGACTCGTCATAGCCCCACACGAGCTGACCGCAGCTCACATCCGCGCAATCACAAGTTGGGCGCAGAGACTCGGCCTGACGCTTTCGACAGTCGATGCGCGCGATGCGGTGAACGCCGACATAATTCTGGTCGATCGCTTTGGAGTCCTCGGTGACCTCTACTCACTTGCCGAAGTCGCGTACGTCGGCGGCGCCTTTCACGCGGCCGGACTGCACTCGGTGCTCGAGCCCGCCGCCTTCGGCGTCCCAGTACTATTCGGCCCTCGGCACGAAAACAGTCGCGACGCCGTAAAGCTCGTCGCCGCTGGCGGAGGAGCCTCCGTGAGCGGAGAGGCCGACCTGACCCTGAGACTCCGCGAGTGGCTCGGCTCACTGCCCGCTAGGGATGCCGCGGGAGCGGCGGCGCGGTCGATGGTTCAGGATGGAACTGGTGCCGCCGAGCGCTCGTTCGCGCTGGTCAGCGCGTTGCTGGATCGCTGAGAACCGGCGCCGGGCGCGCCTGTCGATAACCAACCGCGTTCTCGCTTGGCTTGTGGACAAAAAATCCCTGCACGAGATGGACGCCGAGCGACTTGACCATCTCGAATTCTTCCTTTCGCTCGACTCCTTCCGCGATCACCATGGCGCCGTGCTCGTTGGCGAAGCGGACCATGGTCTCGACCAGGTTCTGCTTGATGAAGTTCTGATCGATGCAGTTGATGAGCGAGATATCGAGCTTGATGAAATCGGGCTCGAGATTCGCGATGGAGCCGAGGCCTGCGTAGCCGCTGCCCGCATCATCGACGGCGAAGCGATAGCCCTGGTCACGGAACTCCTTTAGCCGTCCGCGAAACTTGGGGTAGTCCTTGATCGCGGTACGCTCGGTGATCTCGATCACGACACGCGTCGGATCCTTTACGTTGAGCTCCTTCACGTCGAACGACGGGTCTGCGAAATCGGCTGGGTCGACATTCATGAAGAGCAGCTCACCATCCTTCAGCAATTTTCCCATCCCCTCGATCGCACGCTCGCGGCAAAGTCGACTGAGGTCCCAGATCAGATCCGACTGCGCGGCGATCTCGAACATCACTTCCGGGCTACGCATGCTACGCAGATTTCCGCGCGCTAGGGCTTCGTAGCCGAAAACCTTTTGATTGTCCGTGATGACGATCGGGTGGTACTCGATGTAGAGGCCGCGATTGCGCAGGGTCTCACGAAGATCGCTGACTTTCTTCGCCTGCTCCCGCGCCTCGAGACTCTTCGAGGCGGTGGCTGCCTCACGAATGCCGCGATATATCTGCCGTTCCAGTCTGAGCTTGGGGTTGTAGACGATCAGTGCTCGTCCGACGAAGATGTCGAAGAGTGCGGCGATGTCTTCGCCGTGCATGCGCTCGATTTCTGACGAGACCGCTTCCTTCAATCCGGCCGTGAGGTCGGTGATCTCGGCGTCGGTGCTCGCGGGGGTGTCGTCCTGCGGCACGTGAAAGAAAATGAAATCGTCATCATTGGGAAATGCGACCATGAGCTTGGAGGACGCGAGCGGACTCTTGTTCAGAAAATCCCGCATCGCCTGGCCGGTCGTCTCGAGCACGCTGTCGAGTTTTTCCCAACCATAGACCTCTTCGACTTTCGAGTAGCGATCGAAGTTAAAATAGAGAATCACGAGCTCACCACGATCCTGAACAGCCTTGCGAATGCTGTCGATCGTCGCGCCGACAGTGGGGAGGCGGGTCAGCGAGTCCCGCAGGAGCTGGTGGTAATCCACGCTCAGGCGGCGGGGGTTGGCGAGAGCTGTCTGATATTTCGCTCGACCGTCGACGCGAGCTTCGAGAGCTCGAAGGGCTTCTCGACGAAATCGTCCGCGCCGGTTTGAAGAGCCTGGCGTTTGTTGACCCAATCGTCGAGGGCTGTAACCATCACCACGCGCACATTTCTTCCGAGCGTCGGATGCTGCTTGATGTCGCGGCACACCTGCCAGCCGTCGCGGCCCGGCATCATGACGTCGAGCAGAACGAGTGAGGGCTTCACCTCTTCGAAGGCTCTGAGGGCATCGTCACCGTTGTAGGCAACCGTTATCGGGTAGCCGCGTGCCTCGAGATAGTCCCGGATGATGTGGGCGTTGTCCGGGTTGTCGTCCACGACGAGTATCGGCGGGTGAGCTACGTCAGCCATAAGCGATTATCAGCGATGATGTTATCACCTCTAGCGGCGCAATTCGCAAGCCAGAGTTGTCCCCGCCTTGACAAAGTTGCGCACACAAAACAGCGTGCAGAAGGGAAACATTTAAGCGAAGGAGCCGCCATGCACACACGCCAGGGACTAGTCCTCCTAGGAGGCCTTGCCGCGTTTCCGCTTTTCACGATTGGGGCGCAGGGCCCAAGCGCACCTTCTCAGACCTACACTGTGAGTGGCGTCGTCCGGGACGACGCGCAGGCGCCAGTGAGCAACGCGGAGCTGAAGCTCACACGCGAAGGGGAACAACCACGTCTCACTCGCACCGGCGCCGATGGGCGGTTCGGGTTCGAGAAAGTTCATTCAGGAGCGGTGCACGTGTCAGTGCGACGCCTGGGCTATAAGGCGACTACGAAAGATGTTGCCGTTACTGGGCAGACACCTGCGATCCCGGTCGATTTCGCTCTCGAGACGGCGGCTACCGATGTGCAACCCGTCTACGTCGAAGGTGAGAACGACAAGATGCACGAGTTCTACGAGCGGCAGCGCACGAACAACTTCGGTAAGTACTTCGACGCGGCTGAGATCAGGCGGCGCGAACCCCGGTTAATGAGCGACCTGCTTCGTACTATTCCCGGCGCTACCATCTCTTCTGCGAACCGCGTGCAGAATCGAGTCCTGCTGCGTGGCTGCACGCCCACGATCTGGGACAACGGGATGAAAGCGTTTGGCGCGGAGCTCGACGACATTGCGAATCCGACCGACATCGCCGGGATGGAAGTTTACCTCTCGTGGGCCGGATTGCCGCCTCAGTATCAGGATCGAGAGAATCCGGGTTGCGGTGCGATCATCATCTGGACCAGGGATCACTAATCGGCCGTCCAACCCGAAAGGCCGCAGCGACAATACGAAAAAAAGCCCCCGAGAAATTTCCCGGGGGCTTTCACATCCGTGAAGAAATTCTTACGGCAGATTCAAATTCACACCGGCGCAGGTCGCATTGTTCGCCGGTTTGTCCCACCAAACCATTGTGCCGAAATTGTCCGTACCACCCTGGTCGGTGATGGCCGCCTGAAGATTTTCCCCGTTCTTGGTTTGCTCAGTCTGCGAGTAATAGAATCGACGCGGAACGTACGGGACAACCGCAGCGGGTCCTGGCTTGATCGTCGCCGGCTGGCACGTGCGACGCCACTCGAACCACGCATTTCCGCCGTCGCCGAAGAGAGCTATCCATTTCTGAGTCGCAATCTGCTTCAGACCAGCGACGCCACCCTGATAAACAATTTCGGGGCGGGCCAAATAAGCAGCGATTGCAGCCGCATCGGTTATACCCCATTGATCCATCGAGGCCTGGATGCCCTCATTATAGAACGTCGCTGCCTGGGCAGGAGTGAGTCCGCCCATACCGCGCTCGGCTGCTTCCGCCTGGATGAACCGCACCTCGGCAAAAGTCAGCAACTGAGAGGGAAGTGTCGCGCCAGGGCCGCTGACGTTCACATAGGAGTTAGCTCCCGGGAAGAATATCAAGCCGACTCTTGAAGCACTGGTGATATACGGCTGTGCGTTGGGAGAGGTCACCCCGTTTGGACCACCTGCGTAGGTTCCTGCAGCGGTCTTCTGCGCGAACACCGGCAACCGGGGATCGTTGGAGCCCTGCAGAATATTTATGAAAGTGTTCGACATCCGATAATCGTCGCGAGTTTGCAGGCTCGCGGAAAACGGATTGTCATTTATTCCATCGCCCGGCCAGGGAAGCGCGGCGTTGTCGGCGTTGGAGGTGAACAATCCTCCTGGCGCGCTAAACGCCTTCGCCAGCTCCGCACTCGCTAACGCGGGGTCTACGTTCGTGAGACGCATTGCCAGACGCGCGTGGAGCGAGTTCGCAAATCGCGTCCACGCACCTGGACTCCCACCGTAGATGGCATCAGCACCGCCAAGCGATGCTGTCGCGCTACCGCCAAGAGCGGTGGATACCTTGTCCAACGTCGCGAAAAAGTTCGTGTACAGCTCCTGCTGCGTGTCGTATTTCGGCTTGGCGCTACCGCCAGTCGAGTCGGACGCCAACGCATCGCTGTACATGACATCTCCCCACGAATCGGTGAGGAAGTCGGCTGTCCAAACCTTCATCACAGAGGCTGGTCCCCAGATCCCCGGGTCAGCGGCATCCAGTCCTTTGTCGATGACCTTCC
Source organism: Gemmatimonadaceae bacterium (assembly GCA_050733435.1). GTDB lineage: Bacteria > Gemmatimonadota > Gemmatimonadetes > Gemmatimonadales > Gemmatimonadaceae > UBA4720. Next base: position 11,981 of record JBOHTB010000139.1, on the reverse strand, counting down.
GAAAGTCCTCCAGTTCCTGGTAGTACGCGGCGTCGAACGTTCCGGTCAAATCCGCGCGCTCCAATCTCAGGTAGGTGTCTTCATCCGTGTACTGCACCTCTGAAAGGTGCTGGGCGAGGAATTCTCCGCCACGCCAATCATAGGTAGTGCCCAGCCAGCGCGACACCGACTGGCGCACGGCGTTCGTGAACAAAGAAGTAGCCGACGCATCGGTCGGATTATTCGGATTCTTATTTACATCTGTAAGTCCGTTGCCGCAGGCCATCATCGCAGCCAGAATCGCTGCGCCGGCGCCGGCTCGGAAAAAGTTTCTATTGGTCATGAGAGTGTGCTTGGTCATATGTGAAAGGGGTCTCGTGGCCGGCGTCATGGCGTCACGCGAAGGTTGAATCCGATGCTCCGAGTGCTCGGGATAGCAGCGAACTCAAAACCTTGCTGGTTTCCCGTGCTGTAGGAGAATTCGGGATCTATGTTAGGAACCTTCGTGCTTGTCCAGAGATTGTTTCCGATCAACGCAAGATTGACAGCCGAAGCGTGGAGCATCGAAGCGAACCGTCCCGGCAGATCTACGCCGAAGCGCACGTTGCGCAGCTTCACGAAGCTGTCGTCGTAGGTGTACTGTTCGGCGTTGTAGTACAGCGACTCCCAGTATTCCTCGGCGGTGACGCGGGTCGTGTTGGGCTGGCCCGTAACGTCGTCGGTGCCTTTCACGACGAGTCCCGGGTTATTCCAATCGACTTCGCGGCCACGCAGGGAATTCTTGAAGATGCCGGTATAGTCGCCCCACATATTCGTGACGCTGAAGATCTTCCCGCCCTTGTGGAAGTCGAACAGGAAGCTCAGTTGCGCAGGGCCGAACCGGAAATCGTTATTCCAGCCAGCAACCCACTTCGGTTGAATGCTTCCAATCACGGCTTGGTCGCCGAGGTCAGGTAGGCCGTTGTGAGTGTAAATGTTGCCGGCTGAGTCCCGCGCGTATTTATAGCCATAGATCACGCCATATGGCTGACCCACGCGAGCTTCGAGGTTCTGATACCAGTCGCCGCCGATGCGATAACTGTCGACACCCGGGGCTAGCGTTACGACCTTGCTCTTGTTCTTCGAGAAATTGAAGGTCGTGTTCCACTGGAAGCCACCAGCCGTCCGGAGCGGTGTCAGATCGAGCAAAGCTTCAAAGCCTTTGTTGTCGATCCGCCCAAGGTTTGCGACCTGCGTTTGGAATCCCGAGCCCGGAGAGACGTCGAGGTCGACAATCTGATTCGTTGTCGACTTGGCGTAGTAACTCATGTCCGCGGTCGCGCGGCCGTCAAGAAAGCCTAGCTCGAGGCCAACTTCGCCCGACTTCGTGAGCTCAGGCTTGAGGTTTGGATCCTTTTGCGAATTGTCGAGAGTGACCTGCGGAAGCGAGCCGAATTTCGTCGGCTGGCCAAGGTAAACCGTTTGAAGCTGATACGGCTCCGCGTCGGCACCGACCTGCGCCAGCGAGCCGCGCAGCTTCACGTAGCTTACTGGACCGGACTTTAGAAATGGAACCGCATCGCTCAGCACGATGGAGGTGTTGACCGATGGATAAAAGTAGGAATTGTTTCCTGCTGGAAGCGTCGAAGACCAGTCGTTGCGGCCAGTCGCCTCAACTGTCCACCAATCGTTCAGCGTGAACGAGCCCGAGCCGTACAGACTGTTGACCTGACGGCGCGTGACGTTGGACGTCAGCGTTGGTGTAATGCCGGCGTTCGAGGAATTGTAGATACCCGGAACGATGATGCCCGCAGTGTACTGCTCGTCGTTGTTGTAGCGCTCGTACCGGCGTGCTCCGCCGAGCGTGCCGTTGAATTGCAAATGCGATCCAGCGCGCTTGTTGGCTGTCAGCAGCAGATCGGAGTTATTGGCGTTCGAATACTCCGCGAACTGCGTGTATGCACCGGCGAAAGAGGGATTCGCGTACGTGAGGTTTCCCTGCGCGAAGTCCTGATTGATCTGCCAGCGATATATGTCTGATCCAGTCCGTGCCGTTGCGTCGAGCCAGTCAGCGATATGGTAGCGCGCTGAAAGATTGCCTACGACGCGATCGCGAACGTCCTCTCCCGGGTTGTCGTACTGGAGCCAGAACGGGTTGTTGTGGAAGTTGTAGTTCCAGTTCGAAAGATTCCCTTGGGTGTCGCCCATGCTGTTCCGCAGCACGTTCATGTCGACTTGGCGGCCGAACCACACGAACTGCTCGAGGATACCGCTGTTGTAGCCGGTTCCGGCGCGGTTGTGATTGTCGTCGTTGATATACTGAATGTCGCCGCTGGCGGTCAGCTTGTCAGATACCTGGAGACTTCCGCTCAGAAGGCTGTTGAACTTGCGGAAAGTGTTGTTCGGAACGATCCCATTGACTTGCTGGTCGCCGACTGACAACCGGGCCTGCGCCCTGTCCGTCCCGCCACTGAACGCCAGCGTGTTGGCGAGTGTCTTACCGGTGTTGAAGAATGAGCTGACGTTGTCGGGGTGAGCTATCCATGGAGCGCCGTTGGGAGCGTTGAACTGCGCGCAGGGAACACTGGTGTCGTAGGTGTGCGGCGCGAACGGATCGCTTGGCGATCCCGGTACGAAGTTGCAACCCGTAGTGCGGCCGTCGAGTCGTGGGCCAAAGCTCTGGTCCAGACCATCGTTCACTCCCGCTCCCTTGCCGTTTACGAAGAGGAACTCTCCCCCCGCTCCCTGACCGTACTCGTTCTGGTAGTCAGGCAGAATCGAAGGTGTATCCCAAGTCAAGCTGGACGTGAGCTGGGTCTGTACGCGTCCAGAAGTGTTCGCTCCCTTCTTCGTTGTGATCAGAATCACACCGTTTGCAGCGCGTGATCCATAGAGCGCGGCGGCATTGGGTCCTTTGAGGACGGTGACCGTCGCTACATCCTCAGGGTTGATGTCGTCGATTGCGCTTCCGTAATCCTTTCCCGTGCCGCCGGAGTAATTCACGTCAAGTCCTCCGCCGTACGACGCGCTGCCGTGACTCGCGTTCGACACCGGTACGCCGTCGACTATGAACAGCGGCTGGTTGTTTCCGGTGATCGAGTTCTGACCACGGATGACGATGTTCGTCGATCCACCCTGCGTCCCGGACTGATTCATGACCACGCCCGACACCTTTCCAGAGAGCTGGTTCAGGATGTTCATGTCGTGGCTCTCGTTCAGCTCGGTCGAACCGACTTGCTGCACCGCGGTGCCTAGCTGACTCCGCTCGCGCGTGATGCCGAGCGCCGTCACCACTACCCCCGTCAGCTCCGTCGCAGTCGGAGACAGACTGAAGTTCTGAGAAACCGCCGAGCCCGATAGTGCGACCTGCGCAGAGCTGGGACTGAAGCCCAGTCGACGCGCCATGACTGTCACCGTCGTGCCGGTTGCCGACGACGGGACAGTGAACGTGTACTTGCCCTGGTCGTCGGTGAATCCTCCAACGCGCAAAATCGGAATGCTCACGCTCGCGCCTACTACTGGTGCTCCACCCGTGCCAGTGACCTGGCCACTGATGGTCGTTCCCTGGGCCTGAGCGAATGCCGGGCTGAACCCGAGCACGACGCCCGCTACCGCAAGGAAGCGAGAGATCTTACCTGTCATTCCCATACTACACCTCGCAGAAAGTGAAACTGGGATGATATGTGTGTCGCGATGGCCAGGGTGTCGTTCGATCACTCCGTGGCGGCGACGAGTCAGGCTGCAGTCGTGGAGTGGACGCGACAAGAGCTCGCGCCACGCGACGGATGCAGGAGGACGATGTCCCGACTGATCCCCCAGCCCGGGATCTCGGGATGTGCTTCGTATTCGTGTAACCTGAAGGAGGGGATTTCAGAAGTCAACGGGCGGCCCATATCTGTCCGCAAACGTACGGGGAGCCAAAGACGCGGGGAAAGAAAAGGCAATGCGTCGGTACCGACGCATTGCCTTTCTGTCCGCCGTGAGATTTCTCTAGCTCGCTGGCGTCGCCCTCTCGGTCACTACCCGCACGTCGTTGTTGAACACCTGAAGGAATCCACCGGTGACTTTGAATCGGTTGGACCCGCCAGGCTCGCCAAGTCGGAGCTCACCGTCTCCCAAAAGCGCCATGAGTGGAGCGTGGCCGGTGAGAATGCCAAGCTCGCCATCGTACGCCGGTGCGACGACCGAATCGGTCTCGCCCTCGAACAGCACGGCTTCCGGCGAGATCACCGTCACCTTGAGCATCGTCAGGTGTTCGACAGACGCTGCGCGGCCTCGACAACTCCGTCGATTCCGCCCTGCATGAAGAACGCCTGCTCCGGATACTGGTCGAACTCACCCGCGACGAGGCGCTCGAACGAAGAGATAGTTTCCTCGAGCTTCACGTATTGACCCTTGATGCCCGTGAACTGCTCCGCCACGGCGAATGGCTGCGACATGAAACGCTGGATGCGTCGCGCACGTCCTACGACGAGCTTGTCTTCCTCCGACAACTCGTCCATGCCGAGGATCGCGATGATGTCCTGCAGCTCCTTGTAGCGCTGCAGAATGCGCTGCACGTCTGTCGCCACCTTGTAGTGACGGTCGCCGATGAATTGAGCGTCGAGAATTCGCGATGACGACGCGAGCGGATCGACTGCCGGATAAATACCGAGCTCGGTGATCGCGCGGGAAAGAACCACCGTCGCATCGAGGTGCGCGAACGCCGTTGCCGGTGCCGGGTCAGTTATGTCGTCAGCAGGCACGTAGATCGCCTGCACCGAAGTGATCGAGCCGTTCTTCGTCGAGGTGATGCGTTCCTGTAGATCGCCCATCTCCGTCGCCAGAGTCGGCTGATAACCCACGGCGCTCGGCATGCGACCCAGAAGCGCAGAGACTTCCGACCCAGCTTGCGTAAAGCGGAAAATGTTGTCGATGAACACGAGAACGTCCGCGTTCTCGACGTCGCGGAAATATTCCGCGACCGTCAAACCAGCGAGGCCAACGCGCAAACGTGCACCCGGTGGCTCATTCATCTGCCCGTAGATGAGAGCGGTCGAGCCAAGCACGCCTGATTCCTTCATCTCGAGATAGAGATCGTTTCCTTCGCGCGTGCGCTCGCCGACGCCGCAGAAGACGGATTTTCCGCCGTGCCCTTTCTGCACGTTGTTGATCAGCTCCATGATGACGACAGTCTTGCCGACTCCAGCGCCGCCGAAGAGTCCGATCTTTCCGCCCTTGACGAACGGCGCGATCAGGTCGATGACCTTGATGCCAGTTTCAAAGATCTCGGTCTTGGGCTCGAGGTTGGCGAACAGCGGCGCCGGACGGTGAATCGGCCAGCGCTCGACGTCGTCCGGGATCGCTGGACCGTTGTCGACAGGCTTTCCAATCACGTTCAGAATTCTGCCGAGCGCGGCTTCGCCAACCGGAACGGTGATGGGTGACCCGGTATCTTCGACGTCCATTCCGCGCACCACTGCGTCTGTCGACGACATGGCGACAGCGCGCACCTGATTGCGACCGATGTGCTGCTGCACCTCGACGACGACGTCGATGTCGACACCCGCATCGGTCTTGCCGCGAATGCGAAGCGCGTTGTAAAGCTCCGGCAGATGCTCGGATTCGAATTCCACGTCCAGCACGGGTCCAATGACCTGCACGACCTTGCCGATATTGGCCTTCTTGCGCTCTGCTGGTTTCACCTTCTTTCTCTCGGTGCGGACTGCGGTTGCCATAATTACCCCTGTAGCGCAGCAGCACCACCGACGATCTCGGCGATCTCCTGCGTGATCTGCGCCTGGCGGGCGCGGTTGAAGGTGCGGCGCAAAACGTTGAGCATCTCACCCGCGTTGTCGGTTGCGTTCTTCATCGCTGTTCGCCGTGCGCCCTGCTCCCCAGCCGCCGTCTCGACGAGCGCGCGATAAACCGAGTTGCGCACGTACGACGGCAGGAGCTGAGTGAGGATCGCTTCCGCCGATGGCAGGAGGATGTAATCAGGCTGCGGTCCGGTTCGCTCGGGCGGCGTAACCGGCAGTATCATCTGCGAGGCCGGCGGAGTCGAGAGCGCGGACTGGAATTTTGCGTAGACGACGTAGACGGCATCAATGTCTCCGGATGCGAACCGGCCAATCAAGGCGTCCACGATCTCCGCCGCGTTCGCGGCGGTCGGTCGATCACTGATGTCGGTGCGGCTTGATGCAATCGCGCGCCCGACGTACCGGAAATAGCCAAGACCTTTTTTCCCGATGACGTGAAGCTCGGGCTCGATGTTTCTATCCTTGAGACGCGCCAGAAGAGCGCGGGTTTCCTTGAGCAGATTCGCGTTGAAGGCCCCGGCGAGTCCGCGATTGCTCGTCAGCACAATGACCGCGGCTTTGTTGACTGTCGCCGGCTGACGGAGCAGCGGGAATGCTTCGGCAAGCTCCGGCGTGTAGAGGTTGGCGATTACTTCCGTCAGCGAGTTGGCGTAGGGACGCGCTGCGACGACGCGATCCTGCGCGCGCTTCATTTTGGAGGTGGCCACCATCTCCATCGTCCGCGTGATCTTGCGCGTGTTCTCTACAGTCTTGATCCGTCCTTTGAGCTCGCGTCCTTTTGCCATCGCCCCCCCTAGCTCTTCTTGGGAGCAAGGGTCTGGTTGAACTGCTCGAGCGCACGCCGCAGATCCGCTTCGGTCTCCTTGGAAAGAACTTTGTCGGTGCGAATGCGTTGGGGAACCTGGGGAAACTGCTGCTCCGCGAACTCCAGGAATCTGTGCTCCCAGGTCTTGATCTCCGCCACCGCGATCTGATCGAGATATCCGTTCGTAACCGCGAAAATGACCATCACCTGCTGTTCGACCGGCATCGGCTGGTACTGCGGCTGCTTGAGGATCTCGACCGTGCGCGCGCCTCGCTCGAGTTGCTTCTTCGTCGCGGCGTCGAGGTCCGACGCAAAGGAGGAAAACGCTTCTAGCTCGCGGTACTGCGCGAGATCGAGTCGCAGTCGACCAGCGACCGAGCGCATCGCTTTGACTTGCGCCGAGCCACCGACGCGGGAAACCGAGATTCCAACGTTGACCGCCGGCCGGACACCCGCGAAGAAAAGGTCAGCCTCGAGGAAAATCTGTCCGTCCGTGATCGAGATGACGTTGGTGGGGATGTAGGCCGACACGTCGCCCGCCTGGGTCTCGATGATGGGAAGCGCTGTGAGCGATCCACCGGGCTTCCTGATGTTCGTACCGTCTACCACCGACGCGTCTTCGCTCAGCTTGGCTGCTCTCTCGAGCAAACGTGAGTGCAGGTAAAAGACGTCTCCGGGAAATGCCTCTCGACCTGGCGGTCGACGGAGAACGAGCGAGAGTTGCCGATAGGCTGCAGCCTGCTTGGACAAGTCGTCGTACACACAAAGCGTCGGCAGGCCTTCGTTGTACATGAAGTACTCCGCCATCGCGCATCCGGAATAAGGTGCGATGTACTGCATCGGTGCCGGATCGGACGCGCCGGCGACGACTACGATCGTGAACTCCATCGCGCCCGCCTGGCGGAGCTTCTCGACGACGGATGCAACGGTCGAATTCTTCTGACCAATCGCGACATAGACGCAGATGACGCCCGTGCCCTTCTGGTTTATGATCGTGTCGATCGCGATCGCAGTCTTGCCCGTTCCGCGATCACCGATGATCAGCTCGCGCTGCCCTCGACCGATCGGAATCATCGAGTCTATCGCCTTGATGCCGGTCTGAAGCGGCTCCTTTACCGGTTGCCGAACGATGATACCGGGCGCCTCGGACTCGACCTTTCTGGTGTGCTTGGCATTGATGGGACCGTGGTCGTCCAGCGGCCGGCCCAGCGGATCCACCACTCGTCCCACCAGCTCGTGCCCAACCGGTACCTCGAGCACTCGCCCCGTTCGGCGAACCTCGTCGCCCTCCTTGAGCTGGAGGTAGTCGCCGAGTACTACGGAGCCGATGTTGTCCTCTTCCAGGTTCAGGGCGAGAGCAGTGATCTTCTCGCCGGTTTCGGAAGACGTGACCTCGAGCATCTCGCCGGCCATGGCCTTGCTCAACCCATAGATGCGCGCGATTCCGTCCTTGACCTCGAGAACTGTCCCGACCTCTTCGACGTCGAGCTCGTGAAGGTCGGCGGCCTCGATCTCACGGAGGAGTATGTCCTTGATCTCGCCTGGGCGAAGGATGGATTCTGTGGCCATGATTCGATGTGCTCAGGTGGGTCGGGCAACGCGGGACCCGCATGCGGCGTTCCGCTGTGATTTTTGTGCTTGTGAAATTTATCACAAGCTCCTTTCGCGGGCAATAATAATCGGCATCCGGAGCCAGTTGAAGCTGGCGCTCCGAAGATATTTCGAGCTTACGTGCCGGCCGCCCAGACCCAGTCAAGGTCAGGCCCGACTTCTCGTCCTTCCCTGGGCGAACCGGTCGATCAGGTCCGTCGTTCTCAGGCGCGCCAGGGACGCCGGCCTCGTGCCGAATATTCTTTGCGCGGTAACGGCAAGGTGGGACGACGACGCAAAGTCGAGAATTCGGGCTATGTCCCGGATGTCGTGTCCCGGATTCTTGGCCAGCTCCGACGCCGCAAGAAGACGAACGAGATCTATCACCCGCTTGAGATTGGGCGCCCCTGGGCGTGCGAAGTTTCTGCTGAGATGCTCACGACTCAGCCCGACGCTCTTCGCAAGATCTCTCGTCGTGACCGGGTGACCAGAGTGGGCGATTATGGCATCCCACGCCGCTCGCTGGAGCTGAGTGGTCAAGCCGAGGGTGTGCGGAGGCTCGCCAAGCGCTTCACGAAAGCGAGTGGAGAATGCATGTGGAAGCACGAGGTCCCGTGCAACGTTGTCGTCGATCCCATCGACGAGGACGTCCACGAATCCCAATGAAGCGCATCGCGCAACCGACGGAGTATCGGAGGGACGCAAAGGAAGAATCCCAAAGAAAGGCGCGCTCGGGAATTCGGCCGCGAAGGCCGCGGACTTCCAGGTGTTGTCGTCCGGAGCGCCGAGATCGATGAGTGTCGCATCCACGAGCACGCGCCGAAACACGGACTCGAGCTCCTCTGCGGACCTCGTGGAAATTATTTTCCACCGACGGCGCGGAAAAGCCGAGCGCACGAGGTTTCGCGCGCGATCATGCTCGAGATGCACGACCAGCGTCGGCAGTGTGGAGGTCTCGTGTGGTCCCGTCATCGCTATACGCCCGCTTCCACGAGGTCCAGATCCGGCTTGCCTTCGATGAACTGCCGGACGACCGGATCGTGGGTGTGCTGGATTTCGTCGACCGTGCCCACCTGCCGCACCTTCCCCTCATAAAGCATCGCGATGCGTGAGCCGACCGTGTAGGCGCTCCTCATGTCGTGGGTGATCACGATGCTCGTGACGCGCAGCTTCTCGCGCATGCGGATCATGAGTTGATCGATGATGGCGCTGGTGACCGGGTCGAGGCCCGTGGTGGGCTCGTCGTACAGCATATACTTCGGCTGTCGAGCGATTGCGCGGGCGATGCCGACGCGTTTGCGCATTCCTCCCGAGAGCTCCGCCGGAAATTTCGATTCCACGCCGGGTAGGTCGACCAGCTCGAGCGCTTCCCCCACCCGTTCGATGATCTCGCGCTCGGTGTGGCCTCCTTCTTTTCGCAATCCCATCGCGACGTTCTCGCAGATGTTGAGCGAGTCGAACAATGCCGCGAACTGGAAGACGTAGCCAATGTGTGAGCGCAGCGCGTAGAGCTGTGCGCGCGTCAGCTTCGGCACTTCCTGACCGTCGACGAAGACGGTCCCGCTGTCCGGTTCGAGCAGACCGACGATGTGTTTGATCGCTACGGACTTGCCGGTGCCGGAGTAGCCGATGATGACCATGGTCTCGCCCTCGTTCACGTCGAGGGTGAAGCCTTCGAGCACTTTCTTGGGGCCGAAGGATTTGTGGACGTCGATCAGCTTGATCACAAAGGTGAAACTATAGGTCAGGGCGGAAAGGGCTAGCCGTCAGCGAAAATCAACGGAACACTACCCGCTGCCCGCGGGTCGCTGATCGCTGCGCGCGGCCCGCCCGCTGTCGGCGAATAGGCGGACAATGGTACTCGCGGCGCTCGAAAAGATGTCGGCCGTGAGGCCGTGATGAGCGACCGTATTGCGTGGCGGATTTCAAGAAGCTCGAGGTTTGGCGTAAGGGGCACGCGTTAGCCTTGCTGGCTCACCAGGTCGCGCTCACTATCCGCGGGTCTCAGTACGCCTCCCTTCGCAGTCAGATCATCCGCGCATCGATGTCCATACCAGCGAATATCGTAGAGGGCCGCGAGCAGAAAACCGATGCGGGATTCACGCGATTCCTGCGGTACGCGCTGGCATCGGCCTCAGAGCTGGAATATCACGTGATAATAGCTCGTGACACGGCGGTGATCAGCGAAGAACACTTCGTATCGACTATCGACCAGCTCAAAAGCGTTAGGATGATGTTATTCGCCTTGATCAAGCGCCTGGATCCGCACCCGGTGACGAACTCGGAGGCAATCAGGAGTCGTAGCGAGTAGCGTTCAGCGGGTCGCGATCAGCGGGTAGCGGGTAGTGTTCAGTAAAGAAAAAAGGGGACGAGCACCGCTCGTCCCCCTCCTTTGCCGTCCCGTGCGTCGCTACGCGGCGAACGACCCCAACGCCCGTCCAACGTCCCCTTCGCGGAGTCGCTTCAACGCCCGATCACGAAGCTGACGTACCCGCTCGCGAGTGACGCCGAGCAACGACCCGATTTCCTCGAGCGTGTGCTCGCGCCCGCCCTCGAGTCCAAAGTACAGACGAAGCACTTTGGCATCGCGTGGCGGCAGCGTCGACAAAGCGGTCTCGATCTCGTCATTGAGGAAGCGGTTCATCGCCTCTTCCTCGGTGTCGGGCATCTCGTCCGCGACGAACCGCTCGATGAGCGAACGATCGCCTTCTGGATCCATCGGCGCATCGAGACGAACGTCGCCGGTGTTGAGCGCGGCGAGCGACTGCACGACATCAACCGATAGTCCGGTGAGCTGCGACAACTCCTCGGGGGTCGGCTCGCGGCGCATCTTCTGACGCAGAATCTCGGAGGCCTTGATGATGCGCGAGAGATCCGCGGTGCGGTTGAGCGGAACGCGAACGGTACGACCCTGACGCGCCAGCGACGAGAGAATCGCCTGACGAATCCACCACACAGCGTACGAAATGAATTTGACGCCCTGATCGGGATCGAACTTTCGCGCAGCCGTGAGCAGACCAACGTTGCCTTCGCCGATCAGATCGATGAGAGGCATACCGCGGTTCTGGTATTTCTTTGCGACGGAGATCACGAAGCGCAGATTGCGCTGCACGAGCTCCTGGAGCGCATCGGGATCGCCGGCGCGAATCCGACGGGCAACCTCGATCTCCTCAGTTCCCTTGAGCAGCGGATAAGTGCTGACCTCATAAAGGTACTGATCGAGGATGTCCCTCTCGGGCTCGTTGGGCGCGATTCCGGCGACAGCCGTTTTCCGGCGACGCTTTACTTCAGCCATTGGTGCACACCTCTTGGTACTACTGCGTGAAAGCCTATGCGAATGCAGCCTTTTTCTGGCCAGCAATGCGAGCGAATGAGTGTTGTTTCGACGACCAGGAAGCGCGAAATCATAGGCGCTGACGGGTAATCAAAAATTGTTGTCGTCGAAGCGCTGCAAGATACCGGCCGTTGTCGATTTAGCCAGAGCGATTTTCTTGACTTCGATACTACCCTTGGATATCCTTCGCGGTTCCTGCGGATTGCGCGAGCACCGCGAGGAGATGCCGGGGGTGTAGCTCAGTTGGGAGAGCGCTTGAATGGCATTCAAGAGGTCAGGGGTTCGATTCCCCTCACCTCCATGGCCGGTGGTCGCCGAGAACGCTTGTTTCTTTTTCGCGGGAATAGCTCAGTTGGTAGAGCACAACCTTGCCAAGGTTGGGGTCGCGGGTTCGAGTCCCGTTTCCCGCTCTCTGGTGCGAGGAGGGGCGGTTAGCTCAGTTGGTTAGAGCGCCACGTTGACATCGTGGAGGTCACAAGTTCGAGTCTTGTACCGC
>JBOHTB010000138.1:0-126852 GCA_050733435.1 Gemmatimonadaceae bacterium | reverse complement strand
CGCATGAGCCGGGCGAAATCGCGCCCGCTGTCCATGAATGCGGAATCACCATTGGCGAGCAGATCGGGTCTCGTGATCTCGACGCGGCCAGAAGCATAAACGAGACTATCACCATCCATGGTGATCTGATTGGCGACGATATGCGCGGTGTCAGGCGGGCGTCCTCGACCCGTCGTGTCTTTCTGAACGAGAGTGACCGTAGGACGACCCGGCGCGAACAAGCGTGCCAGCGGCCGACGCGGTGTGCTGCGGTAATAGTCCGCGCTCGGCCCTCGCAGGACGCTGCCATTGGACATCACCGCCACCACGTTTCCCTCGGCGTGGAGATGGTCGTCGTTCTGGTAGTAGGTCATCGTTCGTGAGGTGACATTCGCGCGCGGCTCGGTGTAGTGTACGTTGCCGACGAGAAAAAGCCGTCCCTCCGATTCGTAGTACTCCGCACTGTCCGCGGTGAGTGTGTTCCCCTGACCGATGCAATGAGCGACTACGCCGCCACTCAGGAAAGTGATGTGCTTGCCAGCGGCGTCGAGTCGACTGTTGATAGGTCCGTTCTTGTTGCTGTAGTCCAGGTCGCAGCTGCTGGGGAGATTTTGGGCGTATATCGAGCTCGCCGCCGCGAAAATCGACAGCATTGCACCACAAATGGATTTCAGAGCGCTCACCGCTTCGGTACCGACGCCGGAGTACTGCTCGCCGCCGGGGCCTGCGTCGAAACACCCTTCAACACGCCAGTTGCGCCTTTCAGAACCTGCATGTTCTTCATGTCAGGATCGGACCTGAACCCCACTCCCGCCAGGCGCCTGTTCGGCTCGGTCAGAACGAATGCACTGTCGCTCGAGATCTGGTTCGCCTGTTGGCTATATCGAAGCTCCGGCGTCGTCAGACGCCGGCCGTCCTCGGAAACGACGACGACGTTCTTTCGCGCGACCATCGCGCTCGTGCGACTGTTGTATGTCCCGCGCTCGGATGTGAGAACTGCGTTTTTTGCGCCGGTGACCGTAAAGAACGTGGTGTGCACCTTCTCCAGCTCCACGCGCGTATTGTCGTCGAAAAAGTAAGCGGTGTCGGACTCGAGCCGAGCGCGCGCTACGCCTTCATCAGTCAACACGAGGCGCGCGTTGTACATCACCTGGTCGGCGGAGTCAGCGAGCGGCGAATGGGCCACAGCGGGCGGCTGCTTTTTGGGGCTACAGGCGGCGATCGCCAATACGATGGGCGCGACAGGCCACGGGATTCGCATTAAACCACACCGGCGCGCATCAGGTCGTGCAGATGAACGACACCGACGATGCGATCGTCGCCGTCCATCACCGGCATCGCGATGATCCCATGTGTCTCCATACGGTAGACCACGGCACTGCCAAGCTCGTCGGAGCGCGCGACCTTTGGAGTTGCGTTCATAACGCTGGTCACCGGAACCGGAAATACGTTCTCCTCGTGCTCCATGAGCCGTGAGAGATCGCCCGTTGTAATGACGCCTGCAATCGCGCCGCCATTTCGGGTGACGATTGCGATTCCACGCCGCTCCGCCAGCTGCACGACAGCCTCTCGCATCGTCGCCGAATGCGGCAGTATCGGAAGATCGTTGGTGATCATCACGTCGGACACTCTGGTCAGAAGCCGTTTGCCGATCGCGCCACCAGGATGCAGACGAGCGAAGTCGTCGGCATCAAAACCCTTCTCTTCCAGCAGCGCTATCGCGAGTGCATCGCCCAACGCCAGGGCGACAGTCGTGCTGGTGGTCGGTGCGAGATCGTGCGGACACGCTTCCTCCTTCACCCATGCGTCAATCGCAACGTCGCTGTGTCGTGCGAGGGTCGACTTCGTGTTACTCGTGAGCGCTATCGTACATACCCCGAGCCGCTTCAAATGGTCGAGGAGGTCAAGAACTTCGGCGGACTCACCACTCTTGGAGATCAGGACTGCAACATCAGACTCGTCGACAATGCCCAGGTCCCCATGCACGCTATCCGACGGGTGGAGAAATGTTGCGGGAGTGCCTGTGGATGTGAGTGTCGCGGCGATCTTGCGACCGATGAGTCCGGATTTGCCGACTCCGGATACAATTACACGTCCCTCGGATCGGGCAATGCTTTCTACCGCTCGGGCGAAATCGTCGCCAATCCGCCGCTCCGCTTCGCCGAGCGCCTCGGTCTCCATGCGGAGGACTCGACGTCCGCGCTCGACGATGTCCTTGCGAGTCATCGGTTGATGCGGTCCCAGATATCGACGGCGCGTTCCATCAACGAGGCCATGTCAGAAAGCGGCAGCATGTTGGATCCGTCGCTCGGAGCGCAATCGGGATCGGGATGGGTCTCCAGAAAAAGTCCCTGCGCGCCCGCCGCAATCGCCGAAAGCGCGAGGACGGTAACGAATTCACGTGCTCCGCCGCTCGAGCCATCCGGTCCCTGTCCCGGCTTTTGAACGCTATGCGTCGCGTCGAATATCACCGGCGTTCCGCATGCTTCGCGCAGTCGCGTGAACGACCGCATGTCGACCACCAGATCGCCATAACCGAAGAAGGTCCCGCGCTCCGTGACGGCGATGTCGCGAGACCGGGCGACGGCTTGTTCGCGTCCCCGAATCTTTTGTACGGCGCCACGCATGCCTTCGGGCTGCAGCCATTGCCCTTTCTTTACGTTGACCGGTCGTCCGGTCGCGCCGGCCGCTTCGAGCAGATCCGTCTGGCGGCAGAGAAAGGCAGGAATCTGAAGTACATCCACAACTGATGCCGCTGGTGCACATTGATCGGGGGCATGGACGTCTGTCAGCACCGGAAGCCCGGTTGCGTCGCGAACGCGCTCGAGAGCCGCGAGGCCGGCGTCGAGACCTGGACCGCGCGCGGCATTCCTATTCGATCGATTCGCCTTGTCGAAGCTGGCCTTGTAGATGATGCCACCCGGCAGCTTCTCCGCAATTTTCGCCAGCGCCTCGCCGACTCGGAGGTTCAGATCATCGCTCTCGAGGACGCAAGGACCGGCAATGAGAAAAAGCTTGTCGGGTGAGAAAAACCTGTGCACGCTATTCCGCCGTCTCTACGGGTGAGCGCTTGCGACTACCTCGCGCCGGCGACTTCGCCTGCACTGCGGCGCCGATGAAGCTCGCAAAGAGAGGGTGCGGACGCGTAGGGCGAGATTGCAGCTCGGGATGGAACTGGCAGCCGATGTACCATGGATGTGTCTGAAGCTCAACGATCTCGACCAGTGATCCGTCCGGCGAGAGACCGCTAAGGTTGAGTCCGTGCTCGACGAACTGATCTCTGTATTTGTTATTCACTTCGTAGCGGTGCCGGTGGCGCTCGCTCACCTGCGGCACACCGTAAATAGCGCCCGCTTGTGTGCCTGTTCCCAGTCTGCAAGGATATGCGCCAAGTCGCATTGTTCCGCCCATGTCGGTGACGTGCTGCTGGCCTTCCATGAGCGAGATCACCGCGTTGCCACAATCAGGCGCGAACTCGCTCGAGTGACTGTCCGAGAGTCCCATGACGTTCCGCGCGAACTCGATGATTGCGGTCTGCATACCCAGGCAGATGCCGAAGAAAGGCAAGCCCGATTCGCGCGCGTACCGAATCGCTTCGAGCATCCCCTCTACACCGCGAACTCCAAAACCACCGGGCACCAGAACTCCATGGAAATCGGCGAGCAGCTCGCGTGTCTTCTCCCGACTCGTGAACAGGTCGCTGGCGAGCCAGGATATCTCAACCCCAACATCGTTGGCGATCCCACCATGAATGAGCGCTTCCTGGACGCTCTTATAGCTGTCGATGAGTCCGGTGTACTTGCCGATAACCGCAATTTTCACTCTGCCGTGTGGATGCAAGATGCGCTCGACCATCTGGCGCCATTTGGAAAGATCGGGTGCGCGGCGGCCGAGGAGTCCGAGCTTGTGCATCGCGCGCTCGTCCAGTCCCTGCTCGTGGAAAAGAAGTGGAATCTGGTAAATGGTCGGGACATCTCGGCTCTCGATCACAGCGCCGAACTCGACGTTGCAAAAGAGCGCGATCTTCCGCTTCACTTCTTCGGAAAGCGCGCGCTCGGTTCTGCATATCAGGATGTCGGGCTGGATTCCGATCTCCATCAGCTCGCGGACGGAATGCTGCGTCGGCTTTGTTTTTACCTCGCCTGCGGCCGCGATGAACGGCACGAGCGTCAAATGAATGAAGATCGCATTCTCTCGACCGATCTCGTGGCGGAATTGCCTTATGGACTCGAGAAACGGCAACGACTCGATGTCGCCAACAGTACCGCCGATCTCTACTATCACGACGTCGCTTTCGGGAGCAAGGCGTTTCATGGCTCCCTTGATCTCGTCCGTTACGTGCGGAATGACCTGTACCGTCGACCCGAGGTACTCTCCGCGACGTTCCTTGGTGATCACGCTCAGGTAGATGCGTCCGGTTGTGATATTGTTGGCCTGCGCAAGTGAGCGGTCGATGAACCGCTCGTAGTGGCCGAGGTCGAGATCCGTTTCAGCCCCATCGTCGGTTACGAACACTTCACCGTGCTGGAACGGCGACATCGTGCCCGGATCTACGTTCAGGTATGGATCGAACTTCATGATCGTCACGCGCATTCCGCGCTCGACGAGAAGCCGTCCGAGCGAGGCCGCCGCTATTCCCTTCCCGAGCGACGAGACCACGCCGCCGGTGATGAAGATGTAGCGCGTCTGCTGGCTGGAACTAGCCGACATTTTTTACCGCTCCGTTCATAAAGGCGTCCCAGCGCGCATTGGCGCGCTCAAGATCTTCTTCGGTATCGATGCCACTTGCCGGTGCTTCGTTAGTCACCGCAACGCCTATCGGTAGACCCGCGGCCAATGGCCGCAGCTGTTCCAATCGCTCGATCTCCTCGAGCGGGTGCGGGGGGAGTGATACCCACTGCCGGAGTGCATCACGCGCATACGCGTAGACGCCAATGTGCTGAAGAGTGCGCTCGGCGAGTCGCGGCGCGTCAGCAGAGTCACGAAGGTATGGAATCGGTGCGCGCGAGAAATACATGGCACGTCCGTCGTCGGCCACAACGACCTTCACCAGGCTTGGAGTATCCAGAATTTCCGTGCTCGCTTTCGATGCAGCGGTTCCGAGCGGGAAGCGTCCGGCTGACACGAGCTCCGCCGCGCCACGAACAGCCGCCTTGCCAATGAAAGGCTCGTCGCCCTGAACGTTCACGATCGTGTCGAAGCCACGAAATCGTGGATTTGTCGCGACCTCCGCGACGCGCTCCGTTCCCGAGGAGTGCGCAGCGCTCGTCATGACGCAATCCGCGCCCGCCTTGCGAACTGTCGATGCCACAGATTCGTCATCGGTCGCGACGACGACGCTGTCGGCGACGTTCATTTGTGAGATTCTTTGCCAGACCCGGACGATGAGAGGGAGTCCGGAGAGGAGACGCAGGGGCTTGCGGGGGAGGCGCATGGCGCCGAGGCGCGCCGGAATGACCACAAGGGTCCTCATCACCCGCTCTTAATTGCGCGGCACGATGCAAAAGTCACGCTCAGGAATATACCCAGGCGTCCTGACCCGGGCAAACCTTTCGCTCGACCCGAATTGTCAGGGCAGCGACAATCCTATCGAGAACGCGGAGCGGCGCGACAGCGGTGAGCGGTTGCTCGCTGGGTCTAAAGTGTAATCCATTCGGAAAAAGCCCGCGCCAGCGCCAACGCCGACGTTCTGGATTAGCGCGGGCAGCGTTCCCTCACCAGCGTTTCCCGCCCCGTAGTGGATGGCAACGAACGGACTTCCCACATACGGCAACTGAACTCGATCGATCGGAATCTTGTAGTCACCATCGACGTAGAGAAGTCGATCGCCGCCGAGCGCGAGCAGATTGACCGTTGCAAGAGTGCTGGACCCGCCCAAATACGCGAAACGCTGTGGCGGCGCGATTTTGCCGCCGGTGAGCACCGCGTGGCCCCTGAAAGTGAGTGTCTGGCTCCCAAACGTTGGAAATTGTACGTGCCCGTCCAGAGTAGTCTGGGTGAAATCTGTTCCGACTAACCGGCACGCCGCATCGGTCGGCGCGCCAGAACAATCCGCAACGAGCGACGTGCTCAAGGAATGCTCGACCTGGGCGTCCAGATTTGCTTCGACTGAGCCGCGCACGACGGTTACTCCGGTGCCAGCAAGAAGCGAGGTGATTCTACCCTTCTCTACCCGCGGATTCGGTCGGCGCATTCTGAGAATGCCTTTTCTGCCGTAGAAGCTCCACGGCGATTTCAACGGTGCTATGGAGCCCGTCGACCAATCCCGCTCCACGTTCCCCCCGATGAAGGGCGCGAGTGTAAAGGCCCCAGTCGTCAGCGTGCGCGTAAAGCGCGCATTGGCGCGATCGCCCCGAAAGTAGTTGCGCGCGTCGCTGCCCACGCCGATCGCGGCGAGTGAGTTCACCAGATCCGAGCGTATCCACTCATCGTTGCTGAATGTCCCTCGCCCGACGAACAGCTTGATCTCGTTGTTGTCGCCCGGACGCAGGAAACCCTCAAGCGACGGGTCCCAGTCGCCAAGGTTGGAGCGGTAGCTCACGAGTGCGTCGAGCTGAACGCGCTCGTCCCCGAGAGTCAGCTCGGGACCCCACGGCAGGGTGAGTCCGTTAACGCGATCGTAGGTGGGAACACGAAGGCCGAGCCCGAGTGGGAGGGTGATCGGTGACTCGCCGTACTCGACGTAAGAAGTATCTATAAAGGTCGTGTCTTGAGAATACGCCCGGCCGGCGATCACCAGCAGAGCGAAGACAGCGAGTTTGGCAGCATTCATTGATATAGACAAAGAAAGTTTTTCAGAATCGCCTTTCCGTGTTGCGTGAGAATTGATTCCGGGTGGAACTGCACACCCCATACCGGGTGCTCACGGTGCCTCACGGCATGGATTTCCGCGGGATCGTCCATCGCTCGCGCCACGACCTCGAGGGAATCGGGAAGCGAGCCGGACTCGATAACCAGCGAATGGTAGCGCATCACCTGCAGCGGACTCTCGATGTTGGCGAAGACTCCCCGTCCATCATGCGTGACCTTTGACGTTTTGCCATGCATCAGCGTTCGCGCGCGCACCACTTTTCCACCATAGGCCTCTCCTATTGCCTGGTGCCCGAGGCAAACTCCAAGCGTCGGGATCGTCTTGCCCCACCGTTTTATTGCGTCGACAGTGATTCCCGCTTGTGACGGCGTGCACGGTCCGGGAGAGATAACGAGGCGCGTCACTCCCATCGCGCCGATATCGTCAACCGATATCTCGTCGTTGCGCTTGACGACGGGGTCCTGGCCAAGCTCGCCGAGGTACTGGACGAGGTTGTAGGTAAACGAGTCGTAGTTGTCGAGAACGAGAAGCATCGTTAGCCGCGCGGATGATACTGTTTGTGCACGCTTCGCAGATATTCCCGATCGATGTGCGTATAGATCTGCGTCGTGGAGATGTCGACATGCCCGAGCATTTCCTGCACCGCTCGGAGGTCCGCACCGCCCTCGAGGAGGTGCGTTGCAAACGAGTGTCGGAGCGTGTGCGGTGAAACGGGCTTTGTGATGCCGGCCTGTTTGACGTATTTGCGCAGAATCTTCCACGCTCCCATTCTCGAAAGCGGCTGGCCGCGAGCGTTCAGAAAGAGCACTCCCTTTCCCTCCCCTTTTTCCAGGGCGGGTCGGAGCTCACGCAAGTACACGGCGGTTGCGCCAATCGCCTTCCGGCCGATGGGCACAAGACGCTCCTTCGCGCCTTTGCCGAACACTCTCACCAGATGATCCTGAAGCATCACGTCGCGCACACCAAGAGAGATCCACTCCGAAACACGCAGCCCCGCACCATAGGCGAGCTCCAGCATCGCCCGATCACGGAAGGCTAGCGGCTCACTGAGTGCCGGAGCGGAAAGAAGCTTCTCCACCTCCTCAACTCCGAGCACCTCAGGCAGAGTTCGCCATCTTTTGGGCGTCTCGAGTCGCTCACTCGGGTCTCTGACGACATGTCCTTCTCCGATGAGAAACCTGAAGTACGTGCGCACCGCTGACACGTTCCGCCTTATCGACGCGGGCGCAAGTCCAAGGTCCTTGAGATGGTAGACGTACTCGCGAAGCGTGCGCGCGCCGACCTCGGTCGGCGACTTTGCACCTTTCACCGACGCATACGAGACGAATCGCGCGATGTCCAGCTTGTACGCCTTGCTCGTCTGAACCGACGCGCCCTGTTCGAGTGCAAGGTAGTCGTCAAAGCGCTCGATGAAGAATGCGCGAGAAACCGCGTCGTCCAGCGCCGGGCTAGCCACGTTTTACACGTCGGTGTCTGATGTACCAGATCCCAAACGCCAGGACGACAATGCCGATGGCAATCCCGCCGGCAACCTTTCCAGACCTGACCAGATAATGCTCGACGGCATCCCAGTTATCTCCCGCACGAAATGCCAGAAAGGTAATGAGGGCGAACCACACGGCCGACGCACTTGCGACGGAGAGAATCACTTTGAAGGCCGGGAGCTTCATCGCACCGGCGAATGGCGGGACGATTGCGCGTACGCCGGGGAGAAATCTGCTCACGAAGAGTCCCGCCAATCCATAACGTTTGTGGAGTTGCTTGATCCGCGTTTCGACATCGGGCCCGGCATATTTCTCCAGACGACGGAGAAACGCCTTTGAGCCGAACCGCCGCCCCAACGTGTAGGTGACGCACGCGCCCGCGACATTCCCGAACCATCCGAGAAAAAAAACCGTGAGGGCAGATCCGTGCGCCCTGTCGGCGAGGAAGCTTCCGAATGCGATTACCCCGTCCGATGGAAACGGCGGAAAGAAATTCTCGAACGCCGAGAGCACCGCGATCGTTGCGTACAGCGATCCAAGGGGCAGATCACCGAGCCACCCCGCAAGTGACTGAAGCATGCGCTAGCGTTTCCGGTTCAGCGTGGCCACGGCGATACAGGCGAGGCCTTCTTTTCGCCCGATCCAGCCCATTCCTTCATTGGTCTTCCCCTTGACGCTCACGCTCTCGGAATCGATACCGAGCGCTACCGCAAGCCGGGCCCGGATTGCCTGCCGGTGTGGCGAAAGCTTCGGTGCTTCTGCGATGACAGTGATGTCGATCTGACCGACGTTGTGTCCGGCCGCGGAAATCCTTCTAACAGCGGCCTCGAGCATGCCGACCGAATCCCGGTCTTTGTTGCCGGAATCTGTGTCGGGAAACATCTCGCCGATGTCTCCCAGTCCGGCCGCACCGAGGATTGCGTCAGTGACAGCGTGGCAGATCGCGTCGCCGTCGGAGTGTCCGGCGAGGCCAGCCTCATTGGGAATCAGAATGCCGCCAAGAATCAGCGGACGCTTCGGCGCGTATCGGTGGGAGTCGTAGCCAACACCGACCCGGATACTACCCGAGTTGTCTACCTGACCGGCTCGGTGCTGCGAGTCCTCGCCGCGCTCGTCACGCGGCATCCGCGCGCATCGCCGGCGCATCGAGCAGCGTGTAGTCCTGCTTGCGGCGTGCGGGCGTGAATCCAGCGTCGCGGATCAGCCGCTCCATTTCATCGGTCGACGTGCGATGAGTGGTGTTTGCCGCGGAGACGACGTTCTCCTCGATCATGAGCGACCCGAAGTCATTGCATCCGAACCGAAGCGCGATTTGCCCGATTTTCATGCCCATCGTCACCCAGCTTGCCTGCAGGTTGGGAACGTTGTCGAGAACGATGCGAGCAAACGCGACTGTGCGCAGATACTCCGTGGCGCCAGTCTTCGGCTGATGCGACATCGTCGGAGTGTTCTCGGGCTGGAGCGGCCAGCATATGAACGCAGTAAATCCACCACTTCGTGACTGAACCTCCCTTACCCTCTGGAGATGCTCCAGCCTCTCGGCCAGCGTCTCCCCGAGGCCGTACATCATCGTAACGGAAGTCTTCATTCCCTCGTTGTGGGCGAGCTCCATGATCTCGAGCCATCTATCGGCCCCGGCTTTTTTCGGCGCCACGATGTCTCGGACCCTTTGCACAAGGATCTCGCCGCCTCCTCCGGGAATGGAATCGAGCCCGGCTTTCCTCAGCTCACGGATAACTTCGACGGCATCCATTCGAAAAAGCTTGGCGAAGAAATCGATCTCGCTCGGGCTGAAGCCGTGGATGTGGATCGGATGATTCTTCTTGATGTAACGCATCAGATCCAGATACCAATCGAACGGGATGTAGGGATTGTGCCCGCCCTGTATCAGGATCTGAACGCCGCCGAGCGCCTTGAGCTCATCGATCTTGGCGCCAATCTGCTCGAACGAGAGAGTGTAGCCTTCGCCGTGCTTCGGGCGGCGGGCGAACGCGCAAAATCCGCAATCCGCTACACACACGTTGGTGTAGTTGATGTTCCGATCGATGATGTAAGTGACAGTGTTGCCGGGGTGTTTTTCCTGCCGCACGCGATCGGCCTCCGCGCCGAGCTCGAGAAGCGGCGCGTTGGTGTAGAAATCCAGAAGGTCGGAGTTTTCGCTCATGCGGCTGGCAGAAATGTAAGAGTGCCGTTCGGAATCCGTCCGCGCTCGACCAGCCGGCGGTAAAACTCAGTGAGTCCGGCGAGGTGCGGATACGAAAGACGGTAATCGAGCCCCGACAGATACGCGGCGCAAACGTCGCGAGCGACACCAGTCGCTCGGTGCGCCTGCAGCGCCAAATCGGAAATGTGACGGAGACCCCAATCACGCGATGAGATCAGTCCAGCATGCGCGACGAGTGCCTGTCTGACATCTGTTGTGCGCTGAGCGACCCAAACCGCGAACACGAAAGGCTGGCCGGTCCACTCCTTCCAGGTCTCGCCGAGATCATACACGAATGGATACCGCTCGCGGTGGTTGGAGCCAAGCACGAGAGCAGCATCCCCAATAACGAGTCGGGCATCGTCAGGACTTCCATCGTCCACCACCACGTCGCGGACCTCAGCATCACCGGGCACGAACCGTGGACGCGCGTGCCAGACATTCTCGAATAGCAGCTCGAGGAGCGCCACACTCGTCATGGAGCTCCTGCTCACGATGAGGTCCCGACCACCGAGCTCCGCGGCCGGACGCGTCGAGAATAACATGACGCTGCGCACAGGACCGTCGCAGGAAATTGCGAGGTCGGGAAGCAGCAGGTACCTGTCGGCATCCCGCGCGTACTCGACGGCGGACACCACGCTGATATCGAGCTCGCGTGCCGCCATTCGGCGATTGAGGTCCGTCGGTACACCGTCGACCAGCTCGGCGTCGAGGCGAATGAGTCCACGGTCGATCGCCCCATAGACGGGGTAGCAATTGATGTAGGGAATGCGCCCGATCTTCATCAGGCTGCCACGGCCTTCGATTCGCGATCGAAGACTCGAAGGATGTTGTAAAAGGAATCGCGCTCTGCGGGGGTCTTCCCCGCCGACCGAATGAGATCGAGGATGTCGTCGAGGCTGAGCCCCTGAGCCGTATGCGCTCCCGCCTCGTGGTAGATCTTCTCCCGGACAACCGTCCCCTCGAGGTCGTTCACGCCGAACGCCAGCGACGTCTGCGAGAGAAACGGCGTCACCATGATCCAGTGCGTCTTGATGTGATCGAAATTGTCGAGGAAAAGGCGTCCCACCGCAAGATTGCGGAGGTCGTCGAAGCCAGTGGTCGCAGTGCCCTGCCTTCCGAGCTCGATACCAAGCTCGTTGTTGTCCGGATGGTAGGCGAGCGGTATGTAGGCGAGAAATCCGCCACTCTCGTCCTGGAGATCGCGGAGCATTCTCAGGTGCTCAACGCGGTCCTGTATTGTCTCCACGTGACCGTAGAGCATCGTGCAGTTGGAGCGAATCCCAAGACGGTGCGCGGTGCGGTGTACGTCGATCCAGTCTTCGGCCGCGAGTTTTTTGTCGGCGATCGCCATCCGAACTCCGCGCCCGAAAACCTCGGCACCACCGCCGGGAAGCGTATCGAGTCCAGCTTCCTTGAGAGCGACAAGAACCTCTTCTACCGACATCTTCTCGATGCGCGCGACGTGCGCGATCTCCACAGCCGTGAGGCCCTTGATGTGGACATGCGGGTAGCGCGACTTCAGTCCTCGAAACATCTCGCTGTAGTATTGGAGGCCCGCCTTCATGTCGAGCCCGCCGACGATGTGGAACTCCTTGGTCAGTCCCGTCGCCGCCGCCTCGGCCTCCGCATAAACCTGATCGAGCGAATAGTGGTACGCACCGTCTTCCTTTGGCAGGCGCGCAAAGGAGCAGAAGACGCACGTCTTTCGGAGGTAGCAGACATTGGTCGGATTGATGTGCTGGTTTGCTGCGAAGGTGACAACGTCGCCGTGCTTTCGCCGGTTTGCGTAGTCCGCAAGCATTCCGACGCCCAGAAGGTCCGGAGAAGTGAAAAGGAGCTCGGCGTCTTCCGGCGAGAGCCGCTCGGCAGCTCCAACTTTTTCACCGATGGGTCGCAGCGCACGATCGGAGATCTTGGCTACGTCGAGAACGGGAGTATTCACGGCTCGAAGCGCTTTAGCGCCAGCGTTGTGTTGTGACCCCCGAAACCGAAGCTGTTGCTGAGTACGGCGTTCACCTCGCGCTTCACCGACGTGTTCGGAGTGAAGTTGAGATCGAGCTCGGGATCCGGGTGATGGTAGTTGATCGTCGGCGGAATAACGCCCGATCCGACGACCATCGAGCTGACGACAGCCTCGACGGCTCCCGCTGCGCCAAGCATGTGCCCGGTGGCAGACTTCGTGGAGCTCACGTTCACCTTCTTTGCTTCGTCCCCGAAAACCGCCTGGATTGCGCGCGTCTCGTTGAAATCGTTCGCGGGCGTAGACGTACCGTGCGCGTTTATGTACTGGATGTCTTTGGGCTCGAGACCCGCGTCCTTGAGCGCGCGCTTCATCGCGCGCTGCGCACCTTCTCCGTCCGGAGCCGGGGCGGTTAGATGATACGCGTCACCCGTCGCGCCGTATCCAACTATCTCGGCGTAAATGGTCGCGCCGCGATTCATCGCGTGCTCCATCTCCTCCAGAATGAGAATGCCGGCGCCCTCGCCCATCACAAAGCCGTCGCGCGTCGCATCGAAGGGGCGGGACGCAGATTCAGGGCTATCGTTTCGCTCCGACAGTGCCTTCATGTTGGCGAATCCGCCGATTGCCATCGGAGTGACGGTCGCCTCAGCGCCGCCCGTTATCATGATGTCCGCGTCGCCATACTGGATGGTCCGAAAGGCGTCACCTATTGCGTGAGCGCTCGTGGCGCAAGCCGATACAGTAGCATAGTTTGGGCCCTTCGCATTCCATTGCATCGACACGATGCCGGCAGCGATGTCTGCGATGAACATCGGGATGAAGAACGGCGAGATCTTGCCGACGCCTCGTTCGCGATAGACGTCGTGCTGCTCCTCGAAGCTCTTTAGCCCGCCGATCCCGCTTCCGATTATGACTCCGATGCGGTCGGGGTCGAGGCCGTTTCGCCCATCCGCCAGACCTGCGTTCGTCATAGCCTGTCGAGCGCCCGCGACGGCGTACTGCGTGTACTGATCCGCGCGTTTTGCTTCTTTCCGCTCCATGTAATCGAGCGGATTAAAGCCTTTTACTTCGGCTGCAAACCTGACCGGAAAGTTGGACGCGTCGAACTTCGTGATCGGTGCCGTGCCGGACTTCCCCTCGATCAGGGATCGCCAGGTCGTCGCCACATCGTTTCCGACAGGGGTAATGACCCCCATACCAGTGACGACGACTCTTCGCTTCATTAAGCTCCGACCTTCTGGTTCAAATAACCCAGCGCATCACCAACCGTGCGGAGCTTCTCCGCGTCTTCGTCGGGAATGTCGATGTTGAACTCCTTCTCGAACTCCATCACGAGCTCGACGATGTCCAGGCTATCGGCACCGAGATCCTCAATGAAGCTCGCCTCGTTCGTCAGCTTTTCACGCTCGACACCGAGCTCCTTCTCGATGATGTCTTTGACCTTGTTGGAATTGTCGGCCATTTGATGGATTTCCTCGTGTTTGTGGTGTGTCGGGTAATATACCTAACCGAATATCTGCTACAAAGTTAGACGAAGGCGGTCACATGACCATTCCGCCGTCCACGACGAACACCTGCCCCGTGATGTACGAGGCGAGGTCAGAGGCAAGAAACGCGACCGCTCCCGCGACATCACTGACGCTGCCAAGGCGCTCGAGTGGAATCTGTTTGCCCAGGGCTTCGCGGGCGTCAGGAGTCATCGCAGCGGTCATCTCCGTCTCGATGAAACCAGGAGCGACCGCGTTCACCAGGATGTTCCGTGAGCCAAGCTCCTTTGCGACGGATTTCGTGAGGGCAATGAGCCCGGCCTTGCTCGCCGCGTAGTTGGCCTGGCCCTTGTTTCCCATAATCCCGACGATGCTCGCGATGTTGATGATGCGACCGCTGCGGCGCTTCATCATGCCGCGCGAAACCGCACGAATTGCCGCGAAGGCGCCGCGTAGATTTGCGTCCAGGACGGCGTCCCAATCTTCGTCCTTGAGTCGCATGACGAGGTTGTCGCGGGTGATGCCCGCGTTGTTCACGAGGATGTCGATCGATCCGAAAGCCGTCTCGACATCGGCTACCAGCTTCGCCACCGCGCTCGTGTCGCTGACGTCGGCGGAAAATCCTTTCGAATTCTTTCCGATCGCCGCGGCCACCTCTTCCGCGCGCGCAAGCTCCCGTCCCACTACCGCGACCCGTGCTCCGCTTCCCGCGAGCGTCTCCGCTATTCCCCGACCGATGCCGCGCGTGCTGCCCGTAACGATCGCATTCTTACCCGAGAGATCGATCTGCATCACGCCACCATTTTAAGCAGTTTTTCGGTCTCAGCAGCGGTGCCGCAGGCAAAGGTCCTGGCGCCCTTCACGAGGCGGCCCGTGAGCCCAGTCAATACGCTGCCCGGCCCTATTTCGACAAAAAGAGCGTCCGGAAAACGTGCTGCGATGTTTCTAATTTCCGTGGACCATCGAACCGGCGAAGTGAGCTGCGTGAGCAGTAGATCCTTTGCGGTTGCGGCGGTCGTCGATGCTTCCGCGGTCACATTGGAGAAAACCGGGAAGACCGGGTCTGTGAATGCAGCGGTTGCGATCGCGTTTGTTAGTCCTGGGACGGCCGGCTGCATGAGCGGTGAGTGAAAGGCGCCGCTCACCGGGAGTTTCACGGCCCGCTTGGCTCCAGCCTCCTTTGCAAGCTCCATCGCCCGCTCGACGCCGCGGATTTCTCCGGAAATCACCGTTTGCTCGTCGGTATTGTAATTCGCCGGAACAACGAGTCCCGCCTCAGCGCTCGCTTGCGCGCACAACTCCTCGATCGGCGAGGTCGTCGTGCCGAGTATCGCTGCCATCGTTCCAGGCCGACCAGTCCCTGTCTCGAACATCAATTCGCCTCGACGCCGGACCAGAAGCGCGCCACCGGCCAGTCCAACGGTATCAGCCGCATGATACGCGGTAAATTCTCCGAGCGAGTGACCCGCCGCGGCTCGAACGTGTTGGCGAACCTTATCCTTCACGACTGCCCAGATCGCGGCGCCGTGCGCGAAAAGCGCGGGCTGAGCATTGCGCGTCTCCGTCAGCTCGTCCGCTGGACCCTCGAAGCAAAGTCTGCTGACGTCGGATCCAAGAGCGGCGTCGACCTCGCCGAACACGCCTTTCGCGACGGGGAATGCTTCGGCGAGATCCTTTCCCATACCCGGTTTTTGGGATCCCTGTCCGGGAAAAAGAAGAACGACGTCCACCGCTAGAAGCGGATTATCATCGACGCCCACGTGAATCCGGCCCCGAAAGCAACCATCATCACGGTTGAACCATCTTTCACGCGGCCGGACTCGATTGCTTCGTCGAGTGCAATTGGTATCGATGCTGACGACGTATTGCCGTATCGGTCGACGTTCACGTAGACCTTCTCCATCGAGATTCCCGCGTGCTTTGCTGTCGCTTCGATAATCCTGACGTTGGCCTGGTGCGGAATCAGAAGATCGATGTCCGAGCCCGTAAGCCGTGCTCCGTCGAGAGCGCGGTCGGCGGCATCTGACATCGATCTCACCGCGTGCTTGAACACCTCGCGCCCCGCCATTCGCACGAGATGCGAGCGATTCTCGAGGACCTCAACTGACATCGGCGTGGTCGCGCCACCATTGGGCCGGTACAACAGATCCGCGAGCTTTCCATCGCTGCGCATGTACGCGGAGAGAATCCCCTTCCCTCCCTTGGACCGTTTGAGTATCGCTGCTCCCGCACCATCGCCGAACAGCACACATGTCGACCTGTCCTTCCAATCGACGATCGCGCTCATCTTCTCCGATCCGACCACGAGCGCCGTTTCGGCCGTACCGGACATGATTAGACCTTCTGCGGTCGACATTGCATAGAGCCAGCCCGCGCACGCCGCACCGACGTCGAATGCGGCCGCGCGAGTGGCGCCGAGCTCCGCCTGGATATCGACGGCAGTCGACGGGAGCAGACGATCGGGCGTTGCCGTGCTGAGCACGATCACGTCGATCTCGCCCGGATGGACACCTGCGACTGCCATCGCCTTTCGGGACGCGTCGGATGCCATGGAGCAGGTGGTCTCGCCATTCTTTGCCAGGCGACGCTCCGAGATCCCGCTCCTCTCGAAAATCCACTCGTGAGATGTCTCTATCCCGATCGACGCGAAATCGTGATTGGTCATCACATGGGCGGGTAGACCGCGACCGGTTCCCGAAATGGCAGCTACAGGGCGCTTCACGCCAGCTCCGCCGCGGCGGTGATCGCCGGCGCCGCCGCCTCGAGCCGCTGCCCTATCTGCTCATTCATTCCAGTCTCGACGGCGCGCACTGCGACCTTGATCGCATTCTTGATCGCACGCGGTGATGAATTGCCATGACAAATGATACTGACGCCACGGCATCCGAGGAGCGGCGCGCCACCGTAGTCGCTCGAGTCGAATCCCTTGAGCGCCATCCGCACGTTGCCGGGATCGATTCCTGGGTGCTCGGCCAGAAGTCGCATTATCATCGGCGCTACCGCCTCATAAAACTTGAGAACGACGTTGCCCACAAATCCGTCGCAGATGACCACGTCGAACGGACCCCGATCGCTTGCACCATTCGGCAAATCTCGGCCTTCGAGGTTGCCGTGGAAGTTGAAGCCAGCTTTCTGAAAGAGCGCATTCGCTTCCTTGGTGACCGCGTTTCCCTTCTCCGGTTCCTCTCCTATCGAAAGGAGGCCGATCGATGGATTGCGGCGCCCGAAGATGCACTCCGCGTAAACTGCGCCAAGCCACGCGAACTGAATGAGCTCTCTGGCGGAGCAGTCGACATTTGCGCCGGAATCGATGACGATTACGGGATCCCGCGCAGTCGGAAACACCGTTGCTATTGCCGGCCTCGTGAGGCCGGGCTGCAGCTTGAGAAGCATCGCCGAGGTCGCCATCTGTGCACCGGTATTTCCGGCGGAGACGAATGCATCGGAGTCGTCGTCAGCCTGAAGCCGGATGCCGACAACCATCGAGCTTTTCGGCTTTTTTCTGAGCCCGGCGGTTGGTTTTTCCGACATCTCGATCACGTCCGGCGCTTCGAAGATCTGGACGCGGTTACGTACCGGAGCGGCCGCCGCGAGCTCACCGGATAAGAGCTCGCGCAACTGCGATTCTATCACCGCAGTTTTTCCCACCAGTTGAACCGTGTGAGCGGCGTCGAGCTCCTGGAGTGCCAGGAGCGCACCCGCGATTGGCGCTTTGGGAGCGAAATCACCCCCCATCGCGTCCAACGCTATTCGCGCCAAACTACGCTTCCTTCGGTTCTACTCGCTGTTCGCCCGCGTAGTATCCGCACTCCTCGCATACGTGATGAGGGCGCTTCATGCTCTGACAGCGCGGACACTTTTGTATGACTATCGCGGGAGCAATCTTGTGCGTATTCCGCGCCCGCTTTTTTCTCTTCGATGTGCGTCGCTTTGGGACGGCCATGTGTTCTGTTCCTTGATTTGTTTGAGTGCTAGTGGGCGTCGCCCTGATGCTTGAGCAATGCGTCCCAGCGCGAATCAGTCGTTGTTGGCGTGCAGTTGCAGGTGCTTTCGTTCAAGTTCGTACCACAGGTCGCGCACAATCCCTTGCAATCCTCGCTGCACTGAACGTAAGCCGGTGCAGTAAGAAGCCAGGTCTCCCTCACGGCCGCTCGCAGATCGATATTCCGTTCGTTTGGATCGTATAGAAAAACGTCCGGATCGTCCGCTTCCTCGGCGCCCGTTTCGGCGAGTATGAAGTGTACTTCCTCGTCGACGTCAACGTCGACGTCATCGAGGCAAAGACGGCACGGCAAGGCCAGCCGCCCCCCAATTCTGCCGCTAAAATAAAATCGACCTTCACCCGCCGATGACAGACGCCCGGTCACGTGGATAGGCTCAGAAGGTCGGACGTCACTCTCTTGCCAGATCGGATTATCGGGTGCCAGCGAGCCGTCCACGTGGACGGCTTTGGACTCCAGCGAACGCAGGTCGAAGTACAGCATAAGCCCTTTAAGCTAGCGGGTTTATGGTTCTCGTTCCAGCCCGCTACTGCAACTTTTTTGTTCTATTGGAGCTCGCAAACTGCTCTCTGGTGGGGATGCCTCTCCGGACTAAACCAGGTCCGCCTCGGCAAAAAAGAATCTGGCCTCCCGATCAGCGTTTTCGTCGGAGTCGGACGCGTGGATCGCGTTTCTCTCCTTCGACTCGGCGTAGAGCTTTCGGACTGTGCCCGGTTCGGCCTCCGCGGGATCCGTCGCTCCGATGACTTTTCGGAGCGCTGCAACTGCATCAGCGCGCTCTAGCACGATGGGCATGCATTTGCCAGACGTCATGAACCGCGTGAGCGGCGCGAAGAATGGGCGCTCCCTGTGAACGGCGTAGAAAGCAGCCGCCTGCGGTTCGGTCAGTCGCATTACGCGCGACGCAACAACCCTGAACCCGGATTTCTCGAGCAGAGCGACGATCAGTCCAGCTTTCCCGGAGTTGAAGGCGTCGGGCTTGATGATGGTCAACGTTCGATTACCAGCCATTTATGATCTCGATTCTAGCGCATCGCGCGTTTGAGTAAGTCGACGACATCGAGGGGACGCTTTGCGACGGCTATACCGTTCTCCTCGAAGGCCTGCATCTTCTCGGCAGCCGTTCCCGCGGAGCCAGAGATGATGGCGCCCGCGTGTCCCATGCGACGGCCTGGAGGAGCGGTCTGACCCGCGATGAACCCTACGACGGGCTTCTTCATTTTCTCGTGGACGAAGCGCGCGGCGTCCTGCTCGTCGGTTCCACCAATCTCCCCGATCATTACGACGGCGTTCGTCGCGGGATCCTTCTCGAACGCATCGAGGCAATCGATGAAGTTGGTGCCGTTGATCGGGTCGCCGCCGATGCCGACGCAAGTCGTCTGTCCGATCTTCGCCCGCGTCATCTGGTAGACCACTTCGTAAGTGAGCGTGCCTGATCGGCTCACCAGTCCCACCGATCCGCGCGTGCATATCCTGCCCGGAATGATCCCTACCTTCGACTCGCCGGGTGAGATGAGGCCCGGGCAATTGGGTCCAAGAAGTCGAGCCCCTCGCTCTTTGACGAACGGATAAACCTTCGTCATGTCGAGTACAGGGACGCCCTCAGTGATGCACACGATGAATTGAAGTCCGGCGTCCGCTGCCTCCATCATTGCGTCGGCGGCAAATGGCGGCGGAACGTAGATCACCGTCGTGTTCGCACCTGTCTTGCTGACCGCGTCGGCAACAGTGTTGAAGATCGGAACCTTGTCTTCGAACTTCTGCCCGCCTTTGCCCGGCGTTACGCCTCCAACAACCTGGGTCCCGTACTCGAGCATCTGTCGAGTGTGGAAGGACCCGTCACGGCCGGTTATTCCCTGAACGAGCAGTCGTGTGCTCTTGTCGATGAAAATGCTCACGCGACTTTTCCCCCGGTCGCGAGCGCCACTGCTTTCTTCACCGCTTCGTCCATGTCTGTCATCGCGGAGAGACTGTTCTCATTCAGGATCTTGACGGCGATTTCTTCGTTTGTGCCGGTGAGGCGAATGACGAGCGGCACCTTGAGCGGATTCTGTTTGATGGCAGTGACGATTCCATTGGCGACATCGTCGGTGCGCGTGATTCCGCCAAAAATATTGAACAGGATGGCCTTCACGTTTTTGTCGCCGGTGATGATTCGAAGCGCGGCGACGACCTTCTCCGGATTCGATGACCCGCCGATGTCGAGGAAATTCGCCGGCTCGCCACCGTAGTACTTGACGAGATCCATGGTCGCCATCGCGAGGCCGGCACCGTTGACGATGCAGCCGACGTTTCCGTCGAGCTTGATGAAAGTCAGGCTGGCTTTTCTAGCCTCGACCTCGCTCGGATTTTCGG
The DNA here is from genome assembly GCA_050733435.1 of Gemmatimonadaceae bacterium. GTDB lineage: Bacteria > Gemmatimonadota > Gemmatimonadetes > Gemmatimonadales > Gemmatimonadaceae > UBA4720. The sequence continues at coordinate 106,566 of JBOHTB010000138.1, read as the reverse complement.
ACGACTCGTCCCGGAGCGCGGCGATGTCGGGCCGCCTTTCGAGCTCGTTGTCGTCAATCACCATCTTTGCGTCGAGCGCCACGACCTGACCATCGGGGGTCGTCACCAATGGATTGATCTCGGCGAGCGACCCACCGTTCTCGAAGAATGCCTTATAGAGCTGCTGAAGGATCTTCGCCGCGGCGCGCACCTGCTTCATGTCCGAGTAGAGGAAGAACGCGAGCTGCATCGCCTCGAAGCCCTGCAATCCGTAGCGAGGATCGACGGGCAGCCGACGGATCTTGTCGGGCGTCTTGGCCGCGACTTCTTCGATGTCAATTCCGCCTGCCGGACTCGCCATGAACACGGGTCGCTTGCTCGCCCGATCGACGATGATACCGACGTATGCTTCGCTCGCGATATCGGCAGCCGGCGTGACGAGCACCTTTTCTACGGGAAGACCCTTGATCGTCAACTTTAGAATCTGCGCAGCTATGCTCTTTGCATCCGCTGGTGTGCGCGCGAGCTTCACCCCTCCTGCCTTTCCGCGCCCGCCGGCGTGAACCTGCGCTTTTACGACGACCGTCGTTCCAAACTTGCGCGCGATCGACTCAGCCTGATCCGGACTTGTCGCTACCTCTCCTGGTGGAATCGGTATGCCATACTTCCGGAAGATTTCTTTTGCCTGGTACTCGTGGATGTTCACTCTTGCTCCGAACGCGTGCGTGTCGACGCGCTTTCTATTCGAGTTGGTTGTTCACGGCAGGATCTCTGTCCCACCACTTCCCTGCACGGCCGCTCTTCCCTTGCTCAGCTCGGTAATAATGGCACGGCCGTTGGTTCGACGCACATACTCTGCTGCAGCAGCGACCTTGGGACCCATGCTGCCCTCGCCGAACGCTCCTTCGGCGGCGAGACGGTCGGCCTCGGCAACGGTCATGGAGCTGATCATCCTCTGCTGCTCTGTTCCCCAATTCGTGTAGACGGCATCGACATCGGTGAGAATCATAAACAGCTCCGCGCCAAGCTCTCTAGCAAGAACTGCGGCAGCGAGGTCCTTGTCTATCACCGCATCGACGCCTTCGAGACCGAGCGTCTGATCGCGGTAAACAGGAATCCCCCCGCCTCCGCAGGCAATCACAACCGTATCGCGCTCGACGAGACTTCGAATGGTGGATAGCTCGTGAATCGCGAGCGGCGCAGGGCTCCCCACCACTCGTCGAAGATTTCCGTTGGCGTCCTTCCGAATTGCATGTCCTTCGGCGCGAAGCTCGCGAGCCCGATTCGCGGACAATCCGTGCCCGATGAATTTCTTCGGGTTGCGCAGCGCCGGATCGGCGGCGCTGACTTCGACCTGGGTGAGAACCGTCACGACGTCGCGCTCACTCCCGGCTTTCCGAAGCGCGTTCTCGAGCGATTGCTGGAGCATGTAGCCTATCCAGCCTGCCGTACCCGCGACCAGAACTCCCAACGGCAGTGGAGAAACCTCGCTGCGCGCCTTTTCGTTGCGTACGAGCTCATCGCCGACCTGTGGACCGTTGCCGTGAACCACAACGACGCGCCATCCATCGAGCGCGAGGTCCACTATCGGCCCAAGGCTCGCCCGGCTATGGCTGAACTGATCGGCGATGGTCGAGTGTTCGCCCGGCGGCGATAACGCATTGCCGCCGACTGCGATCACGGCCGTTCGTACCGCTTCGTTCATTTGCGTTGTCCTATGAACGCGCCGAGAGAATCGTAGGCGATTCCAAAGGCCTTGAGATCGCCGTCTGCAAGAGCCGCCCGCATTCGGTTGTAGAGTCGGGTAACCGCACTGCGAAAAGTTGAGTCAGTCGGCTCTTTCGTCTCCGCGCCGACGGGCTGCCACGGACTCGTCGTCAGCTCACGCGCGATCCCAGGTGCGCGATAGTCGGACGAGTTTGGGAACGCCGTCATCCACGCCTGTGAAATCGGATCCGGTACTGGATCCGCGGCAATCATGACGCGAGCCGTACGCGCGTTGACAAGCGCGGTCGCCGCGTGTCGGAAGTAGCTTCGCTCCTCTCCGGCGAGCATGATATGTCTGCTGAGCGGATAATTGGATGACGCGATGTATAGCTCGAGCTTCCAGTACAGTGTATCTGCGTGGAACATTGGCTCGACGATTCCAGCCTGCGTGAAGATGGGAGCTAGGTCCCGCACTCGCGCACGAACATCGCGGACAGCGATGAGCCTCGCCCGGTGAGGAACGGAATCCGAAAGCAAGTCGAAGGATTGATACGCCCACGCGTAGCCGAGCTTCGACAGGCCTGCCCCGACGTGCGGCCCGGCGACATCGAGCTGGGGATCGGAGACGATCACGAGGCCGCGGCCGCCGGGATACACGAGCGAGTCCTTCTGCATCAATTGCTGTCCGACTGAGCTCGCTGCGATGCTATCGAACGCGGGGGAAACCGCCGACTTCCGAAGTGCGTCGTCGGCGGATGTATTCAATGTGTAGGCGCGGTTGGTAAAGTCCGCGCGAGTCGCAGCGTATGAACGCTCCCGCGCGATTTGCTCCGTCGCGGGAGTGAAGTGTCGTACGACGAGCGGAATGACTTCCTGGACCGTGACAGAGAGAACGATTACAACGGTCACCGCGATGAAGCTCGTTCGGAGCTGGCCAGTCCAGCCGCTCAGGAGTACGGTGATGGCAGCTGCAACCGTGACGATCGAAAGGAGAACCAGCCCCGGTAGAAGCCACTGATGGTCGATGTACGAAAAGCCTCCGTCGTCACCGGAGCCATGAATCAAGAGGTCGTACGACTGCAGGCGATAGCTCCACATCGTGATGAGTAGGAGCAATGCGGCGAGAACGCTCAGATGTCGTCGCACCCTCGCACTCATTCTCAACCCGGCGCGCTCCCACCGCAGTCCCGGAGTCAGCGAGTAAAGAACAACGACGAACACCGAAACCGAAACCACCAGCAGCATCACCCAGGAGTAGAGCGATTTCTCGAACGGGAGCCACGTCGTGTAGAAGCCCAGGTCGTGCTGGAAGTAGGGGTCCGTTTCGCGGAACCCAACCTGAAGACGGGCAAGGGCGACAAGGGTCCAATTCGGAAGTACCGGAGTCAGAGCCGCGGCGACCGCAATCGCCAGCACCAGCGCAAAGCGGTCGAGGTATTTCCTGGGTACTGCTTCCCCAAACTCGACATTCGCCATCCGTCGCGGCAGCGTGAGCGACCCGATGCTTCGACCAAGCGCTGACAAGTTGACAAAGGTCAGTACGATGGCGATCACGGATCCCGCTCCATACACGAGTACGAGATCGGTGGCCCGCTCACTCCACAGGGCCGTGGCGCCCATCGCAGCGTACCAGTTGTAATCCGCGTAGACAGCCGATATCGCGCGGCCACCAACGAGCACTGCCGCGGCGATTACGACGCCGACCAGGAGGCGCCGACCGTGGATCACGTCAAACCTTTACGCCTTTGGTGCGCAGCCAGCCCTGCATCTCGGACTGTATGCTCTCGAGATGCTCGCTCGTCCTCGCCTCGAACCGCATCACGAGAACCGGCTGCGTGTTAGAGGCGCGAATGAGTCCCCAGCCGTCACAATGGAGGACGCGCACACCGTCGACGGTAATGACCTCGTATCTGTTGCCGAAATAATGCTTCGCCTCCTCGACGATCCCGAATTTTTTCTCGTCTGGACAATCGACGCGGATCTCGGGCGTAGACACGAAGCGCGGCACGTCGGCGAGCAATTCGCGGATGCTCTTGCCCGAGTCGGCGATGATCCGAAGGAGGAGCGCCGCTCCGTAAAGCGCGTCGTCGAATCCGTAGTAGCCTTCGCCGAAGAACATGTGCCCGGACATCTCACCGCCTACCGGAGCATGAGTCTCGTGCACTTTCTCTTCGATGACGGAGTGTCCCGTCTTCCACATGATCGGCACCCCACCCGCTTTCTCGACGGCGTCGGGCAACGCCTGCGATGCCTTTACGTCGAACACAATCGATTGTCCCTTCCCCGTCCGCTTCAGGACGTCTCGGGCGTAAACGATGAGTAGATAATCTCCCCATATGATTTCGCCGCGATCGTCGATCACGCCAATTCTGTCTGCATCTCCGTCGAACGCGATTCCGATATCCGCCTTGTCTTTCTGCACCGCGCGGACGAGCGCCTCGAGATTCTTCGGGACGGTGGGATCGGGATGATGATTCGGGAAAGTGCCGTCGCTCTCGCAGAAGAGACAGCGCGGACTGATGCCCAGTCTGGGAAAAAGGCCGGGCGCGACCAGCGAGCCGGCCCCGTTGCCGCAATCCAGAACCACCTTGACGTCGCGCGACAGCGTGCCGACGCGGCCAACAACGTCCGCAATGTATCGATCGATCACCTGTTCGTGGCGCAGAGTCCCCTTTCCGCTGGGAAATTTTCGCGCGACCGAAATGTCGTAGAGACGCTGAATGTCGGAACCGTAAATCGACTTCTTGTGAAGGCCGAGTTTGAAGCCATTGTACTCGGGAGGGTTATGGGACCCCGTGATCTGGATTCCGGCAACGACGTCGAGATTGTGCTGCGACCAATACGCGACAGGGGTCGGGACGATGCCGATGTCGATCACGTCGACTCCCGCGGCGATCAGACCTGCCACAAGGGCTCGCTGAAGGCTTTTCCCCGACGGCCGGTTGTCGCGCCCTACCGCGACTGCGCCTGTCACCTTCTTCTCGCGGAGAAAGAGCGCGAATGCACCACCGACGGCGGTGGCCACTTCTTCGGTGAGGTCCTTCCCCGTGATTCCGCGGATGTCGTATTCACGAAAAATCATCCGCGAAAATGCCATGAGGCTAGTGTCCGGTCTGAGGAAGCTCGGGGCGCAAGGTCAGCACCTGCGGGTTTTGCGTTCCGGCGCTGCGGATCATGACCGCCGAGTTACCGCTCGGCGGACTGCCGGTGCTGATCGTCGGAGTGCTTTGGCGGGTGAAAGAGACAATGGCGTCGGGGAACAAGCCAAAGAACAGAATGACTGCTGCTGAGGCCCATACGACTGTCCGCGTCCAGCCACCCGCGCGCGCCGGAAGGACTATAGTGTTGTCACGCGGCTTCATGAACATCACCATTACCACGTACAGATAATATCCAGCGCTCACCAGGCTCGTGAGAACGAGCAGCACGGCGAGTCGCGTTTGGGGAAACGGACTCTGGAGCGCCGCCTGGAGTACGTACCACTTGGCAAAGAATCCAATCCCGCCGAAGATCGGAAACCCGAGCAAGGCCAACATGAAGATCGCCATCGCGACAGCGAGACCCGGTCGAACACTCCAGAGTCCCGCGTATTCCTCGACGCCCATGCGGTCTTCGCCGCGCGTGCCAAGCGCAACTATGACCGCAAACGCTCCGAGGGTGGCCATGGTGTACGCGAACAGATAGAACATGAACGCGGAGCTGCCGAGGCTGGTGCCGACCACAAGCGCCACGAGGATGTAGCCGGCGTGCGCAATACTCGAATATGCAAGCAGCCTCTTGATATTTCGCTGTGCGAGGGCGACAAGATTGCCGACGACCATAGTAATCGCGGCGAGCCACCATACCGCGAAGTGCCAGGTCGTGAGCATTGAGGGAAACGCCTCGAGCCACAGCCTGAAGAAGGCCGCGAACGCTGCCGCTTTAACGGCCGCCGCCATGTAAGCGGTAATCGGTGTCGGAGCTCCCTCGTAGACATCTGGCGCCCACATGTGGAAAGGAGCAGCCGCGACTTTGAATCCGAATCCGACGAGCAGGAGTGCAATTCCGATGATTAGGAGAGAGCTGTGCTCCAGTTGAAACCGCGTGATGTTCGCGGCAATGCCAGCGAAGTTCGTTTCCCCTGTCGCGCCGTAGACAAGCGCAATTCCATACAATAGAAATGCGGATGAGAACGCGCCGAGCAGGAAATACTTGATCGCGCCCTCAGCCGATCGCTCGGCGCGGCGATTGATGCCGGCCAAAACGTAGATCGCGATCGACATGAGCTCTATTCCCAGGAACACGATGATCAGGTCGCGCGCTGCCGCGAGTATCATCATCCCCGAAGTCGCGAGAAGAATCAGAACGTGAGACTCTCCGGGAGTGATCCCCTCGCGCACGTTGTAGTCGAGGGACATCGCGATCGTCCCGACGGTTGCGATGAGGAATATCTCGTCGGCGGCCCAACGAAAATTGTCGACGGCAATGGCACCAACTGTGGCTGTGTATCCCACATACGCGTAGTAGCCTACGGCGACCATCGTGAACAGGCAGAGCGCGATGCTAAGAACTCCCACGCTCCGTTGATGCTCGTCGCTCTCGGGGCGCCACGCCGACCATAGTAGCAGCAGCATCGCCCCGCCCATCAACAGCAGGTCCGGGCCAAGTGCGCCCGACAACTGCGCCGGCAGACTCAGATCAAAGTTCATTCGGGATTTCTACCGGTCACCGCGGCGACTTCGGAGTGACTCTGAACACGATTGATGAGAAGCTGGGACGAAGCTTCCATTCTCCTGAGGACAGGCGCCGGATACACCCCAAGCCAGATGATCACGGCAACGAGCGGAACGAGAATCGCTAGCTCGCGCTTGTTCAGATCGGGAATGTGGGTGTTCGCGGGCTTGTCGAGAGAATTGAACAGAATCCTCTGAATCGCCCAAAGGAGATAAGCAGCGGCGAAGATCACTCCCGTTGCGGCGATGATTGCCAGTACCGGATACGTCCTGAACGATCCAATGAGAACCAGGAATTCACCCACGAATCCGTTGGTGCCCGGCAGCCCAATGCTGCTGAGCGAGACGAACGTAAGAATCGCCGCAAACATAGGGACGACCCGGGCAATTCCGCCGTACGACTCGATGAGCCGAGTGTGCCGGCGCTCATAGATCATCCCGACGAGTAGGAACAGCGCGCCCGTTGAGATGCCGTGGTTGATCATCACCATCAGAGCACCCTGCACGCTCTGAAGTGTCAGCGCGAAAATGCCAAGCATGACGAAGCCGAGGTGGCTCACCGACGAATAGGCGACGAGCTTCTTGAAGTCGGGCTGCACCATCGCGACCAGAGCGCCGTAGATGATGCCAATCACAGCCAGGACCAGAATCGTAAGACGTACGGCCGGATTCATCGCCGCGCCAGGAAAAAGAGGCAACGCGAACCGCAGAAATCCGAACGTGCCCATCTTGAGCATGATGCCCGCGAGGATCACGGACCCGGCCGTCGGAGCCTCGACGTGCGCATCGGGGAGCCACGTGTGAAACGGAAACATCGGCACCTTGACCGCGAACGCGAGAAAAAACGCTGCGAAGAGCCAGAGGGTGGTCCGCTCGGGAATAGTCGTAACCGTAAGAAGATGGTCGTAGCTGAAGTCTGGTGCCCCGGTTCCGCTCCGCAGGTGAAGCCCGAGGTAAATGATCGCCACGAGCATCAGCAATGACGGCAGCATCGTGTAGATGAAGAACTTGAGGCTGGCGTAGATTCGGCGCTCGCCGCCCCAGATGCCGATGATGAAATACATCGGCACGAGCATTACCTCCCACATGACGTAAAAGAGGAACAGGTCGCGCGCGAGAAAGACACCGATCATTCCCGTCGTCAGGATCAGAAGGAGCGCGTAGTAGCTGCGAACCTTCGTGCGAATGCTCGTCCAGCTGCCGAGAACCGAGAGCGGCATGATGAAGGTCGTGAGAAGCACCATCATCAGAGCGATCCCGTCGACGCCTACGGTGAAGCGAACACCCCATGTCGGTATCCACGACACGTCGACGCCCGCCTGCCATCCGGAGTTGCCCGGATTGTAAGACCACCAGAGTCCGAGCGACACCACGAACTCGAGAACGAAGAGCCAGAATGCGAGTTGTCTCGCCGCCGGAGTCTCCACTCGTCCGTCGAGAGAGGCTCGCGCAGGTACGAGGAGGATGACTACCGCGCCGACGAGAGGAATCAGCAGTAGCGCGGGAAGCACCCACGTATTGTACCCGATCGAGGCGAGCATATTGGCCATTGGTGAGGTCACCTCAGTGTGAAGGCGCCAAGAAGTGCCACGACACCGACCACCAGAACCCACGCATAGATCCCGACGTTGCCCGTCTGAAGCCGCGATCCGAGCCAGCCGAATCCGCGCGCAACCGCGGCGCTTCCATTCACGAGAAAGCCATCGATCAGCCCGGCGTCGACAAAGCGCCAGAGAAATCCTCTCGAGATCTCGTACGTCGGCTCGATGACGACTCTCTCGATCCCTTCGTCGACGTAGTATTTGTTCGCGACGACCTTCTCGAACCCTTCTTCGGGCGGCGCGTCGCGTTTTGGCACGAGCGAAGCCGGCTTGAGCCTCACGACTGCGAGCAGAATGCCGGCGGCTGCGATCACCACCGCAAGGCCCATAAGCAGCTGCTCGTTCGCGGATTGAACCTCGGTGGCACCAGCGCTCAGGCGAGCCGTCGCCGCTCCCACCACGGGATCGAGCCACCGCGCTAGTAGCTCACTCGGACCCAGCGGTACCACGCTCGTGATTGCGCGTGGAAGATTGAGCCACCCACCGATAAAGGCAAGAATCCCGAGCACAACCAGGGGACCCGTCATGACGAGCGACGGTTCACCGAGATGACGCTCCTCCTCGACGCCGGTGCGATTGGGCCCGTGAAACGTGTAGAGCATCATGCGGGTCATGTAGATCGCCGTGAGGAAAGCGGCGACCACGCCGATGACGTAAATCGCGTAAAGCAGAGCGTGGCCCGGAATTCCGAGCCAGGTTGTCGTTGCGAGAGTCGATCCCTGGGCTCTCGCGAAAACGGCACCGAGGATCTCGTCCTTCGAGAAAAATCCCGAGAACGGAGGAATCCCGCAGATCGCAAGCGTCGCGATCCACATGAGAATCCATGTCGTCGGCAGATAACGCCTCAGTCCGCCCATGTTGCGCATGTCCTGCGCGTCATCCGTGTTATGCGTGGCGTGATAGGCCCGGTGCATCGCGTGGATTACGGAGCCGGAGCCGAGGAACAAGAGCGCCTTGAAGAAGGCGTGCGTCACGAGATGAAACATTCCGGAGACGTAGGCGCCCACTCCGACGCCGACAAACATGTACCCAAGCTGCGAGATGGTCGAATACGCAAGTACTTTTTTAATGTCCCACTGTTTGAGACCGATCGTCGCCGCAAAAATCGCGGTGAGCACTCCCACGACCGCGACGGTCAGCGACGCGATGGGCGAAAGCGAGAACAGGATGGCGCTGCGCGCGATGAGATAGACGCCGGCCGTGACCATCGTCGCGGCGTGGATCAGGGCCGACACCGGAGTCGGGCCAGCCATCGCATCCGGCAGCCAGATGTACAGCGGTATCTGCGCGCTCTTTCCCGTGCAGCCAAGAAACATGAAGAGGCATATCGTGTTCACGAGCGCGCTTCCCGCTCCGAGTTGCGCGGCGCCCGCGTTCACACCGGCGAAATCGAGCGCGCCAAGGTTAGCGAAGAGCAGGAACATCGCGACGAGAAAACCAAAGTCACCAATGCGGTTTACGATAAAGGCCTTCTTACCTGCGTCCGCATTGGCCTTGTCGTTGAACCAGAATCCGATGAGCAGATACGAGCATAAGCCAACCCCTTCCCAACCGACGAAGAGCGCGGGGTAGTTCGCGCCCATCACCAGCAGAAGCATGAAGAAGACGAACAGGTTGAGGTAGGCGAAGTACCGCGGATATCCCGGATCATCCTGCATGTATCCGACGCTGAAGATGTGTATCAGCGCTCCAACGCCGGTAACCACCAGGATCATCAGCATCGACAGCTGGTCGAGCTGGAAGGCAGCATCGATCTTTAGATCACCGACGGGCATCCAGCTGAAGTACCGCTGGATGTACGGTGCGTCGGAATGCGCGCCAAGCATGGCCCACCAGATTCCCAGCGCCAGCAGGAACGCGAGGACGAGCACTCCCGGTCCGACAATGCTCGTCAGGGTGGCAAACCGGTGCCGCTTCACGGCGTGGTGGTCGTCGCCAACCGCGCCAGCTTCCTCCGCATGGGATATTACCGGAGCCTCGGCCGCGGCTTCCGAATGCGGATGGTGATCAGGAGTATTCGGGTCCGCAGGTCCCCAGTGGAAGTTGTTGAGAGACAGGAGGCCGTTGATTACGAATCCGGCGAGCGGCAGAATCGGCAGCAGCCACATCCACGCAGCGATGGTCCCCGCCAACGGGCTGGACGCCGCGCCCACAGCGACCACGGACTGAATCAGCATCACCCTCTCAGCAGGTTGATGTCCTTTAGATTCACCGTCTGGCGTTGCCTGAAGATCGCAATGATAATCGCCAGCCCGACCGCGGCTTCCGCCGCCGACACAGTCATTACGAATACGACGAAAACCTGGCCTGCCGTTCCGTAGAAACGAGAGAACGCGACAAAGGTCAGATTCACGGACGTCAGCATCAGCTCGACGCACATGAAGATGATGATCGCATTTCGGTGAACCAGAACGCCGACGACTCCGATGATGAAGAGCGCCGCCGTGAGCGCGAGGGACTCAGAGAGCACTTTCCGGCCCCTTCTTGGCGAGGACTACCGCGCCGGCAATCGCGACGAGTAGCAACACGCTGGTGAGCTCGAATGCGAGCAGGTAATTCCGGAAGAGCGGAGCCGCAATGGTTCCGACGGCATTGAGTTTCTCGAGCTGCTGCTCGCTGTAATCACGGGGTACGAGAAGCTGCTGCGGAAGCTTCGAGCGTCCGATGACCATTATTTCACTCAGAAGCCCAAGCCCGACGAGAGCCGCGGCGAATTTCCAGCCCTTTCCGCGGGCGTCGGCGAACTCCGCCGGATGTCCGAGATTGAGCAGCATGACCACGAAGAGAAACACGACCATGATCGCACCGGCATAAATGATCACCTGCATCACACCGATGAATTGCGCGTCGAGCATCACGTATAGCGCCGCGAGACTGAACATCGTGTTGACGAGCCACAATGCCGCCGCGACAGGACTTCTGCGCGTCACGAATGCGATCGCCGACGCGAGCGCAATCACACCGAAGAGATAGAAATGAAAGACGTAGAACAGCGCGTAGTGCGGCTCGTTCATTCGCCCTTCGGGTCTTCTGGATCCCACATCTCGCACACCGGGTGCGACTGGTCCATCAGACGCTGCAGATCGTAGACGAAACCTTCCCGAGAGTACTCTGAGTTCTCGTAGTGACGTCCGACGTGAATCGCCTCCTCGGGGCAAACTTCCTGGCAGTAGCCGCAGAAGATGCAGCGGAACTCATCGATCTCGAAAACGAGCGGATAGCGGTTGCCCTCTTCATCCTCTCCCGGCACGAGCTTGATACAATTCGCCGGACACACCGTCGGACATAGGCCGCATGCTACGCATCTCGCCTTGCCCGTCTCCGTCGTCAGCATGCGATGCGTGCCGCGCCACCGTGGCGAGATCGGTGATTTCTCCTCGGGGTATTGAATCGTGACCCGTCCATTGACGTCGAAGAGATGCTTCACCGTCAGCGCCATCCCTTTGAGCGTAGCGCGAATGTAGCTGACATCTTCGATTGGCCGCTCGACGACCTTGACCTTTATCGGCATTACCTGCGCGCCTCCGCGCCCACCAACCGGAGTCGGTCGATCCGACGCAGCCGGTCGATCTCGTTCTGAGACATTCTCCCATAGGCGGGGCTTACCAGTCTGCCACGATCGAAAATCGTGAATAGGACTATCACGAGCGCGATGTTAACCGCACCGAGTATCGTGGCGTACCATGTACCCGGCTGGACGCCAGCAGCGGAAAGCCCGAGCATGACCGCAGCGATCAGCACTATGTAAACCAGAATGACTGGCAGCATGAACTTCCAGCCGAGCGACATGAGCTGATCGTAGCGGAAGCGCGGAAGAGTCCAGCGCACCCACATGAACAGGAAGATGAAAAACAGCATCTTCGCCAGCATGATGCCGACCGAGAGGAGCGAGAGCCATCCGCTGTAAGGCCCGATGTTGTCGCGCGCCGTAAAAGGAACGTCCCATCCACCGAAGAACAGCGTCGCCATAAGAGCGCTCGAAGTAACCATCCCACCGTACTCGGCGATGAAAAACAATGAGAATTTCATCGCGCTGTACTCCGTGTGATAGCCCGCAATCAGCTCCGACTCGGCCTCAGGCAAGTCGAATGGAAGCCGGTTGGTCTCGGCAAACGCGGAAACCATGAAGACGAAGAACGCAACCGTGAGATTGATGACGTTCCAGCCGCCCCACACCTGTTGGTTGATTATGCTGGTCAGACTCACGTTGCCGGCGAGGAGAATCACTGGAATCGTCGACATGCCCATCGAGATCTCGTAGGAAATCATCTGCGCGCTCGACCGCAACCCGCCGAGCAGAGCGTACTTGTTGTTCGAGGACCAGCCGGCCAAAACGATTCCGTAGACACCGAGCGAAGTCAGAGCAAGAATGAAAAGAAATCCGACGGGCAGATCAGCGACGACCAGGTCGATCCTTCCCCAGCGTGTCGGAAAGGGCGCGCCGAACGGAATCACGCACCAGGCGGTGAGTGCGGGGATGAACGACATGATTGGCGCAAGAACGAACAGCGGCTTGTTCACGCCGTCTGGCATTGTTTCTTCTTTCATGAAGTTCTTGAGTCCATCCGCTGCGGGCTGCAGCCAGCCCTTACCCACCCGGTTCGGGCCGTGACGATCCTGGATCCACGCCGAGATCTTTCTCTCAGCGAGCGTGAGCATCGCTATCCCGACCATGTAGATAGTGAAGATCACAATGAGCTTGAGGATCGTGAACAGGTAGAACGCCAGTCCGCTAACCGGGGGCAAATCCGGATTCGCGACCTGCAATAGCGCGGTCAAAGGTTGAATGCTCACGATGCAGCGCTCACTGCGATCGGTGCGTTCGGTCCCGAGACGGGCGCATCCGCGAGCGGCAATCCTTTGAAGCCAATAGTGTCGTAGCTGAGTCCCGAAAAAGACTTGTTCGACGCCGCGAGCTTCGCGAAGACTTCGGAAGGAAGAAAGAAATTGCTCTGCCTGCCAAGCGCGCCGAGCAGATCTCCAAGGACCAGCCAGCTGGGACGCGTCTCGCCCGGCGCCTGTCTCGCCTGCGTGAACCGCTGCACTCTGCCACGAAGATTGGTGACGGTCCCTTCTTCTTCCGCGAAATTGGCAACCGGAAGGACGACCGAAGCATTTCCGGCGGCGTCGGGAAGAACCGAGCCGATTACGATGATCGAGCTCGCCGGTGACAGCGCCGAAGCTTCGATACCGTTGAGATCCTCGCCAGCGACGACGAGCACATCTCCTTGCTGGAGCCCGCCGAGCAAATCCCTGGTCTTCTGAAATCCAAGAGCCTGGGCGCCGTTGACGTTGGCAGCGCGCTCTCGCCTTAGCGCGAGATCCTTCACGCCGGGAAGCGGAGCCTCCTCGCCCTCAGTTACGCGAAACGCTCCGACACCGCCGTCCATGATCTGTGAAAGAAGAAAGAGCGATTCGTTCGAGAGCATCGGTGACGCCGCCACAAAAACCCGCTTGCCATTCAATGCGCGAGCCGCGGCGCTGATCGCGGCCTCCCACGTTGTCGGCGCAAGTGAATCGCCGCGGCGGATCATCGGTTGCTCGACGCGATTCATCTCATTCATCCAACGGTAATTGAGCCTGCCCCAATCGCACATGAAGAACGCATTCACATTCTCATTGGGCCGGGGCCGCATCCGGACGACCTGATTCTCCCGCGTCTCCATGATCACGTTGCAGCCCTGCGTGCAATTCGGGCATACCGACGCGGTGCGATCGAGCTCCCAGGCCCGGGCCTTGTTGAGAAAATCCTTCGAGAGCAGTGCGCCGACGGGGCAGAGATCGACTACGTTCGCTGCCCAGGGATGCGTGAGATCCTTCCCCTCGAATTTCCCGATCAGTGCACGATCTCCACGCTCGCTGACGTTGATCGCCGAGTCGTGGGCGACGTCATCCATGAATCGGACGCATCGCGTGCAGAGAATGCAGCGGTTGGGAACGTAGATCACGTCGCCGCCAAAATCCTCAGCCGGATTGAAACGTTTCGGCTCTCTGTACCGCGAGTCGGCGCGTCCTTCCTGGAACGTATAGTCCTGAAGCTCGCACTCGCCCGACTGGTCGCAGATGGGACAATCGAGTGGGTGATTGATCAGGAGCATCTCGAGCACGCCCTTGCGCGCGTCCAGCGATTTCTCGGAGTACACGTGAATGATCTGACCCTCGGCCACCGTCGTCGCGCACGACGGAGCGAGCTTAGGCGACTTCTCGACTTCGACCAGACACATCCGGCAGACACCCGCGATCGGAAGACCGGGGTGATAGCAGTAGTGAGGAATCAGAATACCGGCTTTCTTCGCGGCCTCGAGAATCGTCGTGCCGTCCGGAACGCTGACCGGCCGACCCTCGATCGTGACGCTAACCATCTTCGGATCGGCCATCAGGCCACCGCCGCGATCACGGGGTGAAAGCGCCGACCCTGAATCAGCGCTTCGAACTCGGACCGGAACTTCTTGATACCCGAAACGATCGGCACCGCGCACGAATCGCTCAGCACGCAAATCGTTTTCCCCGTCATCTGCTCTGAGATATCGAGCAGAGTGTCGAGGTCCTCACTTGTCCCTTCGCCGTCGCGGATTCGCTCCATGATTTTCGTCGCCCACGCGGTTCCCTCGCGGCATTGCGTGCACTGGGCACAGCTTTCGTGCGCGAAGAAACGTGCGATCCGAGCGATCACCGAGACCATCGACTGGGCGTCATCGATCACGATCACACCACCTGAGCCGAGCATGGATCCCTGCGCGACGAAGCCCTCGTAATCCATGAGGGTCGCGTCGGCCTCCTCCATCGTCTGAATCGGGACCGAGGCGCCACCTGGAATCACGGCCTTGAATTTTCTGCCGTGTGGCGGCCCGCCACAAAGGTCATAGAGGAATTCCTTGAACGGAAATCCCATTACGACCTCATAGGTGCCCGGCCGCTGGACGTTCCCGCAAACCGAGAAGAGCTTGGTTCCAGTGCTCTTCGGATTGGAAAGGCACATCTTCTTGTACCAATCCGCGCCGTTCATGAGAATCGGCGCCGACGCAATCAACGTTTCGACATTGTTGATCGTAGTGGGCATCCCGAACACCCCGGACACCGCCGGAAACGGAGGCTTGATGCGCGGATTACCGCGACGACCCTCGAGCGAGTTCATGAGCGCCGTCTCTTCGCCGCAGATGTACGCACCGGCGCCTTTGTGGACGTGAACGTCGATTCGCTTTCCTGTACCCATCGCGTTCTTGCCGATGATACCCGCGTCGTAAGCTTCCTTGACGGCTTTCTCCATCCAGAAAAGTGGCTCGGTAAATTCGCCGCGGATGTAGACGTAGGCAGTCTCGGCGCCGATGGCATGAGCACCGATCGCACATCCCTCGATAAGCGCGTGGGGTGTCCAGCGCATCAACTCACGGTCCTTGAATGTGCCGGGCTCGGATTCGTCCGCGTTGCAGCAGAGATAGTGAGGCTTGCCGTCCCCGGGTTTCATGAAGGACCACTTCATTCCTGTTGGAAATCCCGCCCCACCCCGTCCGCGCAATCCGGATTCCTTCACAACGCTGACGATTTCCGCCGGAGCCATCCCGAGCGCTTTTTCCAGTGCCTTGTACCCGCCTCTTTTCTTCCATCCGTCGAGAGTTCGGGCTTCTGCGTCGCCGAAATACTTGGAAAGAACCGGAGTTTCTCTTTGATGCGACGGTTGCGGATAGCCCATTATGCGAGTCGCGCGAGTAAGTCCGGAACCTTCTCCGGAGTGACGGATTCGATGAACTCTTCGTTGATCATCACCGGCGTAGCGAAGCCGCACGCGCCGAGGCATTCGACCTCGATCACTGTGAATCGGCCATCGGGCGACGTGAGTCCCAGATCACCGGCGTTCGTGTGACGCAGGAGCGCTTTCACGACATCCTCGGCGCCGCAGATCCCGCACGGCGATGTCGTGCACACCTGGATGAAATATTTTCCAACCGGATGCTGGTGGTACATGGTATAGAACGTGACCACGCCCTTCACGTATGCAGGCGTGAGCTCCAGAACAGCCGCGACCTCGGCCATACCGTCGTCACTCACCCAGCCTCGCTCGCGCTGCACAATCCAGAGCGCCGGAAGGAGCGCAGCCATCTTCGTTGGATAACGTGTGAGGAGCTCATCGAGCTCTCGACGCGTCTCGCCCGTAAAAACCGGAGGATAAGCCTCGTGCGCCGCCCTATCGTGGGAAGCGTAATCCGGCGACTCGAGTCCACCGACAAGATCAGCCGTCAACGATCGATTTCCCCCATTACGATGTCGATGCTCGCATTGATCGCAATCACGTCTGAGAGAAGATGCCCTTCAACCATCTTCGGAATCGCCGCGAGATTGACGAACGAGGGCGGACGGATCCTCCAGCGGACCGGCTTGGACGTGCCGTCGGATACCATATAGTAGCCCTTCTCTCCTTTTGGGCTCTCGACTGCGACGTACGACTCGCCGATCGGCGGGCGCGGACCTTCCATCACGTTCTTGAAGTGATGGATCATCGACTCCATCTCACTCGTCGCTTTGGACTTGGGCGGAAGGATCACGCGTGGGTCATCGATGTTCACGGGGCCGTCGGGTAGCCGATCCGCGGCCTGCTGCAGGATGCGCACTGATTGCCGCAGCTCCTCGAATCGCACGAGATACCGGTCGTAGACGTCGCCACTCGTCCCAACCGGCACCTCGAAGTCGTAGGTCTCGTAGTCCAGATACGGAAAATCTTTTCGCACGTCATAGTCGACACCCGACGCGCGAAGCATTGGTCCTGAGAGTCCCCAGTTGATCGCCTCCTCGGGAGTCATCACGCCAAGTCCAACGGTGCGGCCGACCCAGATCGCGTTTTTCGTCAGCACGCGATCGATTTCTTCGAGCGTGTGAGGGAACGTGCGAATGAATTGCCTGAGGCCATCCATCCAGCCGCTCGGGATGTCTGCCGCCATCCCGCCGACGCGAGTCGCCGTCGTCGTCAGTCTTGCGCCAATCCACTTCTCGAGAAGCCGGTAGATCTCTTCGCGGCGCTGGAACGACCATAGAAACGGAGTATACGCGCCGATATCGATGCAGAAGGTGCCGAGCCAGACCAGATGCGACATGATCCGCGACAGCTCCGACGCAATAACCCGGAGCACTTTGCACCGCTCTGTCACTTCGATCCCGAATAATCGCTCAGCGCCCAAGGCAAACGCGACGTTGTTCCCGATGGAGTTGAGATAGTCTTCGCGGTCGGTCCAGCAGATTATCTGATTGTATTGTCTGTACTCGCCGATCTTCTCGAAGCCGCAATGCAGATAGCCAATGTGGGGAATGCAGCGCACGACCGTCTCGCCATCCAGCTCGAGCACCAGGCGCAGCACGCCGTGCGTTGCGGGGTGCTGAGGCCCGATGTTGATGAGCATGTGCTCACCTTCGAGCTCCGGCTCGAGGCTCGGCGGCGCTTCTACAGCGACCGCCGTTCCTCCTTCATCGGTGACAATCGGAACCCGCTGGGGTCTGCCTTGAGCGTCAAGTCCAGTCGTTGAAAGCTCAACTTCGACAGTTCGCCGTGCCATCTACTCGCCCGTCCTCTCGCCTTTGCTCAGTCGTTCGCGCATCGCTTCGGGAAGCTCGGTGAATGCATCGGCGATGGTCAACTCCTCCATCGAGTATCGCGCCTCGGGATTTTGATCGAGCGCCTGGCGCAGCTGCTCGGAACGACTGAACCGGCCGCGCAGCGGGAAATCCTTCCGCAGCGGAAAGCCTTCCTTGTAGGACTCCCACATGAGAAGGCGCCGCAGGTCAGGATGCCCGCGAAATCGGATTCCGAACATGTCGTAGCACTCGCGTTCGAGCCAATCGGCCGCGCGGTAGATGTCGTACACGCTTTCGACCTCGAGGGCCTGACCTCTGGCGAGCTGAGACTTCACTCGCAGGAAGCGCCGGTACGGAAGCGAACGGAGATGCCACACGACTTCGATCGGCGTTTCAGAGTCGCGATACTCGACAGCCGTGAGATCAGAGAGGAAGTCGTATCGCTGAGAAGGATCGTCGCGCAGCCAGCGAATGATCTCCTTTGCCGAGGCGGGATCGACGTAAACCACGGTCTCGCCCCAGATCACCTCCACGCGCCGCACTGCGGTGCCGAACTTCTCCTGAAGTCCCTGCGCGCTGGGATTCGCCTCCTCGCCACGATGAGAGATGTTTCTTCGCGTGATCGGTTGGCTGTTGGGCACACTCGCGCCCGTTCGAATGACCTCGAAGCGACTCACGGCGCCGACCTTGTCTGGTGGACAGAGTTTCCGAACGGCTCGCCCAGCTCGTCGATCAGTGACGGGGGAATGTAGAGCTGGCTCGAGGGATCGGGCTCCATTTCGTCGCGCGTTCCGGCGTCAGCCGCGCGCTCGTTCTTTACTTTCTCCTGAAGCATCCGAATGCCGTAGAGAAGCCCTTCCGGTCTCGGCGGACATCCGGGCACGTACACATCCACAGGGATTATGGCGTCGATTCCCTGCACCACGGCGTAGTTGTCTAACATCCCGCCCGACGACGCGCACGCACCCATCGAGATGCACCACTTGGGCTGCGGCATCTGCTGCCATATGCGACGAAGGATCGGGGCCAGCTTGAAGGGAACTCGGCCGGCGCAGATCAACACGTCGGCCTGCCGCGGAGAAAAGCTCATCCGCTCCATGCCAAATCTGGCGAGGTCGAAATCGCTCGCCGCTGTCGCCATGAATTCGATCGCGCAGCAAGCCGTACCGAATGGCATGGGCCACAGTGAATTCGCGCGAGCCCAGTTGACGAGAAAGTCGAGCCGCGTCGCGACCCATCCTTCCTGCGACTCCGGCACGTAGGCAACGGTTCGGTGTTCAGCCGGCGCGCTCAATCCCATTGCAGCGCTCCCTTCTTCCACACATAGATGAATCCGATCAGCAGAATTACCATGAATACGAGCATCTCAGAGAGTCCGAACAGTGAGATGTTACCGACCGGACAACTGTCTCCGACGAGTGGCACGAGACAGGAGAGCTGCTTGTAGTACACAGCCCACGGAATCATGAAAACCGTCTCGATGTCGAAGATGATGAAGAGTATCGCGACCAGATAAAATCGAACCGAGAAGCGCTCTCTCGCATCACCGAGTGCCGGAACGCCGGATTCGTAGGCTTGCTGCTTCACCGGGCTAGGCCGGGCCCGAATCGTGAGCGTCGAGATCGCGATGATCATCAGGCCATTGATCACCACGAAGCCGAGCAGCATGAGAACCGGGAAGTAAGCGCGTGCCATTAGGTTTCTGACTTCGTGAAAACTTTCACTAACGCGATTTTCAGCAATTTACCGACGGCCATCTTGTAATTCAACGCCTCCTGTTCCGTAGCGATGATGGTGCGAAATTCGTACATTCACGTCGAAAACGCGCGAGCACCCGAGCGGTACTCCAACACTTGCCAATTCGGCATCCCACCAACCAGATCCCGCCCAATGTCAATTCAATCGGATCGCTGGATTACCCGGATGGCGAGAGAGCACCGGATGATCGAGCCCTTCGAGAGCAGTCAGGTACGGTCAGGTGTCATCTCGTACGGCGTGAGCTCCTACGGGTACGACATGCGCGTTGCGCCCGAGTTCAGAATATTCACCAACGTCCTCAACTCGATCGTCGATCCCAAGAATTTCGATCCGAATTCGTTCGTGGAATTCGAGGGCAACGTGTGCATCGTGCCGCCGAATTCGTTCGCGTTGGCCCGGTCGGTGGAATATTTCAGGATTCCGCGAAACGTCGTGACGATCACGGTCGGAAAATCCACCTACGCCCGCTGCGGAATTATCACCAACGTGACTCCTTTCGAGCCGGAGTGGGAGGGGTTCGTCACACTGGAGATTTCGAACACAACTCCCCTTCCCGCCAAGATTTACGCGAACGAAGGCATTGCTCAGGTTCTGTTCTTCAAGGGTGACGAGGAGCCCGAAGTATCCTACAAGGACAAGAAAGGAAAGTATCAGGGGCAGCAGGGCGTGACTCTGCCGCGGTTATGATGTGGCCCTTGGCTTGCCGAACCTGATAGAACGAACCGCAACAGGGAGGAACCACCACGCATGCAAAACCGCGACGGGCTACAGAAGGGTCCCCAGGACCACGCAGAGGGACAGCACGGCTCAAAGACCCGCAGCAAAATCCTGGAACAGCTACAGTCCGGCAACGGCGCGGCGGATCACAACCTTCTCAATGGACTCGAGCGACCGAAAAATCTTGCTCACCACAATTCAGCACATCGGCTCTTCGAGGAGCGGCAGCAGCACGACGAAGCCGAAAAGAAGAGCGAAAAAACGCGGCTCAATCGCGAGTTTGAGCGTGGCCACACGGAACAAGGCCCGACAACGATCTGACTTCCAGGCGCGCCAGCTCTAGTGCCGGGTACCGATGAGACTGGCGCGCACGAAATCACGGTTCATGCGGGTGATGGTGTCGATGCTTATTTCCTTTGGACATGCCTCCTGACACTCTCCGTGCAAAGTACAGCTGCCGAAATCCTCGACCTCCATCTGCTGCACCATTCTGAGAGCGCGCTGGTACCGCTCTGGCTGACCCTGAGGCAGAAGTCCGAGATGGGTGATCTTTGCGGCCGTGAACAAAGAGGCGGACGCGTTCGGACACGCAGCAACGCACGCGCCGCAGCCAATGCAGGCCGCGGCATCCATCGCTGAGTCTACACTCTCCTTGGGCACGAGAATGGTGTTCGCATCCTGGGCGCCGCCGGTTGGAGCAGTTATGAATCCGCCAGCCTGGATGATTCGGTCGAACGCCGAGCGATCGACCGTGAGATCCCTGATCACAGGGAAGGCCCGCGCTCGCCAAGGCTCGATGTAGATGGTGTCACCGTCTTTAAAGCTGCGCATGTGAAGCTGACAGGTCGCCGTTCCGTGCATCGGACCGTGCGCGACTCCGTTGATCATCAGGCTGCACATCCCACAGATGCCCTCGCGACAGTCATTGTCGAACGCGATCGGCACGTCGCCACGTTTCGTGAGTCCTTCGTTCACGACGTCGAGCATCTCGAGAAATGACATGTCGGGACTCACATCAGTCGCTTCGTAGACAACCATCTTTCCGGGCGCGTCGGGGCCCGCCTGACGCCACACATGGAGTGTGAGGCGCATCACTTATAGCTCCGCTGCGAAAGCTTCACGTTCTCGAAGACGAGTGACTCCTTGTTGAGAATGGGAGCCTTGCCTTCTCCAGCGTACTGCCACGCGGCGACATACGAGAAATGCGCGTCATCCCGAAGCGCTTCCCCCTCCGGAGTCTGGCTCTCCTCACGAAAGTGAGCGCCGCAGGATTCGGTTCTGTGCAGTGCGTCGATGCACATTAGCTCCCCGAGCTCGAGAAAATCGGCAACCCGACCGGCTTTCTCCAACGCCTGATTGAGCTCGGCATCGCTCCCTGGAACGTTGACGTCGCGCCAAAACTCCTGGCGCAGCTCGCCGATTTTCTGGATGGCGAGCTTGAGACCCGCTTCATTTCGTGACATTCCGCAGTAATGCCACATTATATGACCGAGCTCGCGGTGAAATGAAGCAACCGTGCGCGTTCCGTGGATTGAAAGAAATTTTTTCGTCTGGTTTGCGACACCTCGCATTGCGTCCTGGAACGCGGCGTGAGTCGCGTCGACGCTCTGAAGCTTGTGGGTTGCCAGGTAGTCGCCAACTGTGCTCGACACTATGAAGTACCCGTCTGCCAGCCCCTGCATCAACGCGGACGCGCCGAGCCTGTTCGCTCCATGATCCGAGAAGTTCGCCTCGCCAGTCACGTGAAGGCCGTCGATTGTACCCATCAGATTGTAATCGACCCACAGCCCGCCCATGGTGTAATGGACCGCCGGATAGATGCGCATTGGAACTTCGTAGGGATTCTCATCCGTGATGCGCTCGTACATCTCGAAGAGGTTGCCGTAACGGTCTTCGATCACCTTCTTGCCGACACGCTTGATGGCGTCGGCAAAATCGAGGTAGACACCGAGCCCGGTGTCGCCTACACCGCGACCTTCGTCACAGACTTCCTTGGCGGCCCGCGACGCGATGTCGCGCGGAGCAAGATTGCCGAAGCTCGGATACTTTCGCTCGAGAAAATAATCGCGCTCGGCCTCCGGAATTTGTCGCGGGTCTCGCTTGTCACCGCCCTTTTTCGGCACCCAGACCCGGCCGTCATTCCTCAGTGACTCACTCATGAGAGTGAGCTTCGACTGATATTCCCCGCTCACTGGAATGCACGTCGGATGAATCTGCGTGAAGCAGGGGTTCGCGAACGCGGCACCGCGCTTGTACGCCCGCCATATCGCGGTTGCATTCGATCCCTGCGCGTTTGTCGAGAGGTAGTAGACGTTCCCGTACCCGCCCGTAGCAAGCACGACGGCGTCCGCAACGTGGGAGTCGATCGCGCCGGTAACGAGGTTTCGCGTAATGATGCCCCGGGCCTTGCCGTCGATGACCACGAGATCGAGCATCTCAGTGCGCGGAAACATCGCCACGCCACCCTGTGCAATCTGGCGCTCCAGCGCCTGGTAAGCTCCGAGCAGCAGCTGTTGTCCCGTTTGTCCGCGCGCGTAAAAGGTTCGCGATACCTGGGCGCCGCCGAACGATCTGTTCGCGAGAAGTCCTCCGTACTCTCGAGCGAACGGAACGCCCTGCGCCACGCATTGGTCGATGATGTTTACGCTCACCTCTGCGAGGCGGAACACGTTGCCTTCACGTGAGCGGAAGTCGCCGCCCTTTATGGTGTCGTAGAAAAGCCGGTAGACGCTGTCACCATCGTTGCGATAATTCTTGGCGGCGTTGATGCCACCCTGCGCCGCGATACTGTGAGCACGCCGCGGCGAATCCTGAAAGCAGAAACACTTTACCTTGTAGCCGAGCTCTCCCATCGTCGCAGCCGCCGATGCTCCGGCCAGGCCAGTGCCAACGACGATGACTGTGTTTTTCCGCTTGTTCGCCGGACTCACCAGCTTCATCTCGAACCGATGCCTGTCCCACTTCTGCGCCAGCGGGCCGGCCGGCATTCTTGGGTCGAGCGAAAGAGTCACCTGATGAATCCCGACAACACCGCCACCGGAATCGCGGTGAACGCGGCCCAGACAAAAACGGCGACGACGAGAGAAAGCTTGTGCTTGAGCGGACGCGGCGAAGCCTGCGTGATTCCCAGGCTCCTGAAAGAGCTCCAGGCGCCGTGAAAGATGTGTAGTCCGAGAAAGATCATCACGACGATGTAAAACAACGCGACCCACCAGATGCGGAAGCTCGACACCACGTTGGCATACACATCCTCGGCACTGAAAACCCCGGCGGGGCGCAACGTACCGGTGGTGAAGTGAAGGATGTGCACAACGATGAAGACGAGAATCAGCGCGCCGCCCCACCGCATCGTACGTGACGCAATCGTCGCTGCCTGCGCTTCGCGTTTGGTGTACCCTATCGTTCGCGCCGCGCGGCTCTGTCGAGTGAGCTGCACCGCAGCAACGACATGCAGGACGACGGCGATGATCAGAATGATTCTGACCGTCCACAGTATTTCACCCGTACTCTTGAGGAAATGCGAATACGAGTTGATCGCGTCCGGGCCACGAAAAACGAGGAGATTACCGAGTGCGTGGACTATTACGAAAGCAACGCCGATGAGTCCCGTTGCACCCATGACGGCTTTCTTGCCGACCATGGACCCGTAAAATCTGCGAACCCTGCCCATCAATCGCTAAAGCTTCACGGCGGCCATTGGCTCGCGGACTGCATCCGCGCTCTTGGCCAGGGCATCGCGCTCCTCTCGGGTGAGCTCAACTTCGATGATCGCTTCCAGCCCGCGTCTTCCAATCTTGCAGGGGACACCCAGAAAAAGTCCCGACATCCCGTACTCTCCGCTTAGCCACGCGGCGCACGGCAGAATCCGCTTCTGGTCGTGCACGATGGCTTCGCACATCTGTACTGCCGCTGACGACGGCGCGTAATAGGCCGATCCCGTCTTCAGATGCTTGACGATCTCAGCGCCGCCAGCGCGTGTTCGTTCTACTATGGCGTTGAGCTTCGCCTGCGGCATGAGCTGCGTAACGGGAATTCCGCTCACGGAGGTGTAAGAGATGAGCGGCACCATCGTGTCGCCGTGCCCGCCGAGCACCATTGCCTGGATGTCGCGAACGGATACATCCAGCGCCTCCGCGATGAATGAGCGATAACGTGCAGTATCGAGCACGCCCGCCATTCCGAGAACCCGCTCACGCGGAAACTTCGTCACCCTCATCGCCACGTACGACATCACGTCGAGCGGATTCGATACGACGATGAGAATCGCGTTCGGCGAAGTCGATTTTATCTGCTCCGAAACCTGTTTTACGATTCCGGCGTTCGTATTGAGAAGATCGTCACGCGACATTCCCGGCTTGCGAGCGATACCCGCAGTGATGACGATGATGTCGGAATCGCGGGTCTCATCGTAACCGTTGGTCCCGATAACCCTCGAGTCGAATCCCTCTATCGGAGCGGACTCCCATTGATCGAGGCCTTTCCCCTGTGGAATGCCCTCCATCACATCTACCATCACGACCGTCCGCGCGAGCTCTTTCTCTGCGAGCCGCTGCGCGGTGGTGGCGCCGACGTTGCCCGCGCCGACCACGGTAATCTTGTTCACCATTGCACTTTCACGTTTGTGGAGAGTTGTGCGCGAAAGTTATCGGGCCCGCACAGTACGAGCAATCCGATCAATCCCCCGGGTTCAGCCTCCGACCTGTGATAGCGCGCGCAGCCCGCCGACACTCATCTGAAGCAGATGGTGCTCTTTCGGCTTCGAGTGAAGCGCGCTCCGGAAGAATGGCTCGAGCGGCAACCCAGCTCTCAGTGGAGTTCGAAGATCGACTTCGGCTTCGCCGAACAGGCAGGTGCGGAGTCGGCCGTCGGCGGTGAGTCTCACGCGATTGCAGCTCGCGCAATAGGTGTGCGACAAAGGCGTAATCACGCCGATGCTGCCGGGTGCGCCAGCGAAGCGATAGTAACGCGCGGGACCATTACCGTGCTCCGGCCCCGGATCTGGATTGAGCTCACCGATTTCGCCAAAGCTCCCGAGAATTTCGTCCGCCGGTACGACGTGGTCCCACGTCAGATCGCGCATCTCACCGACAGGCATCAGCTCTATGAATCGCACGTGCCAGGGGTGAGTGAGAGTGAGCCGGGCGAAATCGCAGATCTCGTCGGAGTTGATTCCGCGCATCACCACCACGTTCAGCTTGATCGGGGCCAGGCCAGCCTCCTCGGCGGACAGCGCTGCAGCAATCGGGTCGAAATCGGTAGTGCGTCTCGAAATAGCTTTGATGCGATCAGCTCTCAGCGAATCGGCGCTCATGTTGACCCGCGCGAGTCCCGCCTGTCTCAGCGCGCGCGCAAGAGCCGGCAGACGCACACCGTTCGTCGAGAGAGAGATATCCTCTATCTCCGGCACCGCCGCCAACATTGCAACGAGAGTCTCGAGCTCGGGTCGCAGCGTCGGTTCGCCTCCGGTGATGCGCAAGCGTCTCAGTCCGAGAGGTGCGAGCTCACGGACGACCTGGGTGATCTCTTCGTAGGAAAGAATGTCGGACTTCGGCAGCCACTCCAATCCGGCGAGCGGCATGCAGTAAAGACAGCGAAAGTTGCAGCGGTCGGTGATCGAGATGCGGAGATACTCGATGCTCCGCCCGAAAGCGTCGCGCAGAGCGTCGCTCATGCTCGTGACGTCTCCTGCGCGTTGCGACTCGGATCGATCCAGTCACGTGCACCATCGGCGTAGTGCTCGAGTTTCCAGATCGGAACCCGCTTCTTGATTTCCTCGATGGCGTAGCGAGTGCACTCGAGCGCCGGGGCGCGGTGCTCGTGTGCGGCCGCGATTGCGACGCTCACATCGCCAAGCTGCAGGAGTCCGGTTCGGTGCTCGATCACCAGCGCTGACACACCGAACAAAGCCTCAGCCTCATCCACGATTCTCGCCAACTCAGCCTCGGCCATCGGTTTGTACGCGGAATATTCGATGGCAGTGACCGCACGGCCTTCATTCACTTCTCGAACTGTACCGACGAACACGGCGACGGCGCCGAACTGTTTCGAGCGCACCTCCTCTATCAGAAGCGCCGCATCTACCTCGTCCTTGACGAGCGCAAACCGCTTCATCCACCCGCAACCGGAGGGATGAGAGCGACTTCGTCATCTGCAAGTATTACCTGTTCCGAGGAGGCAAAGGCGCGGTTGATTGCGACACGCGGTGCGCGTGGCAGTAGCGAGGCAGCTGGTAGAGAGCGGATAGAATCGAGCAGGTCGCTCACTTTGCTGCCGGCCGGCAAAGGAAGATCTATAGTTGAACCACCAAGAGCTTCGGCGTACGAAGCGAACAATTGCACTCTGACTGTGGACACGCGCGAGTCCCCCACTGCCCGGACAGCAGTCCTAAGTCGTTACGCTTCCGACATCTGTGACAAGTCGACGCCGGCGACCAACGCTCGCAGCTCCTTCGATGGCTTGAATACCGGTACGGGCCGAGCAGACACCTCGACAGGTGAGCCAGTACGTGGGTTGCGGGCCATGCGCGTCTTGCGATTGCGGATCTTGAAAGTGCCAAAGCCGCGCACCTCAATGTTTTCCTGCGTCTGAAGCGATGCCTTTATCGCCTCGAGAAAAGCGTCAACGACTCGAGCGCAATCCTTTTTGGAAATCATCGGCCCGGCCGTGCGTGAAATCTGGGCCGTGACGCGCTCGACGAGGTCGGCTTTGGTCATTGAAAAACTCCGAATGAAAACGCGCGAAGTAGCGTAAGTGCTTTCAAATTATGGCTTTACTGAAATGCTGTCAAGCGAGTCTGGACCTACCTCAGCGAGCCGCCCAGTGCGATCATGAACTCATGGAAGAGCGGCCGGGCGTCGTGAGGGCCTGGAGCCGCCTCGGGGTGATACTGCACACCGAAAACCGGGAGAGTACGGTGGCGAAGTCCCTCAATGGTTCCGTCGTTCAGGTTCACATGGGTGACCTCGAGATCAGGCGCCCCGTTGACCGTACGGTCGTCGCCCTCAACCGCGAAGCCATGGTTTTGCGAGGTAATCAGCACTCTGCCGGTCTCCACTTCCCGCACCGGGTGATTTCCGCCTCGATGACCATACGGCATCTTCCTGGTCGAGCCTCCGAAAGTCAAACCGAGAAGTTGGTGTCCGAGGCAGATTCCGAAGACCGGAATTTGTTCTGACGCCAGGGTCCGGATGATCCCCGGTGCGTAAGAGACGGCCTCTGGATCCCCGGGCCCGTTAGAAAGGAAAATTCCATCTGGTGCATCGTTGAGCACAGAGCCCGCGGGCGTGTCGGCCGGCACTACAGTCACTCGGCAATCGTTGTCGGCGAATAACCTCAAGATGTTACGCTTGATTCCATAGTCGTACGCGACGATGTGGTGTTTGGCTCGCGGGTTTCCCCACGTGTACCGTTCGGCGGTCGACACCCGTGACGCGAGATCGAGACCTTCCATGGAAGGACATGATTCGAGCGCGGCTCGAGCGGCTTCGTCCGGCTCAGTCCCGTAGGATATCACTCCGCGCATCACACCAGCTGCCCTCAAGTGTCGCGTGAGGCGTCTGGTGTCAACCTCTGTTATCAGCGGGATTTGGAACTCTTCGAGCCAGGCGCCGAGTGAGCCCGTTGCCCGCCAGCTGGAATAGGTGGAGGAGAGCTCGCGAACGACGACACCGGCGACCTGAGGCGCGCTCGATTCGGGATCGTCGTTATTGATTCCGTAATTGCCTATTTGCGGTGCCGTCATCACTACTATCTGTCCGCGATAGGAAGGATCAGTAAACACCTCTTGATAGCCAGTCATGTTCGTGGTGAACACGACCTCTGCGACGGCGGGAAGCTGGGCAGCCCGTCCGGCGGAGACCCTCCCACGAAAAAGGGTTCCGTCCTCAAGGAGGAGGAACCCCGGTTCGGCGATTGCGCTGGCGGTCAACTTATCGCTTTGGTGCGGTAGCAGGCGGCTTCGTTCCTTGCGATGTCTTCGCGCCAGCAGGCGCAGTTGTCGCTGGAGTGTTCGCCGTCGGAGCTGGTTCAAGTGGAACCGCGGGCGCCGACGTCGGAGGCGGGGCAACGTTCGCGGGTTGGCTCCCCAAGCCCTTCTCCAGAACCGAGCGAGGCGCGCTCGTGTGGGTCGACATTATCTGGAGGACAAAGCAGAGTCCCAGAAAAAGTCCGCCTCCCCACCAGCTAACAGTTGTCAGGAGATTGCCTGCCTGACGGATTCCAATGAGCGCGTCGGGGGATGAGCTGGCTCCTCCGAAGCTGGCTGCGAGACCGCTCCCCTTCCCGCTCTGAAACAGAATGGCGGCCATGAGGACGATGCAATCAGCGATAAGAAGCGCGAGAAGAAACTTGTAAAGCATTGAGAGAGTTAGGGTTTAGCGTAGCACTTCAATATCGACGCGCCGCTTGAAAAACTCAAGCCTCGCAGTGCGCGTCTGTCAACGTTCATTAGAAAGTTCACCCTCGGGAAGTCAGTAGAAATGTCACCCTCACTGGGCCATTTAGAACGTCACCCGCGGACGACCGTAGTGGCGATCGTGAGCCACGATGACGCATCGACGCTCGCGCCTCCGACAAGAAGACCGTCAACCTCGGGAGCGCCCAACAGGCTCGACGCGTTACCCGCGTTCACGCTCCCTCCATACAAAATCGGAATCTCGTCGGCTCTGGTGCCGATCATCTGTTGGAGCTCAGCTCGCAAAAGCGTGTGTATCGCCGACGCGTCGCCCGCGGAAGCGGTGCGTCCCGTCCCTATCGCCCAGACCGGCTCGTAGGCGAGCAGAAAATCCGCCGATATCAGGTTCGAGATCTGCGAGAGCCCCTCCCGCAACTGATGGCTGACGACGCGCTCGGTTTCGCCCGACTCGCGTTGTGAAAGCGTCTCGCCTACGCAGAGCATGAACACCAGACCAGCCTTCGATGCGGCAGCACATTTCTTTGCGCATTCGGCATCGGACTCGTTGAAGATGTGCCGACGCTCCGAATGGCCCACGAGAGCGACGCGCGCACCGGCGTCTTTCGCCATGCCCGCCGAGATCTCGCCCGTAAAAGCGCCCTTCTCGGCCCAATGGATGTTCTGGATCCCGGCGATGACGTCGTCGCGACCGCCTAGTGCCGTTGCGACTTGCGTGAGCGCAACCGCGGGCGGGAAAATCATGATCGTTCGATCGCCCGCGGAGCTGTAGCCGGAGAGAAACGTCTCGAGAAACGCTCTCGCCGCCGTCGGTCCGTTGTTCATCTTCCAGTTGGCGGCGAGAACCGGTCGCTGCATTTACGCGTCGTCCAGCGCTTCGACGCCCGGAAGACTTTTCCCCTCCAGAAACTCGAGAGACGCGCCTCCGCCGGTAGAGACATGGCTCATCCTCGCTTCGAGGCCCGCTTCAGCAACGGCTGCTGCGGAATCGCCGCCGCCGACGATCGTCGTCGCTCCTTTCGAAGTCGCGCCGGCCAGGGCCTCGGCGATTGCTCTCGTGCCCTTGTCGAACGGCGGCGTCTCGAACACCCCCATCGGCCCGTTCCAGATTACTGTTTTTGCGGAGGCGATCGCTCTCGAGTAGGACGCGATAGTCTGTGGCCCAATGTCGAACATCGCCTGATCGCTTGGAATTGCATCGCGCGAGACTGCTTTCGCCGCACTCGCCGCGTCGAGAGACGGAGCGACCATCGCGTCGTGCGGCAGCGTGAGCCGCATTCCGGCTCTCTCGAGGAGATCCTTCGCCATTGAAACGCGATCAGCCTCGACAAGCGACTTTCCGGTTTCAAGACCCATCGCCTTGTAAAACGTGCAAGCCATGGCGCCGCCGACGAGAAGCCCGTCCACCTTCGGGAGGAGTTGCTCGATTACGTCGATCTTACCAGAAATCTTGGCGCCTCCGAGTATCGCAATGAACGGACGGACTGGATTGGCGAGAGCGGAGCCGAGGTATTCGAGCTCTTTCTCCATGAGGAGGCCCGCAACAGCGGGGTGAAGGTGCTCCGCTACTCCAACCGTCGATGCGTGGGCACGATGCGCGGCTCCAAACGCGTCATTGACGAAGAAGTCGCCCAGCTCCGCCAGGGCACGAGAGAGTCGAGGATCGTTCTTTTCTTCACCGCCCAGGAATCTCGTGTTCTCGAGCAGCAGTATATCTCCAGCCTCCAGCTCCTCACTCGCCTTGAGTGCTTCGTCCGAATCGGTGGATTCGACGAAGATCACGTTCTTTTCAGCAAGCTGATTGAGGCGCTTGGCCACCGGGCTTAGAGAGTATTTCGCTTCAGGCTTGCCCTTGGGACGTCCGAGATGCGAAAGAATCACGGGACGTGCTCCCTTTTTCAGCAGCAGCTGGATCGTCGGCAACGCCGCACGAATTCGAGTATCGTCGGTGATCTCGCCATTCTCGTCGAGTGGAACGTTGAAGTCGACGCGGACGAGAGCGCGCTTTCCCTGGACTTGCTCATCGCCCAGGTCGCGCACCGTTTTCTTTCTCATCGTGGCTCCGTCTAGAGTCTGGACCCGATGAAGCGCAGCATGTCAACGCAGCGCGAAGCGTAACCCCACTCATTATCGTACCAGCCCTGCACGGTCACGAGAGTGCCATCGATGACATTGGTGACTTTCGAATCGAGAATGCAGGAGGCAGGATCGCCAATGAAATCGGCGGAGACCAGTTCTTCTTCCGTGTAACGAAGTATTCCCTGCAATGGTCCCTCCGACGCTGCTTTCCGGAACGCGGCATTCACGGAATCCTTCGTCGCACCGGTTTTCTCGACTTCGACGGTCAGGACAGTATATGAGACGTCGGGAGTCGGAACCCTGATGGAGCTTCCATCGATCTTGCCTTTGACTTCAGGAATCACCAGCGAAGTCGCCTTGGCGGCGCCGGTGGTCGTTGGAATCATCGACAACGCGGCTGCTCTCGCCCGTCGAAGGTCTTTATGAGGAAGATCGAGAATCTGCTGGTCGTTGGTGTAGCTGTGGATGGTAACCATCGAGCCGTGGCGGAAGCCGAAATTATCGCGGATCACCTTCACCATCGGCACGAGGCAATTCGTCGTGCACGAAGCGTTCGAGATGATCGTGTGCTTGGCCGAATCGTACTTGTCGTCGTTGACTCCCATGACGACGGTGATGTCCTCGCCCTTGGCAGGGGCCGAGATGAGAACTTTTTTCGCTCCGCAGTGAATGTGCGTGCGCGCTGATTCAGCATCCGTGAAGCGACCAGTAGACTCGAGCACGATGTCCACGCCGAGCGCCTTCCACGGAAGCTGGCTGGGATCCTTGTGCGAGAGGATCTTGATCTCGTCGCCGTTGACGATGATCGAGTCCTTGCTCGTTTCAACCTCGCCGGGGAACCCGCCGTGAATCGAGTCGTACTTGAACAGGTGCGCGAGCGTGCGCGTATCTGTTAGATCGTTCACGGCGACGAAATCCAGATCGGTGACTCCCTGCTCCTTCGCAGCGCGGAGAACCTGCCGGCCAATTCGTCCGAATCCGTTGATGCCTATCCTTGTTGCCATTCCCTGAGCTCCATTCGGTTAAAGCCGGTCACCACTCGCGTGGGCCCGGCCAAAAGTCACGTAACTGATTATCCGCGCGCCCGCCTCGTACAGCACTCTTGCGCACTCGTTGAGCGTCGCTGCCGTGGTCACAACATCATCTACAATCACGAGGTGCGCACCCATCAGCCGGTCGAGGTCTATGTCGCGGATTTTGAACGAGCCTGCAACGTTGCCTTGTCTTTCTTCGGGTGTCAACCGGGTTTGAGATTGCGTCTCACGGGCGCGTCCAACGACATCCGGCCATACTGGAATGCGCCACCGCTTCGACAAACCGCGCGCAACAAGCTCGCTCTGATTATAGCCACGCTCTCTTTTTCGCGCTGAACCAAGCGGAACTGGAACGAGCGCCGTTCGTTCCTCGACAACATCGGGCAGCCACGACATCCGGCTCATCCGCTCGGCCATCTCTTCCGCGATCCGGGCCCATCCGCCGTACTTGAGCGAGTGTACGATCGAAGATGCCGGCTCGACTGGCATCCAGCACAGCGACCTCACGCACCGTACGAACGGTGGAAGAAGATCGCACCACTGACACCCGGCGGAGACCTGCGGGTGACCGCACCGACCGCACTGCGGTGATCCGAGCAGTGGGAGCCGAGACCAGCAGAGGTGGCAAACCATTCCGCGCTCGCGCCTCGACAAGAGTCGACCACACGAAACACAGACTCGCGGCAACAGCAAGTCGAGCACACCGCCCCACCCTTCCGCAATCCGGGGAACCTGAAGGCGATGGGCTACGACACCGAGCGGCGCATCACTTCGCGGTCCGGTTGGATTCCGAACCACCGATTGAAGGACAGCGCTCCCTGCTCGATCAGCATCTCGAGCCCGTCCGCCGCTCGAAACCCTTTCTCTCTGGCCGATTTCACCCATGCCGTGCCGCCCCGGCGGTAGACGAGATCCATGACAGCCGCCGCGGGCGCGACCTTCTCGAGATCGATTGGATGAGCGTTGTCGTACTGGCCGATCGGAGTAGCGTTGACAACCAATGTCGCGGCGGACAACGCACGACCCATGTCCATTTCAGCGCGTCCCACATCGGGAAATCGCCGAGCGAGGGCGAGAGCTCGATCGAAATCACGGGAAGCGACGGTGGCGGTGGCTGCAGGCCAATCTGT
Organism: Gemmatimonadaceae bacterium; assembly: GCA_050733435.1. Lineage (GTDB taxonomy): Bacteria > Gemmatimonadota > Gemmatimonadetes > Gemmatimonadales > Gemmatimonadaceae > UBA4720. The sequence goes on along the minus strand of JBOHTB010000138.1, from coordinate 73,878 downwards.
TACCGCGGCAAGGATCGCTGCAGCGGCGCCGCCCGCACCGAGAATCACCACACGGGCCGACCGAAAGTCGTTTTGCAGGAGAGCAGCCGCCGCGGCGGTGAAGCCGGCGACGTCGGTGTTGTCGCCGACGAGACGGCCGGAGTCGACCCAGAAGGTATTCACGGCACGAACCCGCGCCGCGAGCTCGGTCAGATCGTCGCAGGCGTTGTGCACTGCAACTTTGTGCGGGATGGTAACGTTGCCGGCAACGCCCGACTCTTTGAAGCTCTCGAGAATCGATTTGACACTCGACGGCTCGACGTCGATTGCCTCGTAGGAGACGGAAAGTCCCGCGGCCTCGAGCGCGGCATTCTGGAAAATCGGCGAAAGTGAATGGGCAACCGGGTGACCAACCAGAACCAGCCGTCGCGGACTGACCGCGGGTGTTCTGACGGCGTCAGCTCTGAAGACGGTCAAAAAGTCTCTCGAGCTCGTCTTCGAGTGAGTCGGTTGTGTTTCTGTATGCCTCGAGGTCGCCTCCATAGGGATCGCTGATTCCCTTGTCCGTCGCGCCGGACGCGTACTCGTCGATCACGTGCACCTTTCCTCGGCCTCCCATCTGCTTGACCTGTTCGAGGTGTCCGGGCGTCATTACGAAAATGAGGTCTGCCTCTGAGACAATTGCCGGTGTGAGCTGTCGCGACCGATGTCCGGTGAGATCGAGACCGCGCTCCATCCCCACGAGCAGGGCTTCGTCGGTCGCCGGAACGTTTTCGACAGCGTTAGTTCCAGCGCTCGAGATCGCGATGTCCTCAATGCCCCGACTTGCCGCGACTTTCCTCGCGAGCGCCTCCGCGAGCGGACTTCGGCAAGTGTTGCCGCTGCAAACGAACAGGAGATTCATGGGTCAGGCATCTCCGACAAGATCCGGCACGCTCTCACGGAGCTTGGACGCGCGTATGGCACCCGGTCTGATCACGCGCGGCAGTCGACCAGTGCAATCGACCACCGTTGATGGCTCGGATTCACGCAGTCGTCCACCGTCCAAAACGCGGAGCAGGCCGCGGGCGATCGGGTCCGTCCATTGCGCGACAATTTGGTCGGCCGACGTTGCGGGTGGAACACCAGGTCGGTTGGCGCTGGTCGACGTGATCGGATCGCCGTGCGCCAGAATGAGCCGCGCCAGCGAGCGGTGTGGAGTCCATCGCACAGCCACGCCACCCTCCGGGCCGCGAAGCGTATCGGGAACGCGCTTCTCTCCACCCGGGAGTACGAGCGTGAGTGGCCCCGGCCAGAAGCGAGCGGCGAACATCGACGCGTAGCCTGTCAGGTGCAATCCAAGTCGGGTAATCATTTCGCTCGCTGCAACAAGCAGGAGAAACGGCTTGCCCGGCGGTCGTCCTTTGAGATTCACAAGCTGCTGGACAGAGCGCTCGTCGACGGCACCTCCAAATCCATAAACTGTTTCTGTCGGGTACGCGAGGACTTTACCGGCCGCGAGATGCGCAAGGGTTCCGTTGATCGAGGCCTCGACTTCCTGGGGCGACCAGAATGGGACGACCATCGACTGCGGTTTCATTCGCGGAAGATACTCAGCGCCTCCACCAACGCGAAATCATTTTCCTCGGTGATTTTGTGCGCGCGCTCGCTGCCTCGGACGACCACTATCGGCAAGCCGATATGCTCGCAGAGGGCGGCGTCATCGGTGGCAACTCTGTCCGCGGCGCGCGCCTCGCGGTATGCACGCTCGATCACCGATCGCGGGAAAGCCTGCGGCGTCTGCGCGCGCCATAGCTCAAAGCGGTCGACCGTCTCCGTAACCCGTCCTGTCGAGTCCACTCGCTTGAGCGTGTCCGCCAACGGAAGCGCCGCAACAGCGCCGTTGCCTCTTCGGGCTTCCTCGATCACTCGACGAATAGTCTCAGCGTCGACGAGCGGTCGAGCGGCGTCGTGGATGACTACGATCTCACACTCCGGGGGAAGATCTTCGAGGCCATTCGCCACAGACTCACCGCGATGTCTTCCACCGAGCGAGAGGAGGAGCCGATCAGAATCGCTCTGGAAGATCCACGGCGGCGGGTCGGCGACGTAGTTGCGCGGGAGAACGCAAACCACCATCGCTACTTCCGGCTGCGCCTGGAACGTCTGAAGGCTGTGGAGCAGCATCGGCTTTCCCGCTACCCAGCGGAACTGCTTGAGCTCCTTGGAGCCTGTGCGCGACCCGCTGCCTCCGGCGACTATGATCACGCCGACGTCGCGTTTCATCTATGCGTGGAACAGTTGCCGGAAAAGGTCGTTGATCGTGCGGACGCCAACGATGTCTATCCCCCGCGCGGGGCGCTTTGGTATTCCTCGCTCTGCCATGTAGGCTACCGTCATTCCCATTTTTGCGGCTTCACCCAATCGCCGCTCAGCCTGTGAAACCGGTCTGATCTCGCCGCCAAGCCCGACTTCGCCGAGGAAAATCGCGGAGCTTGCGACCGACTTGTCGTACACGCTCGACGCGAGCGCGCTTGCTACAGCAAGATCTCCAGCCGGTTCCTGCATCCGGACGCCGCCGACAACATTGAGGAAGACGTCGAGCTGGGAAAAAGACAATCCTGCGCGTTTGTCCAGAACCGCCAGCAGGAGAGCGAGGCGCCGAGCATCGTAACCAGTGCTCACGCGCTGCGGTGTGCCGTAGCCTGCTTTCGCAGCCAGCCCCTGAATCTCGATCAGAACCGGGCGCGATCCTTCCAGCAGCGCGGTGACCGCGCTTCCCGAGGAATTGTTGAGCCGATCACCAAGAAAAAGCTCGGAAGGATTTTCGACCGCTATCAGACCTTCTTCTGTCATGCGAAAGACGCCTATCTCATCGACGCTGCCGAAGCGGTTCTTCGTGGCGCGGAGCACGCGATGCTCCAGCATTCCCTCGCCCTCGAAGTACAGCACGGTGTCGACGATGTGCTCGAGCGTTTTCGGTCCGGCGATTCCCCCGCCCTTGGTGACGTGTCCCACCGCGAAAACCGTAGTCTCGGTTTCCTTCGCGAATCGCATCAGACGGGCGGCGCACTCACGCACCTGTCCTACATTACCGGGTGCGCCCTCCAGATCGCTCGTGAAAATGGTCTGGATGGAATCAATGATCACAGCATCGAGCTTCTGCGAGCTGGCCGTGGCGATAATCGTCTCGAGCAGCGTCTCGTTCAGTAGCGAGACGTCTTCGGCGGATCCGTGCAGCCGCTCGGCGCGCAGTTTCACCTGGAGGGCGGATTCCTCGCCTGACACGTAGAGGGTGGAATGGCCGAGCTCCTCGAGCTTTCCCGCTACCTGAAGGAGCAGAGTCGATTTGCCGATTCCGGGCTCACCACCGACAAGAACCATCGAGCCCGGAACGATTCCGCCACCGAGCACGAAATCGAATTCCTTGATGCCCGTGCGGAGGCGTCTGCCCTGAGAGCTCTTTACATCGCGAAGTCTCGGTGTTGGCGCAACGCTTCCGCCCTCTGACATCGATTTCTGCCCGGCTACGCGCCGGCCAGATGCGCTAATCGAAGCGCGGGCGCTAGCCATCTCCTCGACGAGCGAATTCCATTCTCCGCAGATATCGCAGCGTCCCGCCCACTTCGGGTGATCCGCTCCACAATTGGTGCAGCGGTAAATGGTTTTTGCTTTCGGGCTCACTATGTCGCTAGGCGGGGAGACAGATTCTCGAAGCGCGTATAGGTCTTGTTGAAGTACAGATTCACGAAGCCGGTTGGCCCGTTGCGCTGTTTACCGATGATTATTTCGGAGCGCCCCTCGAGCGAATTTCCATCCTTATCCGTCGGCCCGTCGTACATCTCCTGCCGGTAGATGAACATGACCAGATCGGCGTCCTGCTCGATCGCGCCCGACTCGCGGAGGTCGGAGAGTTGCGGACGTTTATTCTCACCGGTTCGCTGCTCTGGTGCTCGAGATAGCTGCGACAGCGCGACGACCGGAATTCGGAGCTCGCGCGCGAGAGCCTTGAGAGAGCGCGAGATGTAGCTGATTTCCTGCTGTCTGCTCTCGGTATTGGTGGGGCCCTGCATCAGCTGCAGATAGTCCAGCACGACCATCCCGATATTGTGCTCCATCTTGAGACGCCGCGCCTTCGACCGCATCTCGAGCAGGGTCATCGCCGGCGTATCGTCGATCCAGATCGGCGCGTGACTGAGGATTCCCGCCGCTCGGCCAAGCCTCACGAACTCTTCGTCGTGTAGTTTTCCTTTCCGCAGGCGCTGCGCATCAACTCGTCCCTCGGATGTGAGCAGACGTTGCACGAGCTGCTCCTTGCTCATCTCCAGCGAGAAGAATGCTACCGGAACGTTGTTATCCAGGGCAGCGTTTTGGGCGATGTTGAGAACGAATGCAGTTTTTCCCATCGACGGTCGGGCGGCGATGATGATCAGATCCGAAGCCTGGAAACCTGCGGTGAGCTCGTCGAGCTCCTTGAACCCGCTCGCAACGCCCGTAATCGAACCGCCGCCACGTTGAATCTCTTCGATTCGTTCCATCGTGGGCCAGAGCAGCTCCTTGATGCGCATGAAGCCCTCAGAGCCACGGCTCTGATTGACCTCGAAGATCTTGTGCTCTGCCTCGTCGAGCAGCTCCGTCGCCGCTGAAGCCGATTCGAACGCCTCGGCCACGATTGCGGTGGAGACTTCGATCAATCGACGCCGAAGGGCTTTTTCGCGAACAATCTTCGCATGATACTCGACGTTTGCCGCCGTCGGGACCGCGTCGACCAGAAACCCGATGTAATCCTTGCCGCCGCTCGACTCGAGCGAGCCGGACCGCTGAAGCTCCTCGGAGAGAGTGAGTGGATCGACTACATCGCCGCGCTCCGAAAGGGCGACCATCGCCCGAAAAATTCGCCGATGCCCCTCGCGGTAGAACATCGTGTCGTCGAGAAACTCGGTCGCGCGGAGGATGGCGTCCGGGTCCATGAGCATGGCGGAAAGGACCGCCTGCTCCGCGTCCTCGGAGTAAGGCGGTCGTCGATCCTTGTAAGGGTCACGAACGGGAGGCGCTATCGAGAATTCTACGGGCGAGCTTGACATCTTCCCAGGTTGGGCGTTTCCAGGCCGGATTGCGTAGCAGCGCGGCGGGATGGTAAGTGACTATCAGCGGTATTCCATGATACCGATGGACGAGGCCACGAAGTTGTCCTATCGGGGTCTTGGTTTGCAATAGTGTTTGCGCCGCAAAGGTCCCGAACGCGACGATCACTCTAGGCTTGATGAGCTCGAGCTGGCGAATCAGGTACGGACTGCAGGCGAGCACTTCTTCGGGGCGGGGATTTCGATTTCCTGGCGGACGGTGCTTCAGCACGTTCACGATGAAAACCTGCTCTCTAGTGAGCTCGATCGCGGCGAGGATCTTGGTGAGAAGCTGCCCGGCCTGACCGACGAACGGCCGGCCCGTTTCGTCTTCTTTGGCGCCGGGTGCTTCGCCAACGCAAACGAGTTTTGCTTTTGGATCGCCTTCACCCGGCACTGACTGCGTGGCAGTCTCGTACAGAGGACAGCGTGTGCACTTCTGAACCTTTTTCGCGACTTCATCCAGAGAATCGAGTTTCTGAATCGCCGACGGGACTAGCTCCGCCTCGTCGGGCGTCACGACGATGCCTTTCTTGAATGCCATGTCTTCGCTGATTTTGGCCGAAGCGTCCGCGGGCTCTCTGACGACCTCTGATAGAGGCGGTGCCGCGGTCTCTGGCGCGTCAACATTCACGCCAGCTTCGCGAAGAGAACTGCGCCAGTCCCCCGAGGAGTTTTTCGCGGTCTCTCTGATGCCTGGGACGTCCCGGAGACTTGTGTCAAATCCGCCACGAGCTCCCAGGAGACGCATGACATCTTCTACGTGTAGAGAATCCAGAACCAGCTCGGACTCTCCCAGCTCGCGGCGCTGCTCCAGGTACCGCCGCAGCAGATCTCTAGCGTCCACTCAATTGCTCTTCGACGCGGTCGAGGAGCACCTCTGCGAGATCCGTCTTGGACATGAGATCGAGAGCTTCCTCTTTACCAGCCCTGTAAATAACCGTCACACGATTGGTATCGACGCCAAAACCTGCGCCCGGCTCTGTAGCATCGTTGAGGACCACCATGTCGAGCGCCTTGGATTTCAATTTCTCGCGCGCATTTCTGATCCCGTCGGTTGTCTCGAGCGCGAATCCAACGACGATGCTTTTTTTCTTTCGCTTCGGGATGGTCGACTTGAGAATGTCCTCTGTCTCCTCTAACTCGACCTTCGGGACTCGGCTTCCCTTCTTGATCTTCCCCTTTGCAGGCGCGGTTGGACGAAAATCGGCCGGCGCCGCCGCCATCACGAGCACATCGGCACCTGGAAGCAATTTGGCAACCGCGCGGGACATTTCGGCGACCGTCGTCGCCTGAATCGTCGGCAGCTCGGAAGGAAGCGTCACATCGACGTGACCAGCCACAAGGGTTACGTCGGATCCGCGCCGCCATGCAGCACGCGCGATTGCAATTCCCATCTTTCCACTGCTGTAATTGGAGATGAACCTGACGGCATCTATCGGCTCGCGGGTCGCGCCGGCGGTAACGACAACCTTCTTCCCGCTGAGAGATGATTTTGTCTGGATCAGGCGACCAATCCGGCTCATGATCTCTTCGGGCTCCGGCATCCGACCGGGTCCACTCCCCTCGCCAACAGCCAGCGCGCCCGATGCTGGTTCCATTACGTCGTAGCCGAGCGAGCGCACCTGCTCGACATTGCGGCGGGTTTGCGCGTGCGCCCACATGTGATCGTTCATCGCCGGAACGAGAAGGATCTTCGATTCCGCGGCGAGGAGGCACGCAGTGAGGAGATCGTCGGCGAGACCATGCGCGGCTCGACCAACAAAGTCGGCTGTGGCGGGAGCTACGACGATGACCTTCGCTGCCCGCGCAAGTTTTATGTGGTCGAGAGCGTGGCCCGGGCCGAAAATCTCCGTGTGAACGGGACGGCCGGTCACTGCTTCAAACGTGATTGGCCCGACGAATTCTCTCGCCGCGCGGGTCATCACCACATCTACTTCCGCACCAGCCTGTGTAAGCAAACGCGCCAGCCACACTGACTTGTAGCTGGCGATGCCCCCCGTTACACCGAGGAGGATGCGGCTGCCCTCATAGGGACGCGCGGTAACTACTCCGTGCGGCGACGCGGGATGACGCGATACTCGACCTCACCTTCGGTGAGCTCTTCGAGAGCGCGCGTGGTCAACTTCTTTTCGCCCGGCGCTGATCGGTCGCGCGGAAACTCGTTGAGTACGCGAGCGTACTTCGCCGCCACCAAAACGCCGAGGTACTTGTTGGTTGCGTGCTTGGCCACTTCGTTGGGAATGAAAACCTGCATTACTTCCTCGTTGAATAAAGATCTATCGCGCGCTGTATTCCGTCCTCGAGGTCTCGAAGAAGTGAATTCAGGCCGTCACTGCGTGAGCGTTTCAGACCCTCCGCATCGATTATGCTCGACACGGAAGCAACGGCGCTCTCGACACGGTCGTTGATCACCACGTACTGGTACAAATCTATCGCCTTTAGCTCGTCTTTGGCACTTCTGAATCGCCTGATCAGCGAATCTCTGTCTTCAGTGCCCCTCGCCAGCAGCCGGTCCACCAGGGCATCCGGCGACGGAGGGAGGATGAAGATCAGTACCGACTCGGGAAAAGCCGCGGAAAACTGCCGCGCTCCCTGGACATCGATGTCCATGATCACGTGCCTGCCGGAGGCGAGGACCCTGGCTACCTCTCGGCGCAGCGTACCGTAAAGATGTCCGTGCACTTCCGCCGACTCGGCAAATTCTCCCGCGTCCTGGCCGCGCCGAAAATCGCCAACAGATCTGAAATGGTAGTCGCGACCATTCACTTCTCCCTCGCGGGGCGGCCTCGTAGTGCACGAGACTGAATACCCGACGTCATCGCGCAGAGCCAATAGCTCGTGGGCGATCGTGGTTTTTCCGCCGCCAGAAGGTGAAGACAAGATGATGGGGAAAGGCATTACTCCAGATTCTCGACCTGTTCCCGGATCCGCTCCAGCTCTTCCTTGATGCCGATGACCTCCTGGAGGATTAGCGCATCGTTAGCCTTGCTTCCGATTGTGTTCGCCTCGCGGACCATCTCCTGGAGAATGAAGCCCAGTCTCTTTCCGACCGGTTCGTTGGTGTTCGATTCAATCGTCTCGCGAAATACAGTAAGGTGCGATCGGAATCTGTCCAACTCCTCCGCCACATCGAGCTTGTCCGCGAGGAGGGCGATTTCCTGAGCGATGCGTTGCGGATCTGGCGCGACTCCTTCCAGCAGCTCGGCGACTGTGCGTTTCACCCTCTCGTGATGCTCCGTCAGACGTATTGGAGCGCGCTGTTCGACCTTCGCGAGCCGGCCCTCCACAGCCGCCGCTCTTTCGAGCAGGAAACTCGAGAGCTGCGAACCCTCTGCCCGTCGCATAGCGAGGAGATTGTCGGCCGCGGCAATGACGATTTTTACAAGCGCCTCACCGGCGCCCGCATCAACCTCATCCTCAGGCTGCGCGATTACGTCGGGTAGCCGAAGCAGCGTTGCTATATCCAGCTCGCCGACGAGACCGTGCTTTTTCTTCAGCTCTTTCAGCGTCGAGAGATAACGCGCGAGCTTATTTTCGTCGATCACTGCTTCCGCAGTCGAGTCGGCACCGACGTGCGCCAACAGCGTCACGTGTCCACGCGCGATTTTTTGCCGCAGGATCTCGCGGATCTCACCTTCATACCGCGCGAACGTCGCCGGGATTTTCAGATTCGGGCTGAAGAACCGGTGGTTCACCGTTCTGATCTCTACGCTGGCTCGCGCATCTCCGACCAGTCCATCGGCGGCGCCGAACCCCGTCATGCTGGATATCATGTGAGACGGGCTATGTTACGGCGCGACAAGGGGTTTGTCAATTCCAGAAATACCATCTCACGCCGTAGATTGCGAGGACTCTCGGCATCTCGAATCCCGGCACGACGAAATAGGGATAGCCCAGGATGTTACGCTGCTGGTAACTCACTACCGCGCGTAGAATCCGAATCTCGATCATTCCCGATACGGTCCGTGCGACGTCAGCCTGAATGTCTCCCGCAGCGAGCGGAAAGATCGTGTGGCCGCGGTACTCGTAGACGCCGGACAACCGAAGCTCAAAATCGCCTCTCGGAAACTTTCCAAGAAAATTGTTGCTGAAATTGATCTCGGACCGGCTTTGGTACTGCGGCTGATAAGGTCGGCTGTCGTCCCAACGTACGAGCCAGCTGTCGATGCCGAAGCCACGACCAAGGGGACCGCGAATCGAGATCGTCGAAGCAGTCGACGTTCCGGCCGGCGTGGGAAGTAACAGGGTATCGTACACGAGAGGCGCAAGTCCGGCTGACTTGGTCGTCGTGAGCAATCCTCCGGAGATCCACGGCCCCAAAATACGAAGTCCGACTTCGCCGCGTGCGCTCGTCGTTGCCGCGAGACCAGATGACCCTCCCGAGCTCGACCCCGAGCGCGCGACCGAACCAGAAAGCGCAAGGAATGGAAGCGGCTCCGCGCGGATGCCTACATCCGCATTCGTCTCGCCCAGGTATCCGTCTCTCTCGGCGAAGCCACTCACCAGTCCAACGGGCGTTGCGAGATCGAGCCGGCCGGAAAACGAATTCGTCGCACTTCCGGCAATTGCGCGAACGCGGTCATTCAGCTCCACCCGTGCGGCCCCGCGCGTGATACCGGCGGTTGCGATGTACTGCGTCTCGGACGCTCTACGCTCCAGCGTGTCTGGCTGAGTTGTCGCCGCGGGATTTCGATCGGGGGCCGTAGCTCCCTTGAAGCCCAGCGAAGCAACGGTGAGCTGTAACCATGGACCGTCGCCAACAGCGCCGATCGCAGCGCGAAGATATGCATTGGTGTTTGTTGCATCGAGGCCGAGCACTGGCGGCCGCCCGAATACGGCTAGAGGGCGCTCGATGTCCCGGGTCGCGTGCGTCTTGTTGACGAAGGCATCGACGCTCCAGCCAGGCCGCGCGATTCCCAATCTCCCAAGAAGCGAAAGTGCGTCACCGCTCCCTGCGAAGCGCGGACTCGCAACGCCGTATTGCTGTCCTGCCAGCTGAAGGTCGGCACCGTTGTCGTAGCGTTTTCCGTAGAATCCGCGGTAAAGATTCGTGTCTTCGTTCCCCGTCGCGACATCGACTTGCGTGTAGGGGTCGGTGTTACTCACACGCCAGCTCCGTATGTACAGCCTGAGCTCGGTGGCGGTCCGCTCGATAGTCAGGTGCTCGAGGGTCCAAAGTGGAATCTTGGACAAGTCGGGAACGCCGCCGCCCGAGTTGTCCAGGTTGTCCAGCTCGATGCCGTCGTAAAATACTCGTACTCTGCGAAAATCGCCGTCGAAAGTTGCCGTTTGCGGAGTCGACAGCCATCCCGATCGAAACGTCGTGAGCCCCGGAATTCTGTCGAGCAGGTCGATCAGGCTGAGCGCGCCAGTGGCAAAGAGCTGCTCACGATCCCAGTCGTACTGAGGGCCGATCTCGTATGTGAGAGGATCCGCGAAGCGACTGATCGGAGCTTTGATCGTGTCGACTTTCACGGTGTCCGGCCCCGAATCGGTTTTTGGCTTTACGGGAATCGGAATTTCGCTCGCGGGTGGCGGAACTACCTGGGCGCTCGCGCTCGGCGCGGCCGCGTACAAAAGCGCCCCGACCAGAAGGCCGAGGCGGGCTGAATTGAAGCGTGGCTCCAGCGACCTTCTCAGCGAATTCTCCCGCGAATGAACTCGATGAAAGTACCCGTTGGAACTCCGGTCGGTCCCTTGGGAATAGTCACCAGGTCTGTCTCGGAATACGCGGTGCCAGCAATGTCGAGGTGAGCCCACGCATACCCGTCGGCAAACTCACGAAGAAACATCGCCGCAGTGACGGCTCCCGCGGGGCGTCCACCCGAATTCTTGACGTCTGCCACGTCCGACTTTATAAGATCCTTGTATTCATCCCAGAGTGGCAGCGGCCAGCCCGGCTCACCAGCTCGCTTGCCGGCCGCAAGAATCTCAGCGACGAGTGCATCGTCAGACGAAAAAACGCCACTCGCAGTGTGGCCCAGCGCGATGACGCAGGCGCCCGTAAGCGTCGCCGCATCTATCACGACATCCGGATCGAACCGACGCGCATACGACAGGCAGTCCGCCAGAACCAGGCGCCCTTCCGCGTCAGTGTTGATGATCTCGATCGACTTGCCGTTGTGCGCTTTCACTACATCACCGGGATTCATCGCCGTGCCGGAGGGCATGTTCGTGGTTGCTCCCACGATTCCGACGACATTTACCTCCGGTTTCATCTGACCGATTGCCTCGAATGTGCCGAGCACTCCAGCGGCGCCACACATGTCGAACTTCATGAACTCCATTGCCTGAGCTGGCTTGATGGAGATTCCGCCGCTGTCGAAGCAGAGTCCCTTGCCAACGAGAACTACAGGCTTTGAGTTCGGCCGTCCGCCCTTGTACTCGAGCGCGATCAGCTTGGGTTCCTGCGGCGTCCCCTGAGCGACGGCGAGGAACGAGCCCATCTTCTCCGCTTCCATCTCGCGCCGTCCGAGAATCGTGATGCCCATGCCGTATCGCTTCGCGATGTCCGCGGCGGTCTGCGCCAGAAAATCGGGCGTGCAGAGATTTCCCGGCATCATCGCTAGTCGTCGAGCGAGCGCTTGACCGGACCCAATCGCTTGTCCGTTGGCCAGGCCGCGTCGACTGTCGTCGGTGTTGCTGGTGATGATCGTCACCTTCTCGAGTGGCCTTCGTCGCTCGGCTTCGGGCACGGGCGACTTGAGGTCAGAATATTCCCATGCACCGGCGATCAAGCCGGCGGTGATCGACTCGGTCTCCTCAGGGGTGATTTGCCCAGCGTACCACACCATCTCACCGACGCCCAGGCGCTGAGCGTTCCGCGCGGCGAGAGCTGCCGCCCGCCGGAACGCGGACTTCCGGTCCGTCACGTTTCCCATTCCGATGAGAAGCAACCTTCGCGGGCCCTTAGCGACTCCAGTCAGATGAAGCGTCTCGTCGCGCGAGCCGCGAAAGTCTTTCATCTCTATCATTCTGCCGAGTGCGCCTTCGGTCGCGCTGTCGAGCGCGGCGATTCCGGCTAGTGTCGGATTTTCACCCAGCGCGACGACGAGCAATGCAGTCCCGACTTCAGCGGGATTTACCGAGTTGATGCTGACGGCGAGCACGAGCTAGCTCTTCATTCCCGCGATCACCTGATCGCCAAAATCCGACGTCGAGACCTCGGTCGAGCCAGGCATCTGCCGCGCAAGATCGTAGGTGACTCGCTTCGACTTGATCGCGTTCTCCATTCCCCTCACGATGAGTTGCGCCGGCTCATTCCAGCCCATGTACTCGAACATCATGACGCCGGAGAGAATCACGCTGCCTGGATTGATCTTGTTGAGATTTGCGTATTTCGGAGCAGTGCCGTGCGTTGCTTCGAACACGGCGACCCCGTCGCCAACGTTCCCGCCTGGCGCAATTCCAAGACCGCCAACCTGCGCCGCTGCCGCATCCGAGAGATAATCGCCATTCAGATTCGGCGTCGCGATTACCGAGTATTCCGCCGGACGCAGCAGAAGCTGCTGAAACATCGAGTCGGCAATTCTGTCGCGCATCACTACGGCGTCCGCACGAGCGGTTGGACCACCCTTCGCGAGCTCCGCCTCTGTGCACGTGTCTTCCGGAAATTTCTCGCGAGCCACTTCGTAACCCCAATCGCGGAAGGCGCCCTCGGTGAACTTCATGATGTTTCCCTTGTGCACCAGAGTAACGGACTCCTTGTCCTTCGAAATCGCGTAGCGGATTGCCATCTCGACGAGGCGCTTGGAGCCGAATTCCGACATCGGTTTCACGCCGAGTGCCGATCCCTCGCGGATGTCTACCTTGAATTCCTTCCGCAGGTAAGCCGCTAATTTCTCCGCCTCGGGTGATCCCGCCTTCCACTCGATGCCCGCATAGACATCCTCGGTATTCTCGCGGAAGATGACGACGTTCACCTTCTGTGGCTCCTTCACCGGCGCCCCGACCCCCTCGAAATACCGAACGGGTCTGATGCAGGCGTAGAGATCGAGCACCTGTCTGAGCGTGACGTTCAGCGATCTGATTCCGCCGCCGACAGGCGTCGTCAGCGGCCCTTTGATCGACACGCGAAACTCCTGCATCGCATCGACCGTTTCCTGGGGCAGCCAGTCGTTGAACTGCTTGAAGGATTTCTCGCCTGCAAATACCTCCATCCATGCGACTCGCCGCTCGCCACCGTACGCGCGCTCGACCGCGGCGTCGAAAACGCGAACAGATGCGCGCCAGATGTCCGGTCCGGTTCCGTCGCCCTCGACAAAAGGGACTATCGGATGATCCGGCACCTTGAGAGCGCCTGATTTGAATTCGATCGCTTCGCCGCGCGGCGGGACCTTGGCGAACTTATACTTCGTCATTGTTTTCTGAATTCTCGGTGCGAATCGCCAAATCTAGTGAAAGCGACCGGCGCACAAAACCAGCAGAAAGCGTCTGAACTCCGTATTGGGAATAATGCCCGACCTCTATAGAATCCGTCAAAGTAGTTTTTGTGCTCTTACATTGATCCTGGCGGCGTGCGAAATGGGTCCTCCCCGTGTAAGCGGTGTACCCGCCGCGCCCCCCGCTCCCAACGTCCCGTGGAAAGTTCCCGTGGGCGCGATCAAACCCGAGTCGCTCGTCACGCCGGCGGCATCGCTCGCAGTCCCTCCGGATCTCGAGCAGCGCATTCAGCGCCTTTCGCTCGCCGACGTCGTCGATCTCGCGCTAAGAAACAATCCAGCCACCCGAGCCTCGTGGGCACAGGCACGTGCCTCCGCCGATCTCCTCGGCTCCGCACGCGGACAGTACTTCCCGACTTTCGGCGGCAATTTTTCGCTATCGCGGACAAAATCACCGGCCACTATCGGACGTCCCGCGGGTCAGAGGACGGAGTACGGACCGAGCGTTACGCTCAACTATCTCCTCCTGGACTTTGGTGGTCGATCCGGATCCATCGAGACAGCTAGGCAGGATCTGTTCGCGGCCAGCCTCACCCACAACGCGACGATTCAAAACACTGTGCTTCAGGCGGAGGCGGCGTACTTCAACTACATGGCGACCGTCGCGCTTCTGGGCGCACAGCGCTCGGCAATAGCCGAAGCACAGGCGGCACTAACCGCCGCGCAGCAGCGGTTCAAGGTCGGTCTCGCCACGATCGCGGACGTGCTTCAGGCAAAGACGGCGCTCTCGCAGGAGCAGCTGAATCTCGAAACGATCCAGGGCAACCTGCAGGCGGCGCGTGGTGGACTTGCCGCCGCGCTCGGACTTCCGGCGAACCTCCCTTTCGATCTTGCACCACTTCCTTCGGCGATTCCGGTCGGCGCGATCTCACAGAGTGTCGATTCGGTCATAAACGAGGCGCTGAGAAACCGCCCAGATCTGGCCGCCGCTCGTGCCCAGGCAGCCGCGGCTGCGGCGCAGATACGCGTCGCGAGATCCGCCGAGCTTCCCTCACTGGCGCTCAGCGGAAATGCCGCTCGCAATTATTCCCAGCCGCCGGTTTTCGCGGGCCCTTCCTACGGTGTCACTCTGGGCCTGTCGATTCCGATCTTCAACGGTTTCTCGCATCAGTACCAGGTCGCTGCGGCCCGTGCGCAGGCCGAGGCAATTTCGGCATTAGCGGATCAGACGCGCCAAAATGTGGTAACACAAGTATTCGTCTCGTACTACGCTCTGCAAACGGCCGAGCAACGTGTGGCGACCGCAGACGACCTGTTGGCGAGCGCTCAGCAGTCGGTTGACGTCGCTACGGGGAGATATCGCGAAGGCGTCGGGAGCATCATCGATCTTCTCACCGCCCAGACGGCACTCGCAAACGCCAGAGCACAACAAGTTCAGTCCAGGTGGCAGTGGTACAGTTCCCTCGCACAGCTCGCTTGCGACGCGGGCGTTCTCAGTGTGAGAGGCGACACGCCTTTCTCGATCACTCCGGATACGCTCGCGCGTCCGCAACAAACGATTCGCCCGTAATGTCAAATAAATCGCGCCCCGCGACCCACTTTTACTTCGCCCTGCGCGCCGTCGTAGGACTCCCACTCGCAGCGTGTCTGTGGAGTGCTTGCTCCAAATCAGATGCGCCGCACCAGCCGAAGGTCCCGGTGAGCGTCACCACCGTCAAGCGGACCCCGGTTCCGTATCTCGTGACGGCCAATGGCGTCGCCGAACCGATGCAAACGGTCGCCGTAGAATCTCAGGTAAGCGGGATTCTCAATCGGGTGACGTTTGCGGAAGGACAGGAAGTGCAGGCGGGACAGGTGTTATTCGAGATCGATTCGCGCCCATACGTGGCGGTGCTGGGACAGACGCGCGGTCAGCTTGCTCGCGACGAAGCGCAGGCGGCGAGCGCACGTCGAGACGCTACGCGATATGCTGCGCTGGTAAAGGAAGGCTATGTGACGACGTCCCAGGCCGACCAGGCCGAAGCCGCCGCGGCCTCGGCAGCAGCGACGGTCGCTTCGGATCACGCGACCGTCGCCAAGGCGGAATTGGATGTCGCGAACT
This sequence comes from Gemmatimonadaceae bacterium, assembly GCA_050733435.1. Lineage (GTDB taxonomy): Bacteria > Gemmatimonadota > Gemmatimonadetes > Gemmatimonadales > Gemmatimonadaceae > UBA4720. The sequence goes on along the minus strand of JBOHTB010000138.1, from coordinate 58,312 downwards.
GCACGATAAGGGCACCGATCTCGGGACGCACTGGAAGTCTCCTGGTTCGCCAGGGAAACCTCGTCAAGGCCAACAGCGAGCCGCCTCTCGTAGTCATCAACCAGATACAGCCGATTCTCGTCCGATTCTCCGTACCGCAAAGCCAGTTTCCGGAGATCCAGAGATACTATCGCGGAGGCAATGCGTTGCTCGTGCGCGCGACTCCTTCGGAGGGTTCGGGGGTACCTCTCTCTGGAACGCTGGCATTCGTCGACAACAACGTGGACTCAACGACCGGCACGGTGCTCCTGAAGGCAAGGTTCGCCAACCCCGAAGGTACGCTTTGGCCTGGCCTGTACACGAACGTCGTATTGCAGCTTTATGTCGATCCCAACGCGCTCACCTTGCCGGCGCCTGCTGTCCTGACAGGACAGCAGGGCACTTACGTTTTTACGATCGACAGCGCGGGCACGGCAAAGCAGAATCCGGTGCGAGTTGCTCGCACGGTCGATTCGGTCACCGTCATCGCCAGCGGGTTGAAGGAGGGAGACCGAGTGATAATTAGCGGCCAATCTCGGCTCGTACCGGGATCGAAGGTTACGATCAAGGGAGTTGCCCAATGACGGCGCTATTCATACGACGTCCGGTTATGACGGTGTTGGTGATGCTGGGGATTCTGTTCTTCGGCGCATCATCCTATCGCCGGCTTCCGGTCAACGACCTGCCGTCGGTTGATTTCCCGACGATCAGCGTGAACGCCAACTTGTCGGGCGCGAGCCCCGAGACGATGGCTTCTTCAGTGGCTACTCCGCTCGAGAAGCAGTTCTCGACAATCGCCGGTATCGACAACATGACGTCGACGAGCACGCTCGGCAGCACGTCGATCACGATCCAGTTCAACCTCGACCGCGACATCGACGCTGCGGCGGCGGACGTTCAGGCTTCCATCTCGCGCGTGTTGCGCAGTCTGCCGCTCGGGATTTTGCCGCCCTCCTACCGGAAGGTAAATCCCGCGGACGCGCCGATTCTTTACTTCGCGCTGACGTCGAGCACACTGCCGCTCTCGCAGCTGGACGAGTACGGCGAAACGTTTCTTGCTCAGCGGATCTCGATGGTTCCGGGCATCGCGCAGGTGCAGGTGTACGGGGGTCAGCAGTACGCGGTCAGAATCCAGCTCGACCCAACCTCTCTCGCCAATCGCGGAATCGGAATTGACGAGGTCGCGAATGCAATTTCCGCCCAGAACGTGAGCATGCCGACCGGCACACTCTGGGGAACGAATCGCGCCTCCACTATCGTCGCGAACGGTCAGCTTCAGAACGCGGGCGAGTTCAAGCGGATGGTCGTCGCGTATCGGAACGGCGCCCCGGTCCATCTCGAGGAGCTGGGAAATGTCCTGGACGATGTCGAGAACAACAAAGTTGCGAGCTGGTACGACGACGACCGCGCCGTTGTGCTCGCCATTCAACGGCAGCCCGGCACGAATACAGTGCAGGTCGCGCAGGGAGTGAAAACCCTCGTCGCGTCGCTGCGCTCGGAAATACCCGCAAGCGTCGAGATAAAGACTTTGTACGATCGCTCCGTCCCGATCGAGGAGTCGGTCAAGGACGTGAAGTTCACACTCATGCTCACGCTGTTTCTCGTCGTGATGGTGATCTTCATTTTCCTCCGCAACGTATCGGCGACGATTATTCCGAGCCTCGCGCTCCCGATGTCGCTCGTCGGGACCTTCGCGGTCATGTACCTGTTCGGCTATTCGCTGGACAACCTGTCACTCATGGCCCTGACGCTTGCCGTCGGCTTCGTCGTCGACGACGCGATCGTGATGCTGGAGAACATCGTCCGACACATGGAGATGGGTAAAACGCCGATGCAGGCGGCGTTCGATGGGTCGGCGGAGGTCGGGTTTACGATTCTGGCCATGACTGCCTCTCTGACGGCCGTGTTCATCCCCCTTCTCTTCATGGGCGGAATCATTGGTCGCTTGTTCCACGAATTTGCGGTGACCATCGGAACAGCGATTCTCGTGTCGGGATTCGTCTCCGTGACTCTCACGCCGATGCTGTCGAGCAGGTTCCTGCGGCCGCCCTCCCATACGCACGGCAGATTGTTCAACGCCACTGAGCGGATATACGAGCGAATTCTTGGCCGATACGAGTCGAGCCTCGCCTGGGTAATGCAGCATCGCTTCGGCGCGCTGATGTTCTCTCTGGCGGTGCTCGTCGGCACGGTGGTGCTCTTCAAGATGGTGCCGACCGGTTTCATCCCCACGGCGGACACCGGCCAGATCAGCGTTACAACGGAAGCCGCACAAGGAACGTCGTTTCCTGAAATGGTAAAACTCCAGCAGCAAGTCGCAGCAATTCTCGCGAAGGATCCAAGCGTTGCGGGCTACATGTCCTCGGTGGGATCGGGCTTCGGCGGAAGTGGAAATCAGGGCAGATTTTTTCTCGCCCTCAAGCCGCAAGGTCAACGTCCGAGCGCCGACGACATCGTGAGCGAGTTGCGTCCCAAGCTGTCGGGTATTCCGGGAATGAATGTGTTCATGCAGATACCTCCCGCTATTCAGATCGGTGGCCGCTCGTCGAAGAGCCAGTATCAGTTCACATTGCAGAGCCCCGACATCGAAACTCTCGATTCCGCGGCCGCGCGCATGGAAGCCAAAATGCGCGACATTCCCCAGATTCAGGACGTGACCAGCGATTTGCAGATCGCGAATCCTCAGGTGATCGTTCAGATTGACCGCGATAGAGCCGCCTCGCTTGGCGTAACCGCCGAACAGATAGAGAGCGCGCTGTACGACGCGTACGGCTCCCGGCAGGTGTCCACGATTTTCACGCCGACAAATCAGTACATGGTGATCATGGAGCTGCGCCCCGAGTTTCAGCGCGATGTCGCTGCGCTCGGCATGCTCTACATTCGCTCCCAGCAGGGCGGACTGGTCCCGCTCAGCGCCGTCGCGAACATGAGCGAGGACATCGGCCCGCTCGCGATAACTCACTCGGGTCAGCTGCCGTCGGTGACACTGTCTTTCAACACGCCGCCGGGCGTCGCGCTATCGCAGGCGACCGCTGCCGTTGAAGCGGCCGCGTCCACGACGTTGCCGTCCACCGTCACCACGAACTTCTCAGGAACGGCGCAGGCGTTCCAGGCGAGTCAGCAGGGTCTGCTCGCGCTTCTGGTGCTCGCGATCTTCGTCATCTATATGGTGCTCGGCATTCTCTACGAGAGCTTCATCCACCCCGCGACGATTCTCACTGGACTTCCGTTCGCTGCATTCGGCGCTTTGCTCGCCTTGCTGATTTTCCGGATGGAGCTCGACGTATACGGGTTCGTCGGCTTGATCCTGCTGATCGGAATCGTGAAAAAGAACGCGATCATGATGATCGACTTTGCGCTCGACCGCGAGCGAACGGAGCACGTCGCGCCCCAGATAGCAATTGTCGAGGCCGCGAGCGTTCGCTTCCGCCCGATCATGATGACTACGATGGCGGCTCTTATGGCGACGCTACCAATCGCTTTGGGAACGGGATCCGGCGCCGACGCGCGTCGGCCGCTGGGTGTGGTGGTCGTAGGCGGTCTGGCGTTTTCGCAGCTTGTGACTTTGTACGTCACGCCGGTCTTCTACACCTACTTCGACGAATTGCCGGAGAGAGTTCGCGCGCTTACCCGCCGCGGATATTCGAGACTGCGCGGTAAACCGGACCCCGCACTCGCGCCCGGAGAGCAGCCGACATCGCGAGTCGCTTAACAAAAAGAGTGAGCCAGAAAACCTCGGCTCACTCTTTTTTATTCGCGTAAGAAGGGAACCGTTGGCGAAGTAAGAAGCGGAGAGCGAAGGGAAAAATCCCGGAAGAACAGACAAGGACGTAGGCGCCCGAACATCGGTGCCACGTCCTTTCTGCGTTACTGAACGGACCCGACCAGCAGAGGCCGAGGTCTTTGGTATCTGGTCAGCGGAGCCGCCCTCGCCTTCCTGGCGGTCTCACTTCTCTCTCCGAAGTCGCCGCAGTTGCTGACATCGACTCGACCGAATTGTCGGTGATTTCTGAGCGGGCGCATCGAGCCGAGTCAGGAGCAGGCTGACCGCCTCCGAGTTATGCGATAACTATGCATTTGCCACGAAGCTCGTGAACATCGAGACGGTGAAAACCCGGATGATGTGATAAGGAATCGACCTATTAGTGATACGAAACAGGCGTTTCGCGATCCGGAACAGGCTAGTAGGGTGTGAAGTCCACTTATGCTCGAGTGCAAAATGTCACGCACGAAAGAGTGTGTGGTGAGCTCTTCCAATAATGGTCTCCACAACCTGGCCGGCCCTCCTAACTGGGACGCCTGAAAGTTTTCCTGCACGTCTCACCCACCCGTTTCCAAGGAGATCATTGTGAGGATGCCTACCTGTTTCGCCGGCGACCAGCCACGTCTTCTAAAGACACAATGAGGGGATGACGTCACACCGTTCCACTAGGAGGTTCGAATGAACGCAAGCTTTGACACTGCCGGTGTCTTTTTCTCTGTGCTGGTGATCGTGGGGACAATTCCCATCGCGCTTCGCTTTTTGAGGGAGGCGGCAAACGATGCTGTCACCACGTTTGCTGGCAGAACTCTCGTTATCGCTGCCATAGCGAACGGCATAATTAACGTGATCAGGTCTATGGGCCGCATGCCCGACGACCCGACGTACCAGACCTTGCACATTGCTTCGCTGGTCGTTTGGGGAGCTATGTTCTGGATCGCTCTAACTCGGGATCGCCGCAGGTGGGCTAGGCACACAAGCCCCGACCGCTGAGCCCATCCACTTAATAAAGGAGACGCGCCGAAAGCGCGTCTCCTATGTTTTTGGATAGATAGAAACTCATCCCGCGCAAAGGCCCTGAACTACATCAGTCCTTCCGAGAAGCTAAGCCTATATACCCGGGACGAGACTCGAACTCGTAAGGCCAATGGCCGGGGGATTTTGAGTCCCCTGCGTCTACCGATTCCGCCACCCGGGCGTAAAGCCAATCTAGCTCATGGCATTTGCTCCAACGAGAGAGCAACGTCGGCCTCAGGCCAGACCATCCTCACTGCCATTCGCTTCGAGCTCGCTCGTTGGCGATGCTTCTTCCTTCTTTCGCCGGTAAAACAGAAACAGTCCGAGGGCGATGACCGCGACCAGGAACACCGTAAAGCTGAATCGGGCGATATAGAATTCAAGCAGCGGAAGGTTGCGGCCGAAGTAGTACCCAAGCAGGCCGAACACGATCGCCCACGCGACGCTGCCGATGGTGTTGTAGATCACGTACTTCGGGAAAGACATGCAGGCGGCACCCGCGACGACTGCAGCCCAGGTGCGAAGCAGCGCGATAAATCGCCCGAACAAGATCGTCTTCGGCCCGTTCTTTTCGAAGAATGCATGCGCCTTTTCTATGTGCGACTGGCGCACGCCGATGTACCCGCCGTAGCGGACCACCAGCGGCAAGCCTCCCTTCAGTCCGATCAGATAGCCGAGCGCGCCGCCGATAGTCGCGCCCGCAGCGCCGAGAACGATGACGATGTAGATAGAGATACGACCGTGAGCCGCATACGCCGCCGCCGTGACCAACGCGATCTCACCAGGCAGCGGGATGCCAAGGCTCTCCAGTAGCACCAAGCCGAGCAGAACCGGATAGGTGTAGAGCTGAAGCAAGTGTGAGATGTGGTGCGCTAGATCCGGCATGGTCGGGCCGCTGGGCAAAAAAAGAGCTCCCGGTCTGAGCGATCGAGAGCTCGATACGACTTCAATTCTAGCGAATCACAGCGAGCGCGCGCTACCGCCGCGGCTTTTGGCGCGAAAGCTCCTGAGCGCGTCGCCGTATCTGATTTTGAAGCGCCGCGTACCCGGCGCGTTGTGTCGGTGACAGGAACCGCGCCAGATCCTTCTGCTCCGCTTCGACCAAGTTGATGCGTTCCTTCTGAAGACGGATCGAGTTGTCGATCAGCTGACTGACGTGCTGCTGGTTCGCCTGGTTGCCCGCCATCATTTCGGTTCTAAGCTGACGCCTCGTGTCTCGCTCCTGTGCGACCAGCTGATTGAGCTGGGGCGCATAACGGGCGTTGGTCTGCTCGAGCTGCGCGAGCTGCGCATCGGTCAGACCAAGTCTTTGCTGCGCGACCTTTGCCGATCGTTCGCGAAACTGTTTCTCGAGTGCGGCCCGGTTTGGATTGGCGGCATTTGCTGTCCGCTGAGCAGCCGCGGTCGTACCCGCAAGCAAGGTCAACAAGACAATTCCAAGCGCTCTTCGCATCGCTAGTATCCGGGAGTGTTGTCGCCTGTCTCGACGGAGATGACGGGTTCCGGCTCCGCCGATGGCAGCGCATCGAAGTTATTCATATCGGTCATCAATTGACGGAGATCATTATCACTCAGATCGTCGACGCCCGCTGCAAGAGCGAGCGCGTGGACGGGTCCGGCCGTCGACGCGACGGGATTATTTGGCGCGGCATCCGGACGATTGATCGCAACCGACTTGGTCGCCTTCGAGCTATCCAAATGTGCGACGCCACCGCCGCCACGGACCGAGCCACTCTGTTGAATCATCAGCAGAGAGCCTCCGCCTGCGACGACAACAAGGAGACTCGCAGCGACTAACCATGACACCAGCCGGGAACGTCCCGGTGCCTGTGCAACTGGAACAATTGCTCGGTATGGAGGAATGTGACCGACAACGCGGTCGGCGTCGATGCGTGGCGCGAACACTGCAGCCGCCTGAACCATTCGCAGCACATCCAGCTCGGCCTTGCACGACGCGCAAGCAGCGACATGCGCTTCCACCCGCGCCCTCTCGCTCGTGTCGAGCGAGTTGTGGAGCAGGTCCGGAAGCATCTCCTGAATCTCGACCTCAACGCATTTATTCATCTGTCAGAAACTCCTTTACCTTCTGGATCGCGTTGTGATAGTGAACTCTGGCAGCGCCTTCCGTGCTGCCCACGACTTCCGCGATCTCCTTATACGACAAACCCTGCTGCACACGAAGCGTAAACACCTCTCGCTGAGTGGGTGAAAGCGCAGCCAAAGAACGCCGCACCCTTTCCTGTGCTTCCTCGGCGATCAACGAATCGAGCGCTCCGTACTCACTGACGTAGTCCGCTTCCTCGACCGGAAGCGTCTCCTTGTTTCGCCGCTCGGCTCGACGCCGATCGAGCATGAGTCTGCGCTCGATTGTAAAAAGCCACGTTCTGAGAGAGCTTTCGCCCCGAAACGAATCGAGCGACGCGAATGCCCGTACGAACGTGTCCTGCACAAGCTCCTCGATTCCATCGCGCTCTCCCGCGCTCACCGCGAAGCGGGCGAGCGCCTGCGAGTGCCGCCCAACAAGCCTTGTCGCGGCACGGCCGTCGCCCGCCTTCCAGCGTTCAATGAGCTCCATATCCGTCGCTTCCGGCCTGTTTTCGGGGCTTGCAGTCATGGAGCCTCGTTCGGTAGACGCCGCGGCACACCCGCTGTTAAGGGCAATTGACCCCGCTCAGCGTGCGTCATAGCTTCGCGCACGTCGTCTCGAAACCTACCACCGCGAGGCAGTACTGAGTCCACCGTCGCATAGAGGCCCAGAGCGAATATCCCACCGCGGGGCTCACGACACGCTGCCAGAGAACTCGATCCCTGCATATCTTCGCGCGCTGGAGCTCGGAGCAGACGCCATCGAGCTCGATGTCCACGCTACGCGTGACGGAGTCGTGGTGGTACACCATGACCCCTCATTCCACGCCGGTCGCGTGCCATGGATGGGCAAACGGGCAATTGACGATCTGGATTTCGCGGAAGTTCGTGAATTCATGCTCGCGGACGGGATTCGCGTCCCGTCATTGGGCGAAGTTCTCGAAGCAGTTGGGGATGCCGCGTTTGTGCACGTCGAGATCAAGGCGACGAATATCGAGCCCCTCGTCGTGCGCTGTATCCGCGAGTCGACCACACCGTGCGCAGTTCACTCCTTCGATCACCGCGTCGTGCAGAACGTGAAGAAGATATTTCCGGCCATTCGCACCGGGATACTGGAGACGGCGCGTCACGTCGACCCGACGGCCTCTCTCGTTGCCACGGGAGCAAATGATCTCTGGCAAGAAGTCGGATCGATCGACGAAGACCTCGTCGCGCGTACACACGCCGCCGGCGCAAGAGTCGTCGCCTGGACGTCGAACGATCCAGCGCAATGGAAAACCCTGAGTGAAATGCGCGTCGATGCAATCTGCACGGATCGAATCGGCGATCTCGCCAGCTTCAGCTACTAGGCGCTACTTTATCGCGAACCAAAGCCAATTCCCGGAGGAAAGTCAGTCACATGCGTGCACTATTCTGTTTCATGCTGGCCGGCGCGACCGCTTGCGCGAGTACATCTCGATCTACATCGACTGGCCCCGCGCCTCGGGATTCCGCTCAAGCCGGCCCTGGTCTTGGCGCCACGTCGGTGCCGAACGCAGATCCTTTTCCGAGCACGTACGTACCGTTTCCATCGCGTCCCACAGTCATACGGAACGTCAACATTCTGACTGCCGCCGGACCGATGATAAGAAACGGCGCGATCTTCATGCAGAACGGGAAGATTGTCGCAGTGGGTGCAACGGTGAATGCACCGGCTGACGCTGTAGTGATAGACGGAACCGGGAAATACGTCACGCCTGGTATCATCGACGATCACTCTCACCTTGGTGTGTATGCGGCTCCTGGTGGTGACGCGCTTAGTGATGGCAACGAGGCGACGAATCCTGTGACGCCCCAGGTTTGGGCCGAGCATTCGGTATGGCCGCAGGATCCGCAGTTTCCACGAAATCTGGCCGGCGGTATAACGACGCTGCAGGTGCTGCCAGGTTCCGCAAACTTGATCGGTGGCCGCAGCGTCGTTCTGAAGGTCGTCCCAGGACGGACCGTGCAGGCGATGAAGTTTCCGGGCGCCAAGTACGGACTGAAGATGGCCTGTGGTGAGAATCCGAAGAGGGTGTACGGCAATCGCGGTGGACCGTCCACCCGAATGGGAAATGTGGCCGGCTACCGCGCTGCCTGGATCCGCGCTGCTGACTATCGCCGCAAATGGGACAAATGGAACGCCGACCACAAGGGTGATCCGCCCACTCGGGATCTCGGGCTCGAGACACTCGCCGAGGCTTTACGCGGAAACATTCTCGTCCTCATGCACTGTTATCGCGCCGACGAGATGGCTGACATGATCGACGTTTCCCACGAGTTCGGGTACAAGATCCGGTCGTTCCATCACGGCGTCGAAGCGTACAAGATCGCCGACCTGCTCGCTAAAGAAGGCATTAGTGCATCACTCTGGGCCGATTGGGGAAGTTTCAAGATGGAAGCAATGGACGCGGTCAAGGGAAACATGGCGCTCGTCGACCATGCCGGAGCGCGGGTGATCGTTCACTCCGACGATCCGTCCGGATCTCAGAGACTGAATCAGGAGGCTGCGAAGGCCATGGCAGCTGGAGCCGAGATCGGACTTCCGGTTAGTGAGGATCAGGCGATCAAGTGGTTGACAATAAATCCGGCCTGGTCCCTGGATCTGGACGACAAGATTGGCTCACTCGTGCCGGGCAAGAATGCGGACGTCGTGCTATGGTCGGGCGATCCATTCAGCGTTTACGCGCGCACCGAGAAAGTATGGATCGACGGCGCGCTGCTCTACGATCGCAGCGATCCATCCGAGCAGTGGCGCACCGACTTCGAGCTCGGCTTCGTGCCGTTCAACCGGAACTAAGAGATGAAATTATCCATGAACGTTTCGCGAGCTACAATCGCGCTATCGATTATCATCGCTGGCGCATTACCTGTCGGCGCACAGACTATCGCTATCACCGGTGGGAAAGTTTATCCGGTAAGCGGGCCTCCGATCGAAGGCGGAACGGTGGTGATCGTGAATGGCCGAATCACCGCGGTCGGGAGCAACGTCGCGATCCCGGCTGGCGCGCAGAGGATTGATGCAACCGGAAAGATCGTCACCCCTGGCTTCGTCAACTCCTCAACACAGCTCGGCGTGCAGGAGATAGCCGCCGTCAGCGACACGCGCGACATGTCAGCGCGCGGAAAGGACAACATCGCCGCCGCGTTCACTGTTTGGGACGGACTGAATCCGAATTCGGTGATGCTCGCTCCGGCGAGAAAGGAGGGCATCACGAGCTTCGTCGTAATGCCGACCGGCGGCCTGGTTGCCGGTCAAGCCGCCCTCGTGGATGTCGTCCCAGGAACGACCAGCGACATGCTGGTTCGCGCGCCCGTCGCAATGGTTGCCGAGATTGGCGATCCACAGTCGGCGGGAGCAAGCGCGCGAGGGGAGCTCATGGTGAAACTCCGCGAGCTGTTGGAGGACACGCGTTTTTTCGAAACGCACCGCGAGGCGTTCGACCGCGCTCAAACGCGGACTTTCTCAGCGAGTCGCCTCGATTTGCAGGCGATGATCCCTGTGATCGAAGGAAAGCTTCCGCTCGTCGTCAACGTCGATCGCGAAGCAGATATCGACGACGCGCTGCGCCTGGCGCGAGAGTTCAACATTAGACTGATGATCGGAGGCGGCGCCGAGGCCTGGATGATGGCTGACAAGTTGGCTGCCGCTCATGTCCCGGTGCTAACCGGTGCGATGAACAACATTCCCGCTAGCTTCGCGACTCTCGGACAAAGGCAGGAAAACGCGGGGATACTGAGTAAAGCAGGCGTCCCCGTTGCGCTGATCGGCAACGCCGGCGGCGGCGACGAGGAAGCGTTCAACGTCCGAAATATCAAGCAGGAGGCGGGCAACGCCGTCGCGTATGGAATGGCGTGGGACAACGCTCTACGCGCAGTCACGCTCGCACCCGCCGAAATTTTTGGAGTTGCCGACCGAGTGGGTTCGCTTCAACCGGGTCGTGAAGGCAATGTCGTGGTCTGGAGCGGAGATCCGTTCGAGTTCACGACGAGAGTCGAGCATGTGTTCGTTAGGGGTCGCGAATACCACGACAAGACGCGCCAGGACGAGCTGATGGAGCGTTATCGGAATTTGCCTGGCACACACAATACCCCGCCGCAGTAGTCGGACGAGCGGGTAAAAAAAGGCCTCCGAAGTCGGAGGCTTTTTTTTTCGCGGAAGCGATTTTAGCTGGGAGAGCCAGGATACTCCGCGCTACTAGTAGATCCGGTGTCGCCCGTGCTGGTGGACGATGGCCGCGACGCAGCGGGCTGCTGACGCCTTAACTCTATTTCCGCCTCGAGCCGGGCGGCTTCTGTGTCGTGCGTGTCGAGCGTGCCGCTCAGACGATCGTAAGTCGCGGCGTCCAAATCTCTACCGCCCTTTTTGGCGCGAAACACCGCGTACCCGAGCGCCTGCGCGGCTTTGTCGGCAAGCTGTCTGGTGCGAAAAGCTTCGAGCCGCGTTTTGCCGTCGTCAAATGCATCCTGCGCCGCTTTCCCGGCGCGATCCAGTTCCTGTTTGAGCCTGTCGAGTAGCGCCATCTTGGTCTCGGGTGAGTTATTGGTAAATCTTACGCAATTCTACAGCCGGTTGTTTCGCTCGCGAATGCGTCGCGCAACAAAAAAGCCCCTCGCGGGGCTTTCGAATGAGCTCGCCGACTACGCGGCGGAAGTCTCCACATCTGGATAGACGCTCACCTTGTAGCGCGTCTTGCTCTTGTGCTCGAACTTGACGACTCCGTCGATCAAAGAGTAGATCGTGAAATCGCTACCGAGACCGACGTTGCGGCCGGGGTGCCACTTGGTGCCGCACTGACGGACGATGATGTTGCCGGCGACGACTTTCTCGCCGCCGAACTTCTTCACTCCGCGGTATTGCGGATTGCTGTCGCGTCCGTTGCGCGATGAGCCTACACCTTTCTTATGCGCCATTACTTTTCTCCCCCGCTCTTCTTGCCGAAGGCGATATCCTTGATTCTCACTTCGGTGAATGCCTGCCTGTGACCCTGCTTCTTCGCGTAGTTCTTCCGGCGCCGATGCTTGAAGACCACGATTTTATCGCCCTTACCATGCTTGACGATTTCGGCGGTGACCCGCGCTCCCTTCACGCCGGGCGCGCCGACGTGCGTTTTATCACCGTCAGAACCAAGGATCACGTCGTCGAAGGTGATCTTCGACCCAGCTTCGCCCACAAGCGTGGGAATTCGTATGGTCTTTCCGGCCTCGGCTTTGAACTGCTTGCCGCCGGTTCTGATGATTGCGTAAGTCATGTTCGCTGTTGCTGTTAGGTGGGGCAGAATAGCCTTCTAAATTAGCTTCGCGGTGGGCGAGGGTCAACCCCGCCGGATTGCAAAATTCGTAGCGAGCACGCGAACAAAAGAACGGGATCCGAGGTCACAGTAAACTCAGATCTCAGATCTGAGTTAACGCCGCAAGACGGTCCATCTCGGAGAAGCCGCAAAATGCGAACGCATTCCGACCAAAGCGGACGGTCTTGGGGCAGTTACTGAGAACTCGCATCATTAGTCGCTGACATCCCGCATCCCGTTCCGTTGCAGTTGTGAGATCCCGGATCCCGTTCCGTTGAGGTTGTGAGATCTCAGAACCGGTTCTTTTGGAGTTCAGTCTACGCTATGGCGTACTGCTGGGTGACGTCCCTTCCTTGCGCCTTTACAACGAGCTTGAACTCGTCCGGCTTTAGTAAAGGATCGTCGCGGAACTCGAGCGAGAAATTCGCCGCCTTTTGCAGCTTCTGCGCGAGATCGCGCTCCTGCTCGAGAACGTACATCGCAACGTCGGGATGCAGCTTCACGAGAAGATTGTCTCTCCGACCTTCGACCGCCATGCGCTTTACGGATCTCTCCATCCGCCGGACGATGGTCTCAGGAGTGAGCACGCGGCCGGACCCACCGCAGGTCGGGCAGGCTTCTGTCGACGATTGATAGTGGCTCTGGCGCACCCGCTGCCTCGTCATCTCAATAAGACCGAGATCGCTCACGGCGAATGCTTTCGTTCGAGCTCGGTCGCGCGACAAGTTCTGTCTCAGCTCCTGAAGCACGCGATCCCTGTTCGCCTTCGTTTCCATGTCGATGAAGTCACAGACAATGATTCCGCCAACATCCCGAAGGCGAAGCTGTCGGGCTACTTCCTGAGCGGCCTCCATGTTCGTTCGGAGAACTGTCTTCTCGGGGTCCTTCTTGCCCGTATATCTGCCTGAGTTCACGTCGATCGAGACGAGCGCTTCGGTAGGCTCGATGATCAGGTATCCTCCTGATGGAAGATCGCAGCGACGCTTGAAGATGTCTCTGATTTCCGACTCGATTCCTGCGGTATCGAATAGTGGAACTTGCGACTCGTGCAGCTTCACCCGGAGGATCAGATCGGGCGCAATTTCCTTCAGGTATGTCACGATCTCGTTGTAGACCTGACGGGAGTCGACGGCGAGGCTGTCAACCTTGTCGCTGAAGAGGTCTCGAACAAGTCCGCGCGTAAGACCGCTCTCGCGATTCACCAGCGATGGCGCTTTCTGGAAATGCATTTTCCGCTTGATCTTTTTCCACTGCGACATCAGGCTGTTGAGCTCTCGCTTCAGCATCTCCGGAGTCACGTCCTCACTGACGGTCCGAACGATCACTCCGCCCGATTTCTCCGGAAGAATGTTCTGGACCTGTTCCTTCAGCCTCGACCTCTCAGCGGACGATCCGATCTTCCTGCTGACGCCTACCTTGGATGAATCCGGGATATAGACGAGGAAGCGACCTGCGAGCGAGATCTGTGCAGTGACCCGCGGGCCCTTGGTCGAGATTGGTTCCTTGGAAATCTGGACCAGAATCTCCTGGCCGCGCTTCAAAGCCTCCTGAATTGGCGGAGCCTTGGCCCGCCGGCCGTTTCCCTGAGATCCGTTTCCGTTCTTCTTCTCAATGGGCTCGTCAACATCGTCGTCGTCTTCATCGTCGTCCTCCGCCTCATCGGCGGCCTGACGGACCAGATCGGAGGCGTGAAGGAAGGCGCTTTTTTCAGTTCCGATGTCGACGAAGGCGGCCTGAATTCCGGGAAGTACGGCGTCGACGCGGCCGAGGTAAATGTCACCGACCATACGTCGGTTGTCTGGACGATCTACGAGGAGCTCAACGAGCTTCGCGTCCTCCAGAATCGCGATCCGCGTTTCGCGCGGAGCCGCGTTGATGAGGATTTCTCTTTTCATTGTTGCCCGGCTCAGCCCGCTACTCGGCGACTCGACAAGTAGCGCGCAGGACGGTCCAATAAAGTTCGCGCGGTCGTGCTACAGGGCCGCGTTATGATTTTCCTGGTCTATCACCTTCGGCGCTCCCGCTCCATGTGTCCGGGACCCGCGAGTCGCGCGAATACCCCATGCATGAGGAGCCACAGTCAGTGCGGACAATCTACCGCACGCCGGATTGTTTCCGCAACAGCGACAACAACTTACGCCCGGCGAGACAAGTTTGATCGAGCGGTTTCAGAGACTGCAGATATGTGACGGTTGGGGTCAGGCGCCGGTCACAACTCGACGAATGAGCCAGAAGCCCGCGACTCCTGCGTCGGTCACTACAACCAGCCAGGCCATGACGAGCACGAACGTCAGCGCGGCCTTCCACTCACCGTGCTTCATGTACAGGTCAATGCTGAATGCTCCGTCGTCCGGATGTGTCGCTTTCCAGGGCGTTGGCCGCGGGATGAAAGCAGGGACATTGGCGGCATAGCTCTCGTAGGCGTCCGGAAACCGGCCGGCGATGTTCGCCCGCTCGCGCTGCATCGTTGGGGCATAGATCAGAACGAAGAAAGCGACGACCAGCAGCAGAAGAGCCCAGTGCGCCGCAATCGCAAATCCTGCAGCGATCAGAAAGCTCCCGAAGTAGAGGGGATTCCTGGTGTGCGCGTACGGACCGGTCGTCGCAAGCCGCTCGTTCTTGGAGATGTGTCCCGAAGCCCAGCCGCGGACGATGAGGCCAACCAGCGCGATTGCCCCGCCGACAGCGAGCGTCAGGTATGTGGGCCGCGCAAAGAGCAGGTAGGTAATGCCAAGCAGAAAGCCGAGTGGTAGCCTGAGACGCTTGGCAACCTCGGAGTAGGTCAATCCGCCAGTTCCTTTAAAAGGTGCCGAGCAATCACCAAACGCTGGATCTCGGAAGTTCCCTCTCCGATCTCGCAGATCTTCGCGTCACGGAACATTCGCTCGACAGGGTACTCTTTGGTATACCCATAACCGCCGTGGATCTGGATTGCCTTGATGGTCGTTCGCATTGCAAGCTCGGAGCAGTACAGCTTTGCGATTGCGGCCTGTTTGCCAAACGGTTGCTTGTGCTGGGCGAGCCACGCTGCGTGAAACATCAAGTGTCGACCAGCTTCGATTTCAGTAGCGATGTCTGCCAGCTGGAACTGGATTCCCTGAAAATTCGAAATCGGCTGGCCGAACTGCTTCCGGAGAGTGGAATAGCGCAGCGACTGCTCGAAAGCACCTTCGGCGATGCCGAGTGACAGAGCTGCGACGCCCACCCGACCAGAGTCGAGCGTCCGCATGAAGTTCGTGAACCCTTCCCCCTCCTCTCCGAGCAGGTTCTCCGCGGGGACTTCAACGTCCTCGAAAATCAGCGATCTCGTGTCAGACGCTCTCCATCCAAGTTTGTCTTCCTTCTTTCCCGCGCGGAAACCCGCCAGCGACGGTAGTGAATCGTCGTGTCCGATGTCGAGACCGCGGGCCTTGTCGAGGTCGCTGGCTTCCTTTGTAAGGATGAAGGAGCTGATTCCCTGAGTGCCCTTCGAGCGGTCAGTTACCGCCGTCACGACGAATACCTCTCCGACGCCGCCGTGGGTAATGAAGATCTTCGAGCCGTTCAAAACGTAGTGCGAACCTTTCCGAACGGCGGTCGACTGAGTGCTGGCTGCATCGCTGCCCGCCGACGGCTCGGTCAGTCCGAAGCCACCAAGAACTTTACCGCTCGCGAGGAGTGGGACGTAACGTTTTTTCTGGGCGGCGCTGCCGAAATTCACGATCGGCGAAGTCCCGAGAGTGGTATGGGCCGAAATTGTGATCGCATGCGATGCGTCGACCTTCGCCATCTCGTTGATGACGATCATATAACTCAGGAGATCGAGTCCGGCTCCGCCCAGCTCCTCCGGCCACGGAATGCCGAGCAGCCCGAGCGCGCCCATTCTCTTGACGTTCGCCCACGGAAACTCCGCCTTCGCGTCGAGCTGGGCGGCGACGGGTGCTACCTCGCTCCGAGCGAACTCGCGGACCATGTTGCGTACGGCAAGGTGCTGCTCGGTGAAGTAGAGCGAGTCGTCCATAAAAGAAGTCCGCTACTTGGTGCCGGCTGCCGGAAAGTTCTCCGGGTAGAGTGACACACGCACGTAGTTGTCGGTCCTGAGGTACTTTTGCGCCGCGCGCTGCAGATCGTCCGCGGTCAGAGCAGAAATGAGCTTTTCGCCGTTGGGGATATCCTCGAGTGGCCAGCCGCTCTGATCGAAAGTAGAGATTTGCGCGACCCAGTAGGAGTTCTGCTTGAGCGCAGTCTCCCGAGATCTGAGCGCCGCCTCTTTCACCTTGTTCAGGTACTCCAGCGTGGTCCCGAAGCGCTTCACGCTGTCGATTTGAAGCATCGCGGCGGCGGTTAGGGCTTCGAGTCTCTCGGGCGCGGATCCAAAGCCTATTGAAAAGCGATAGGACGGTTGAGGATCGCGCATCGCGGCCGGGCTGACACTCACTCCGTAAGTACCTCCGAGATTTTCCCGCAGCGCCTCGCGCAGCTTGATGCTGAGCAGCTCCGCAAGAGCGCTGAGGTGATATCGATTCTCTCTCGTGTAGTCGAACGGGCCGGTAAAGACGAGAGCAGTTCTCGCCTTCGGTTCCACACCTTTCTTCACCACACGTTCAACGACACCTGTCGGTGGACGCGTGCCCGTATCGCGCCACGCCTCCTTGCGGCCCGTCGACGGTAGCGAGCCGAGCCATTTCGCGACGAGTGGCTTCAACGAATCGGGCTTGAAGTTCCCGACGAAAACAAAAGTGAAGCCACCAGCATTCGCGAACCTGTCCTTGTAGAAATTGTAGGAGCGATAAGGATCGATTCGATCGAGAATCTGGGCGGAAACGGGCTGGTCGCGCACCGAGTGCTGCGACATGATCACCTGAATGGTGTCGCTGAATGCAGCATCCGGGCTCGCGCTCCGGTTGGCGAGCACTCCCTTGAACCGGCCGATAAATGTGTTGACGAGCGACGTGTCGAGGCGCGGCTCGGTGAAGTAGAGGTAAACGAGCTGCAGCATAGTATCGACGTCGCGCTGCGACGCATTTCCAGAGATGTCCTCGCTGAGATCGCCGATGCTCGGGAACACGCTGACTTGCTTTCCGGCCAGGTATTTCTGCAGGTCGATAACGGAGAAATGTCCTACGCCGCTCGTCATCGGGATCAGATCGGCGGCGCTCGCAGCGACAAAACCCGTATCCGGGAGAAGAGACGCACCGCCCGGACTATAGCCCGTGAACATGATCTGGTCGGCGTTGAAATCCGTCGGCTTGAGAAGGACTCGCACGCCGTTCGAAAGCGTCCATTCAGTAATGCCGACGCTGTCGATCTTTCGCTCCGAGACGACGCTTCCGCCGGCTGGGTCCTTGTCCACCAGCTTCTGTGACGGAGCACTTTCGGCGTATGCCGCGATCTTGGCGCCTTTCACGGCATCGAACGCGAGAAGCAACTCGCCACGAGTCGGGTTTACGATGCCGGGTTTCTCTGGCGAGGTTGTCGCAAGAACGCGGTTCTTGTCCCTCATCCACTCGCCGGCAAGTCGGTTGACCTCGTCGAGCGTTATGGTCGGTAGAAACTTCTTCATCGCCTGAAGGTCGAAATCGATGCTCGTCGACGGTTGACCTTCGAGGAAGGCGGACACGTAGGACTCTGCGTAGACGCTCGAGTTGGTCTTTTCTCTCTCGGCGTACGCCTGCTCTGCTCCTCTCTCAAAATCCTTCTTCGCCCTGTCCAGCTCGGATTGCAGGAATCCGTGCTGCTTGACCCGCTCGCCCTCGGTTAGCAGCGCGTTAAGGCCGCGGGGAATGCCGTTGTCGGCCACGATAGCCGTCAAAGAGAAGGATTCTGCGGTGCGAACGAGATCGCCCTGCGACGCGAACGCGTTGATGAACGGTGGATTGGGCTTCTGGGTAATCTCGGAGAACCGATCGTTGAACATTGCGCCGAAGATACCTTCAACGAGGCGTTGTCTGTATGAGCCGAGCGTGGTGTTCGACCGTTTCGGTTCCTTGTACAAAAGCCGAATCACGGAGCGCGTGGCTTCCTTGTCGCTATTTATGGAAACCAGCGTGCTGTCGTGCGGCGGCACCGCGAACTGAGGCCGCGGCCGCGGATTCGTGGCGGGCGGAATCGCGCCGAGGTAGCGGTTGATAAGCTGTACAACGCGCTTCTTGTCGAAGTCCCCGACGGCGACAACGGCCATCAAGTCAGGGCGATACCATGTGTCGTAAAAACGGCGGAGCGTCGCCGGCTTGTAGGTCTCGAGAGTTTTCTCGTCGCCAATAGGAATTCGAACTCCGTATCTCGACCCGGTGAACAGAACCGGAAACCATTTATTCTGCATCCGATTTTCCGCACCCTGTCCAAGCCGCCACTCCTCGATGACGACCGGGCGTTCTTTTTCGATCTGAGAGGGTTCGAGGGTCAGGTTGTGCGCCCACTCCGAGAGAATCTGAAACCCTTTGTCGACGATCGCCGCCGTGTCCGTCGGGATCGTGATCATGTAGACGGTTTCGTCGAAGCTCGTGAAGGCGTTGATGTCGGGGCCGTAGCGCATTCCGACGGACTCTAGATAGCTCGAGACCTTGTTGCCCGGGAAAAGCTTCGTGCCTCGAAACGCCATATGCTCGAGCATGTGAGCGAGCCCGCGCTGGTCCTCGTCCTCGAGGACGGAGCCGGCATTCACTACGAGTCGTAGCTCGGCGCGCTTTTCCGGCTTGTGGTTCTCGCGGACGTAGTACCGGAGACCGTTCGGCAGCGTCCCGACGGTCACTGCGGGATCAAACGGCAGCGGCGCGCTCGGAGGCCCTGCTGCATCCTGGGCAAGAACCAACCTCGCCGGCAGAAACGCGGCGCATAAAGCCGCGAGCGAAAGCAGCCATCTCGTGGCAAGGAAAGAGTCGCGCGAACGGCTTCGCACGAACGCGGAAACGTTATTTGCTGAATTCATCGATTTTGACACCGTTGCAGGGTCGCGCTCAGGCGGCCTCAGTTTCGTCGAGCTCGGCAATCGCGGCGAGGAACTGTTCGCCGTATCTCTCCAGCTTCATGGGTCCAATACCTCGAACGTTCTGCAATGCGTTGAGCGAGCGTGGACGTCTAACGGCAAGCTCGGCGAGCGTTCGATCGGAGAATACAATATAGGGAGGGACTTGTTCCTCGCGCGCTATTTTTGTTCGCACCGTCTTGAGCGCAGCCAGCAGCTTTTCCTCGGCTGGGCCAAGCGCGAGCTCGTCATCCCTTTCCTGTTTTCCGGAGGCCGTTCGGGGACGCTTCTTTTCGGTCCGGACCGGCCTCGTGCGTTCGGCCTCGGCTACCATCGTTATGCCGAGGCAGTTGTCGCAGCCCTCGCATCGCGCGCGGGCAGCGGGATCGCCAAAATATTTCAGCACGAAGCCGCGCCTGCATTCCTTGCTGTAAGCGTATCGCTGGACGGCCTGGAGCTTGGACAGCTCTGAGCTCCGACGGCGATCGATGAGAGACCAGTCGATTGCGTAGCTGGACAGCGGCGCGTTCTTGTCGGCCAGGTACATCCCCGCGCCGAGCCTTTCCCAGGCGAGGAATTGTCTGTCTTGAAGCGCGTCGAGCAGAGGGACCGCCCCCTTCGATCCACCAACCCCTGGTGGGAGTCCGTCCAGATCGATCACTGCACCGGTCCGAAGGGAGGCACCGACGCCGCGCCACAGCGCACGGAGTAGCCCAAGCTCGAGATTCGACTCGCCCGTCAGCTCCCGCTTTATTCGCTCGGGCGTCGCGAGAAGTCGCACTCGCACGCGAGCCTGGTCACCGCTGCTCGATGCAATCGCGCGCGACTTTTCGAGAACCCGCAACGCGCCCTCGATCTCCCGCGAATTGACCTTCCCCTTGACGATCCTGAGCAAGTCCTGAGGCTCGGCGTCTACAAAGCCCTGTTTGTCGGAAAGTTTCCGCAGCGCATCGTAGGTCTGCTCGACAAGGGATCGCTGGGGATATGAGCCTTTGATGAAGAATTCGTGGGTGAAGCGATCCGGAAACGCGTGCAAAAGAAAGACGTCGGAATGCTTTCCGTCGCGACCGGCCCGTCCCGCTTCCTGGTAGTACGCCTCGAGCGTTCCGGGCATCGCGTAGTGGATGACGAGCCGCACATTGGGCTTGTCGATCCCCATGCCGAATGCGTTCGTCGCGACGATCGCGCGAATGCTCTCGGTCATGAAAGCCTCCTGAACTTCGTGCCTCCGCGCGTCATCGAGTCCGGCGTGGTATCCAGCCGAGGTAATTCTCGCGCGCTCCAACACCGTCGTGAGATGATCTACAGCTTTTCGTGTGGAGGCGTACACTACCGTCAGGCCTTCGTGCTTGCGAAGAATTTCGACGAGCCGTCGCTCCTTTTCGTCGTCATTTTTCACGGGGATGACGAAATAAGTGAGGTTCGGCCTGTCGAACCCCGTAATTATGGTTTGCGGATTTCTGAGCCCAAGCTGGCGGATGATGTCGGCGCGCACATCTGGGGTCGCGGTTGCGGTCAGCGCAATCGTCGCAGGAGAGCCGAGCTCCTCGTGGACTTTCTTGACGCGAAGATAACTCGGCCGAAAATCGTGGCCCCACTGACTGATGCAGTGGGCTTCGTCGATCGCGAGGAGTGAGACGCCGGATTTCCGGAGGCGTTCCGCGGTTCTGCCAAAATCGAATCGTTCGGGTGCGACGTAGAGCAGCTTGATTTCCCCGCGCTCCACGCGAGCCATTCGTTCGGACACTTGCGAGGACGAAAGTGTGCTGTTGATGAACGTCGCGGGCAGACCCCGCGCGGTGAGCGCGTCCACCTGGTCCTTCATCAGTGAGATGAGCGGCGACACTACAACGGTGAGTCCGGGCAGCATGAGTGCCGGGACCTGGAAGCAGAGTGACTTCCCGCCGCCTGTTGGGAGAACGACAACCGTGTCGCGCCC
The DNA here is from genome assembly GCA_050733435.1 of Gemmatimonadaceae bacterium. GTDB lineage: Bacteria > Gemmatimonadota > Gemmatimonadetes > Gemmatimonadales > Gemmatimonadaceae > UBA4720. The sequence goes on along the minus strand of JBOHTB010000138.1, from coordinate 37,241 downwards.
CGAGAGAATCGCGGAGACGGCGGATTCCTGTCCGGGGCGGAAGCTCTCATAGCCGAAAGCGCTCTTCAGAACTTCGCGAGCGCGCTGAAGTGTTTGATTCGCCATCACCCGAAAGTTAGCGTCCGAGGCACGTCGCGGGTGACGAGTGACCGCGCGTGTAATTGTTGCGCCGCGCCGACCGCAGAAGGAGAGAGCTAGATCCCTTCGATGAGCCTGGCGTAGAGGGCCGGATCCGCGTTCCCGCCACTGATGACGCAGCAGACACGCTTGCCCTGGAACCGGCGGGGATCGGCGAGCACCGCGCCGACGGCGAGGGCACCGGTCGGCTCCGCCTTGAGGTTTGCGAGAGCGAATAGAAGTCTCACTCCCTCGCGGATTTGCTCTTCTGAGACTTCGATGACTCCGGACAGTCCGTCTTTCAGGATGTCCCAGTTCGTGTCTCCGATCCTGAGCACGCGAGCGCCATCCGCCATGGTCGACGATTCTTCCTTTAGAGCAACGATGTGCCCTGCCCTGAAGGATTCCGCGGCGTCGTTCGAAAGAGCCGGCTCTGCCGCAAGAACCTCGGTCGTCTTTCCGCTCCGTTTCACGGCCTTTACCAAACCGGAAGTCAAGCCGCCACCGCCGATCGGCGCAATTATGAAATTCAGATCCAGGCCGAGGGCAAAGAGCTCGTCCGCGAGAGTCGCGTTGCCGTCGATCACGAGCGGGTCATCGTATGGGCTCGCGACATACGCTTCAGGGAATTCCTTTGCGAGCTCGGAAATACGGTCGACTCTGCTTTTCTTTTTCACATCGATCAGATCGACCTCCGCTCCGTAATCGCGGACTGCATCGACTTTCACGCTGGGAGCCGTCGCCGGCATGACCACGGTGCATCGCTTGCCGAAAAGAGAGCAGGCAAAAGCCATGGCCTGACCGAAGTTTCCGGACGAGGCGGTGATGATGTGTGGCTGCTCTACGTGTGAAGCGACGTTGTATGCAGCGCGAAACTTGAAGCTCCCGGTGTATTGGAGTGTCTCGCTGGCGAGGACGAGATCGACGCCGAGTTTTTTAGAGAGCCGCGGCGCCTCGATGATTGTGGTGCGCCGCGGCTTGATCATTGGAGGCCGCGGGGCTTGCGCGGCTTGAAGAAACGAAGGATCAGCGCGATGAAGAGGAAGGCGATGCCCGCCCAGCGAAGAGCGCTATCGTCGGCGCGAATTCCCCAACCGAGGAGGACCGCAGCGATGAGCATGAGAGCGAGCTTTGCGGTCGTGAATGGGCTCATGTCCTGTCCCGCCTCGTGAAGCGTTTGACTCCTTCACGGAAATCTGCGGTCGATCTGGCGTCGGCGTTGGCGATAATTCCCGCCGATATGCCGTCGAGAAAGGCGAGGTTATCGAGCTTGTAGAAGAGCGATTTGGTGGCGGCCATCGCGGTCGACGACTGATTTGCGAGGTGGTCGAGAACAGACTGCGACAATTGATCGAATTCTCTTTCGGCGAAGACCCTCGAGACGAGTCCGATCTCCCGGGCTTCGTCAGCACTGAGTATTCGACCGGTGCACACGAGGTCGAATGCCTGCTTCTCTCCAACACAGCGGCGGAGCATCGTCATGACCATCGCCGGAACGAACCCGATGGTGACCTCAGGGTATCCAAATCGCGCGTCCTCGTGCGCGAGCGCGATGTCGCAAGCCGTGGCCAGGCCAGCGCCGCCGGCGAAGGCACGACCGCGTACGAGGGCGACAACGGGTTTCTCGACGCGCCGAATAGTATGAAAGACGTGGCCAAGAGCCTTGGCATCGTCGATGTGCGCCTGCCGGGGTGCGTCGAGCAGTTGCTCCAGTGCCGAGAGATCCGCTCCGGCGCAGAAGTCCGCTCCTTCGCCTTCAATGGCTATCACACGTACGGTCGACTCGCTGAGCGCAAAGAGAGCCTCAGCCAACTCGTCGGCGGTGGCACGATCGAGAGCGTTTCTCTTCTCGGGCCGCGCCAAAATGAGTCTGCCGATTGCGCCCTCAACAGAAACCCGAACGTTCTTCAAGCGGACTCCGGAAGCCCCAGGCGCTTCGCGTCCGCGTCGGGCACGTCGATCACCATTCGAAGGAGCGCCGTCGAATAGACCTTGCCCTGCGCATCGGTTTTCAGAGACAGCGTTCCTCCTCCGTCCAGTGCGCCGTGCAAGAGAAAGTTGAGTGCATTCAGGTTTGGGAGCTCGTAACGCTCGACATCGCCGTCGATCATTCCCTGAAAATGCTGCGCCACCCTGTCTCTCGTTACGAATTTCTCCAACGCGGGGTACCAGCCTGGCTCGAGAGCGATGACTCCCACATTTGCGGTGTCGCCTTTGTCACCGGAGCGGGCGTGCGCGATGTCGACAAGACGCACTTTCATCAGATGATGTCCACTTTCGTCTTCACTACAGACTTGTCTATGAGCGCGGGCCAGTAAGCGACGATCTCTTCCACTTTCGGCCTTCCCCCCGCAAATCCCGTCACGCTCGGCGGCCCGTTGAGCACGAGTGGAGCGATCTCACGCGTGAATCGTTCCACCGCGCCGCGATCGTTGCCGCGGACACCGAAACGAAGCTGCACCTCCGGCGCATCACGATGGTCGCCAGCAAGGGGTCCGTGCGTCGCGTTGGCGCCTACAAACTCTGTGAGAACTTTCTCGAAGTGGAGGCCAAGCCTTTCCAGACGCTCGCGTAGAATTCTGTCCGCAAGTTGGGCCTTGTCGAGCGCGTCGGGCCACGCGTAGACAAGAGTCCCGACGGCTTTGAACCCCGCGCGATAGGCAATCGAAACCTTGAGCTTGTCCGTCGGTGGTCTGCCTTTGATGCCCGATACCAAAACTCGATCGACGCCGTCGTCGGTGAGCTTGATCGTGGCAAAGTCCGCGACGACGTCGGGCGTGATGTAGGAATGTGGATCTCCCATCTCGTAAACGAGCTGCTCGCTAACAGTCGGAATCGATACGCGGCCACCCGTCCCAGGATGCTTCGTAACCACGAAGCTGCCGTCGGCCCGTCCCTCTACGATCGGATATCCGACATCGGCAAGATCTGGTATCGATCGCCAGTCGTAAAGGCAATTACCGCCCGAGCACTGCGCCCCACACTCGATGATATGACCAGCAACGATGCCGGCAGCCAGCTGATCCCAACTCTCGCGCTGCCAATTGAACTCGTATCGAAGGGGAGCCATTGTGAGGGCGGTGTCCGTTGATCGCCCCGTTATCACGATGTTCGCGCCGCCCTTGAGCGCTTCGACGATCGGCTCCGAACCGATGTACGCGTTCGCCGAGAGGACACGATCCCTCACGGCCGCGAGTGGCGCGCCGGTGTCCATGTTCTCGAGCGCGTGACCCTGCCCCATCAATTCGTCCACTCTGCCCAGCAGGTCGTCGCCCGAGACGACACCGATCTTGAGCTTGTCCTTCGCCCCTCTCTTTGCGCTCACCGATCTTACGGCCTCGGCGCACCCGCGCGGATTCACACCACCGGCGTTGGCGACGACCTTCACTCCACGGTCGAGCACCGCTGGCAATACAGTCTCGACCGCTCCGATGAAATCGCGCGCGTAGCCGAGCGTCGGATCGCGCTCCTTCTGCTTCTGCAGAATCGACATCGTCACCTCGGCCAGGTAGTCGAGCATGAGGTAGTCGATCGGACCGCCTTCCACCTGACGTCGTGGAGCGTCGAGGTCGTCGCCCCAGAATCCCTGGCCGCCGGCGACGCGAACTACCTGCTTCAACCGCCTTCACCCAGATGCGGCGGCAGCACGAAAGGACCGAGGTGCGGACCCGGATTGTGGAGGGACGCGTGTAGCGCGAGGCTCAGCATCTCCCGCGTATTCTCAGGATAGACGATCGCGTCGACGAATCCGCGCGCCGCCGCGTATCGCGCGTCGAGCTGGTGCTCATAGTCGGTGCGCATTTCCTCCACAGCTGTCTGGACTTCCGGCTCGGGAGCCGAGCCGCGTTTCTTCGCGTTCTCGAGTGCTGGGCCATGGACTGCCTGGATCGCTGATTCTCCTTCCATGACCGCCATGCGCCCGGTCGGCCAGCTGAGAATGAAATCGGGATCGAAACCTTGTCCCGCCATCGCGTAGTAGCCGGCGCCGGAGGCGTGATTGACGGTCAGCACGATCTTCGGCACTCGCGCGGTGGCCATTGCCTCGACGAAGCGCGCACCGGCGCGAATGATTCCCTCTTGCTCCGCTTCCGTGCCGACCATAAATCCCGAAACGTCCTGGATGAAGAGCAACGGAATGCCAAGACGGTCGCAGCGATCGATGAAATACGCGACCTTCTCCGCACTCTCGGTGTAGACGATCCCTCCAAAGCGAGGCTTCTCCCCTTCGCGCGGCTTGACGAGGCCACGCTGATTGGCGATGACGCCGACGGTGATTCCATCGATGCGCGCGTCACCGCAAATCATTTCGCGCGCGAGATCTGCCTGAAACTCGTCGATCTCACCATTGTCGAGGATCGCGCGCAGAATGCCGTGCATTTCGTAGGACATGCGGTGGTCGGCGGGCAGGAGCTCGTAGAGGTCCTCTGAGCCGGAGACGCTCGTGCCACCCCTCGGGAGCAGCGCAACATCGCGGCTGGAAGTTGGCAGTCGCTCGATGAGGTCCCTGATCTTCGCGATGCAGCTCTCGTCGTCGTCGAGCGCATAATGGGCAACGCCGCTGATTCGCGTATGTGTCGACGCGCCACCGAGAGTTTCGGCGTCGACGACCTGCCCCGTCGCGCCCTTCACGAGGTTCGGTCCACCGAGGCCCATGAACGAGGTGCCTTTGACCATCAGGATCACATCCGAGAGCGCCGGAAGATATGCGCCTCCCGCGACGCACTGGCCCATGACCGCGGCGATCTGGGGAACGTGGAGGTAGCGCCGCATGATCGAGTTGTAGTAGAAGATGCGCGCCGCACCATACTGTCCCGGAAACACCCCGCCCTGGTACGGCAGATTCACTCCCGCCGAGTCGACGAGATAAACGATGGGAATCCGGCACCGCATCGCGATCTCCTGGGCGCGGAGAATTTTCTTTATTGTCTCGGGCCACCACGACCCGGCTTTAACGGTGGGATCGTTCGCGACAACTACCGTCTCGCGGTCGTGGACGCGAATGATCGCCGTAACGACTCCGGCTGATGGCGCCTGTCCATCGTACTGGTCATACGCGACGAGCAGACCAATCTCCAACATGCTCGAGCCTTTGTCGCGCAGGATGTCGACGCGCTCCCGCGCCGACAATTTGCCCTGTTTGTGGAGGTTATCGAGCTTTTTTGCTCCGCCACCCTCGCGAAGCTTTTCCTCGAGCGATTTCACCTGATCGCTCAGCTCGCGCAGACGATTGGTCACTACGCTTCCTGCTTCTCGCGCGCCCTGAACCACTCCTTGATGTAGGCGATAAGCTCGGTGGTCGGCGTTCCGGGACCGAACAGCTTTCCGACGCCGTTTTTCTGGAGCGTCTCCATGTCCTCTTTCGGAATGATGCCACCACCCGTGATGAGAATGTCGTCGCGGCCCTGCGCGCGAACGAGCTCCGCGACGCGCGGTATGAGCGTCATGTGGGCGCCGCTCAATATCGAGAGCCCAATGACGTCGACGTCTTCCTGAACGGCGGCAGTCGCGATCATCTCCGGCGTCTGGTGCAACCCGGTGTAAATCACTTCCATGCCGGCATCTCGCAGTGCCGCGGCCACTACCTTCGCCCCGCGATCGTGGCCATCGAGGCCGGGCTTTGCGACGAGAACTCGAATTGGTCTCATAGAGATCTCAAAGTTAGTCTTGGCGACGTGCGAGCGGCAATCCGCTCACTCTTTGCGCGCAACGAGTAGCATCTCCGAAGATGTTCGTCGAAGGGGATGATCGTTGAACCCGTCGTAGGCTTGTTCCACGACCAGTCCGGCACCAGCGCAAAGCTCAGCGAGGTGCGTTGCGGTGTAGAGTCGGAGCTTATGCTCGCGAACTCCGCCGCGTCGTCCGCGACGCCACGTGGAACGCACCGTCAACAACCCCGAGAGCGAATCGAACGTTCGGTCCTGAGCGAACAAAGTTCCGTCCGACGTCGCCCACCAATCTCTGGCAAGAAAGCGCGCCATGACACCGTCGCGGCTGCCGCCATGCCATATGAGCGTCCCACCCGGCTTGAGGACGCGCGCGAACTCATGAATCACACGCGAGTCATCGGCGGGGTGACTGAAGAATCCGAACGAAGTGAAAAGGTTCAGCACCGCGTCAAAGCGGCGGGTCCAGCGCGCTGGCATCTTCCGCATGTCGCCGCGGGTGTATCGCAAGGTTGGGCCGACTCCGCGCTTGCGAGCAACCGCGAGCAGATCGGCGGAGTAGTCGAGGCCGTCGACGTCGAAACCTGCTTCAGCGAGGAGATGCGCGTGGCGGCCCTGGCCGCATGGCACGTCGAGGATGCGAGCACGCGCGGGCAACCCGAGAAGCTCGATGAGTCGCGACGTCTCCTGTCGATCGCGCTCGAGCGTGAACAGAGGTCCGTACTCGAGAAGGTAGTGGGCGTCGAAAGCGGATTCCCACCACTCCTTCGATTTCTTCAGAAGAAAACCGGCTCCCGGTACGCCCCGAAGACGGATTCCATTGCGGCGCGGATCTCGTACAGAGTGCAGTAGACGCGTGCGCAATCGAGGATGAACGGCATCAGGTTTTGCTTCGTCTTCGCGGCGGCGCGAAGCGCCTCGAGCTTGCGCTCGACGAGCTGGTTGTCACGTTCGGAGCGCAGCCGCGCCATTCGACTCCTTTGGTCGCGCTCGGTTTCCTCACCGATCTTGAGAAGCTCAATGGTCAGCTCGGGCTCGTCGGTAACAAAGTCGTTGACACCGACGATCACGCGACGATGCTGCTCGATCTCCCATTGCTGCCGAGCCGCTGACTCGTTGATCCGCCGCTGGAGCCAGCCAGTCTCGAGACCGCGCACCACACCGCCGACTTCCTCGATCTGCTCGAAAAGCATTTCCGCCTCTCGCTCGAGGTAGGTGGTAAGCGTCTCGACATAGTACGAGCCGCCGAGCGGGTCGATGACGTTCGGGACGCCCGTCTCGTACGCGAGCACTTGCTGCGTGCGCAGCGCAACCTGGACGGATTCTTCGGTTGGCAGGGCGAGCGTTTCGTCCATCGAGTTGGTGTGAAGCGATTGCGTCCCGCCAAGTACGGCGGCCATCGCCTGGTAGGCGACGCGAATGACGTTGTTCATCGGTTGCTGCGCGGTGAGCGTGACGCCGGCGGTCTGGGAGTGGAACCGCATCACCAGAGAGCGCGGATCCTTCGCGTGGTAGCGCTCCTTCATGTGCCTGGCCCAGATGCGACGCGCCGCGCGGAGCTTGGCGATTTCCTCGAAGAAGTCGTTGTGGATGTCCCAGAAGAATGAAAGCCTTGGCGCAAACGTGTCGACATCGAGTCCGCGCTGGATTCCGCGCTCGACGTAGGTGAAACCATCTGCCAGTGTGAAAGCGAGCTCCTGGGCCGCGGTCGCTCCCGCTTCGCGGATGTGATAGCCGGAGATAGAAATCGTATTCCACTGCGGCACGTGCTCGGCCGACCACTCGAAGCAATCGACAATCAGTCTGAGCGCCGGCTCTATGGGATAAACCCACGCGTGCTGCGCCATGTACTCCTTGAGGATGTCGTTCTGAATCGTCCCGCGGAGCTTTCGGGAATCAACGCCCTGCTTCTCGGCAGCCGCAATATAGAAGCAGTAGAGAAGGACCGCGGGTCCGTTGATCGTCATCGACGTCGAGACTTTGTCGAGGGGGATCCCGTCGAAAAGCGTCTCCATGTCCGCGAGACTGGAAATCGCTACACCGCACTTCCCCACCTCTCCCTCCGATCGCGGATGATCGGAGTCGTAACCCATGAGGGTCGGAAAATCGAATGCGACCGAGAGTCCGGTTTGTCCGTGAGCGAGGAGGAATTTGTAGCGCTCGTTCGTATCGCGTGCGCTTCCGAATCCGGCGAACTGACGCATCGTCCAGAGTCGTCCGCGATAACCCGTGGAGTGAATGCCACGAGTGTACGGATAAAAGCCGGGCATCCCCAGGGCCGCTGCGTCGGTCTCGGCCGCGTCGAGCGGAGTGTAAACGGCTTCGACTTCCTTTTCGGAGTTGGTGAAAGCGATGTCCCGAAGCTCGCCCTTCTCGTACAACTTGCGCCAATCGGCAACTTCGCGACGCAGCAGCTTGAGCTCCGCGCTTTGCTCTTCTACAGTCGCAATCAGTTCCTTATCAGGGAGAGCCTTGGATCCGGGACTCTTTAGCTTGCTCATGTTCCATGTTCTCCGCGTAAGAGCTCGGCACTCCGAAGGAGCAACTGGTCCGCGACTGCAAAGGGGGTCGAGCGACCTTCTTCGACCGACGGGAGCTGCTCTTCAAGCCAGGCCATTGTGTGGGAATTCTTCCACAACCGGTCGCTGACCTTTCGCTCCACCACATCCATCACGCGCTCTCGCAGTCTCTCGAGCCTGCGCTTACGTAAAGTTCCGCTCTGTTCAAGATAAGCGAAGTGCCGGTCGAATGCGGTCACGAGAGGCGCGACTCCTTCCTCTTTGGTCGCGATCATGCTCAGAACGGGCGGTGTCCAGCTCGCCGGATGTTCGGCGGCGGCGGCTTCCCGCGCTGCACGAGCGGGGTTTTTTCTGAGGTCGACTCCGTGGTGTGCCGGCATGTTGCCAAACGAAACCCCTCTGCGGAGACCGAGCATCAGCTCGACATCGTTTCTCAAACGGTCTGCGCCGGGGCGATCGGACTTGTTGACGACGAAGATATCGGCCGCCTCCATGACGCCTGCCTTGAGAGTCTGGATCGAGTCGCCCGATTCCGGGACTAGCACGAGAGCCGTGGAATCTGCCATATGGGCGACGTCCAGCTCTGACTGTCCAACACCGACCGTCTCGATTATCAGGCGGTCAAACCCGAACGCATCCAGCACGTCAGCGACTTCGCGCGTCGCCGCCGCGAGTCCGCCGAGCGAACCGCGAGTGGCCATCGATCGAATGAAGACGCCCGTATCGAGTGCGACGCTCTCCATGCGGACGCGATCGCCAAGAAGCGCACCGCCGGTGAACGGCGAAGTCGGGTCGACGGCGATTACGCCCACGGTCAGTCCTGCTTCGCGAAAACTGCGGACAAGGAGCGCGGTGATCGTGCTCTTGCCCGCGCCGGGCGGCCCCGTCAATCCGAGTCGCCTCGCTCCGCCGGTGCGCGAGTGGAGCCCACCGAGGATCGCCTCGAAGCCGTCGCGGTGGTTTTCTACGACGCTGATGACGCGCGCGAGTGCAGCAGCGGACCCGGCGCTGAATTCGTCGAGCAGACGATCAGATGACACGGGCGAGTACCCGTTCCTGCTTTCGCCACATGCGCGAATTGCCCGGCGTGGCGTTCTTCGGATGCTCGTATCCGAGCACGTGAAGAGTTCCGTGCACCACGAGGCGAAGCAACTCTTCCTGAGCAGACACGCCCTGCCGCCGAGCGTTGTCTCGCGCGATTTCGGGGCAGATGTAAACGTCGCCGACTACGGGCCCGCGGCGGCCGCTTCGACCCAGACCAAACGAGATGACGTCGGTTGCTCCGTGGTGGCCGAGGTAGCGCCGGTTCAATCCCGCCATTGTCGCGCGACCGACAAACGTTATTGACAACATGGCGCTTGGGACGCGCTCCGATCTCAGCGTCGCTGTCGCCGCTTCTCTGACACGCGCCTTCGACACCATCAGGCGCCGCACGGTGGAGGAGACATCGATCGCTAATGTCACCCAGCGAAGAGCGTCAAGCTGGTAGAAGCCCAGTATGTATCGGAAACGGACCCTGACCTTTCACGCGCCCGCGTCATCCGCGTACGCCTTGATTATCTCCCTCACGAGCCGGTGACGGACGACATCTGCATCGGTGAGATAGTAAAAACCGATGCCGTCGATGCCTGGCAGAATGCGCTCGATCTGGACAAGACCCGAGTCCTCGCGCTTCGGCAAGTCGATTTGCGTTTTGTCGCCGGTGATGACCGCTTTTGAGTTAACACCCAGACGCGTGAGGAACATCTTCATCTGCGCCGCCGTAGCGTTCTGGGCCTCGTCCAGGATCACAAAGGCGTCGGCCAGTGTCCGGCCGCGCATGTACGCGAGCGGCGCAATCTCGATAGTCCGCGTCTCCAAAGACTTCTGGACTCGCTCGTGCGGCATCATGTCCTCGAGCGCGTCGTAAAGTGGACGCAGATAAGGATCGACCTTCGCCTGCATGTCACCGGGCAGGAAGCCAAGACTCTCGCCGGCTTCCACCGCCGGGCGTGCAAGCACAATGCGACGCACACGCTTCCTCGCGAGGGCATCGACAGCCGCAGCCACCGCCAGGTATGTCTTTCCCGTTCCGGCCGGACCAACTCCCACAACGATGTCGTTTTCTGCCATGAGCTTCATGTACTCAGCCTGACCGCTCGTCTTCGCCTGGATGATTTTCCTGATGCCGGGAAGGACGATGCGCGACTCGTTGTCGACGCCATTACCGTTTCCTTCGCGCGGTCCCTCGATGCTCATGCGAAGGACGTCATCGGCGGTGAGTGGCATCTCCTGCTTCGCGGTGTCGATCATGCGCTGGGCGATCGGAATTGCCCTGGCAACTGCCTCCGCGTTTCCACTTATCGCGAGGGTCTCGCCGCGCAGAGCGATCTTCGCTCCGGTCTGTCGCGCGAGCTCGACGAGGTTCTCGTCGTTCACGCCTGCCAGCGTCAGCATGTCGGCGCCCTCAGTCGAGAGGCGCTGAATCGTTGTCTCTTCGGTCACGTCAATCAGTCATGGTTTGTAGATGAAGGTCTCTGAGATCTTCTGGTGGAATGGCGGAAGGCGCGTCCTCGAACAGCGCCGTCGCCGCGGTTGTCTTGGGAAATGCGATCACGTCGCGAAGAGATGTCGCACCAGCCAGAACCATGGCGAGTCGGTCGAAGCCGAACGCGATCCCTCCATGCGGCGGTGCTCCGGCGCTCAGCGCGTCGAGCAGGAACCCGAAGCGAGTCTGAGCGTCCTCGTCACCGATACCGAGTAGTGACAGCACTTTTCTCTGCAACCCGGGGTTATTGATTCTTATGCTGCCACCGCCCAGCTCAAGCCCGTTGAGGACGACATCATAGGCAAGCGCCCGCACATTCTCCGGCTTGGAATCGAGAAGCTCGATGTCGTCGGGGTGGGGTAAAGTGAACGGGTGATGTACCGAACTGAGTGTTCCATTCGATTCCCTTGAGAACAGCGGGAAGTCAGTTATCCAAAGGAACGATCTTTTGTTAGCGGGGATCAAGGATAGTCGCTGCGCGACATCCTGTCGCACCCGGTCGAGCGCTGGATTGGTGACTGTTTCAGCTCCAGCTACCAGCAGGCATAGCTCTCCTTCTCCCATTGCGAGACGTGCAGTGCCAGCTTCACTGAGAAACTTTGCCGCCGGGCCTTCGACGCCCGTTGCGCCCCGCTTGAGCCGTATCAACCCGCCCGCACCAGCTGCTTTGGCGATGGCCTCGAGCTCGTCCAGCTGTTTCCGCGAAAGCGCAGCGCCTCCGGGAACCTTCAGGCCGCGAACGCGTCCGCCCGCTGCCAGCGCGGAAGTCGTCACCGTGAAGTCGGAACCGCGAAACGCATCACTGGCGTCGAAGAGCTCGAGCCCGTACCGAATGTCGGGACGGTCGATGCCGTATCGCTCCATCGCGTCGGCGTACGCCATGTGCTCGAACGTCGCGGGGATTTCTATCCCCGCATCCTTCCAGAGCGCGGCCAGTAGTCCTTCGGTCAGTGAGAAGATGTCATCCGGTTTTATGAACGACGCTTCGATGTCGATCTGGGTAAACTCTGGCTGGCGATCGGCGCGCAGATCCTCATCGCGGAAGCAGCGCGCGATCTGGAAGTAACGATCGAAGCCAGAGATCATAAGCAGCTGCTTGTACACCTGTGGCGATTGCGGTAGCGCGTAAAACGCGCCTGGATGAATCCTGCTTGGCACCACGTAGTCGCGCGCGCCCGAAGGCGCCGGCTTCGACAGTATCGGTGTCTCGATCTCGAGATAACCGCGCTCATCGAGATATCGGCGAGTCGTCTGCTGTAGCTTGTGACGCAGAATCAGGTTCTTCTGCAGATCACTGCGCCGCAGATCCAGGTTCCGGTGCTTTAGGCGCAGCTCCTCAGCGGGAAGCTTCTCGCCCTTGCCACGCGCAACTGGGATGGCGGGCGTGTCCGCAGGCCCCACGACCCTGAAGTCTCGCGCGCGGACCTCGATCTCGCCTGTTTCCATATCGGCGTTCCGCATCTCCGGTGGACGCGCCGCGACGTCACCTTCGAGCGTTATGACCGTCTCGAGCCCGAGCTTGCCGGCCCGTTCGATGACATCAGCCGAAGTCCACTTCGGATCGAACGAGACCTGAACGAGTCCTGCCCGATCCCGAAGGTCCAGGAAAACAATTCCGCCCAGGTTTCGCGTACGGTGGACCCAGCCCCCGAGACTGACTTTTGAGCCGACGTGCGAAACTCGGAGCTCGCCGCCCAAGTGGGAGCGAGTTGCAGTCGCGAAACGCGAAGAAGGGCCTTTGGAGGTCAGCGCCGGATCGTGTGGGTCGAATAAGGCATCGAGAGGGGTTAAATTTAGTAGTTGCATACACTTGGTGGAAGGAGCATGACGCAAACAAACACGCGTCGGGAGGTCGCGCCCGGCAAGCCGAACCTCCTGAACATGCTTCCCTCCGAGGCGGAACAGGTGCTGCTGGACTTTGTCGTCAAACATGGAGAAAAGTCCTTCCGCGCCGGCCAGGTCGTTAGACGTCTCTGGCAGAATCCGGCGCCGGATTTTGCAGCAATGACCGATTTGCCGGTCGCGTTTCGTGAATTGCTGGCAGAGCACTTCGAGATGCCGCGCCTCGCCCTGGCGACGCGGCAGACCTCGAGCGATGAAACCGAGAAGTTTCTCTTCAGACTCGACGACGGCGAGTTCATCGAGACGGTGGCAATTCCGGAAGGATCGCGTCTGACGCTCTGCATCTCATCGCAAGCGGGATGCGCCTTGCAATGCGCTTTCTGCGCGACGGGCGCCATGGGCTTCACTCGGAACCTGCAGATGTTCGAGATCGCCGGTCAGGTGCGCGAGATGAGCTTGCTCGACCCGCCCAAGCGCATAACCAACATCGTCTTCATGGGGATGGGCGAGCCGCTAATGAACTGGAAAGCGGTCGATCCAACTCTGACGGTTCTCAACTCGCAAGCTGGTTTCGGTATCGGCGCGCGTCACATTACGGTCTCGACCGTGGGCGTGCTTCCGGGAATTGTCTCTCTTGGAGAGAGGCCGGAGCAGTTCAGGCTCGCGATATCTATCCACGTGCCGAGCGACGAGCTGCGGCAATCACTGATGCCAATTAACACCAAGTATCCGCTCGCGAGCGTCGTCGATGCCGCAAAAGTGTTTGACCGTCGCGTCACGTTCGAGTACGTGATGCTCGGCGGCATCAACGATGGCGCGGAGCAGGTTGCCCAGCTCGCTGCGCTGGCGAAAGAATGCCGCGCATTCGTGAATCTGATACCGCTCCACCCAGGCGGCGCCGGCAATTTCACTCCCAGCTCGCCGGAACAGATCCATTGGTTCGCGCGGCGCTTGAGAGCAGCGGGAGTTGAAGTGGCGATCCGCAAGAGCCGCGGAATGGACATCGCCGCCGCGTGTGGCCAGTTACGGGTGGAACGGAGTCGGCGGCGGACGCCCGTTGGCGCCGAGGATGACGGTAACGTCCAGGTAGCGTGAGCTGTCGGGAAGGTTGACGACGGGCGAGTTCATCGCGCGACCAACGCGCGCCGCCCAATCCGCGTGGCCCGAACGATTGTACACGATGGTCGATGTTCGCTGCGTCGTGTTCGTGCCGGATCCGACGACGTCGAAACCGCGATCACGCAAGAAGAAAGTCGCCCGGCGAGCCAGACCCTTCGTCCTCGTTGCGTTGAGGACCTCGACTTTGATTCGAACGCCTTCGGGGGCCCTCGCATCGTCGGGCACATTCACTTCTGCCATGCCGGCGCGACGATTCAACGCTCGAGCGCCGAACCATCCCAGTGCGACAAGAATCAGAATGGCGAGGATGATTCTTCCGTAGTGGCGACCGCCTCGCGCTACCTCAGGCTGTTCCAGAGCTCCACCGTTTCCGGAAAAATGTGGTTGCCCTCTCGCACAGACCACTCGAGGCGAAAGCGAACGACCTGGCGGAAGACACCGTCGAAATTGTGCGGCACCTGGCTCGCGAGAAATCCACGATCCTCGGCGAGAAACTTCCTGCCGGGCTCAAGATAGTCCGCCATGTAAAGCGCCCGGCCAATGCGATCCCATTTTGCAGAGCCGACGGTGTGATACCGAATTGCATCGATCAGATCTTGTCGGCGCTCACCTTCCGCTTCGAGCCGGATTGCTACGGCAGGTCCGTGAAGCAGACCATCTGGTGATGTTCGATCGCCGGTGATTCGGCGCAGCTCGGAAATTGGAGCGTCTCGCAGCGCGTCGTGCCACGTACCCGCATCGATCCAGGCATTCGCTTCGTCCGGAACGATTCTCATCGCTGTGGCCCACGCGCGAAGCAGCGACGTCACGCGCTGGATGTGAGCCAGTCGTCGCTCGCTGACTTCGGCCCACGTCGGCAATCCTGATTCCTGGAGCTGAATCATCAGAAGATGATGTTGTCGATGAGTTTCGTTTCGCCTACGCGAATCGCGCCGATTGCCGCGTCACCGTGCCGCACCGTATTCACTCTCTGAAACGTGTCGGCGTCTACGACGGCCAGATATCGCGGGGTCAGACCGACTACTCGCTCGAGCATTCGCCATCCAATGGCCTCGAGAGCGCTCGCGCGTCGCTCACCCTTGGCAAACGCCTCGCGCACGGCGAACAACGCCTTCGAAAGCTTGAGGCCGAGCTCGCGATCCTTTTGCGACAGGTATCTGTTGCGACTGGACATCGCGAGTCCGTCGGGATCCCTCACCGTCGGAACGACGTGGATGCCAACGGGGAAGTTCAGGTCACGAACCATCGCCTTCACGACGGCGACCTGTTGAAGATCCTTTTGCCCAAACAGCGCGACGTCGGGCATCACGATGTTGAACAATTTTGCGACGACGGTGAGAACGCCCTCGAAATGGTGAGGTCTTACCGCTCCTTCCCATTCTTTCCCGACCATGCCCGGATGAACGATCACCACCGGTGCGTGAGTGGGATACATATCCTCACGCGTCGGAGTGAAAAAGAAATTGACTCCTCGCTTGTCCGCGAGCATTACGTCGTCGTCGAGGGTGCGCGGGTAGCGGTCGAAATCCTCGCTCGGTCCGAATTGCAGCGGGTTCACGAAGACGCTTATCACGACGACTTCGGCCATCCGTCGCGCCTCGTCGACGAGGGTGAGATGGCCCTCGTGGAGCGCGCCCATAGTCGGCACGAAGGCAATGCTCTTCCCTCTCGCGCGAACGTTCGCGACCACGCCGCGCATCTCCGAGATGGTCTCGACCGACTGCATGCTAGAAGCTGTGGTCTGCATCCGGGTAGGCGCCGCTCCGAACGTCACTGGCCCAGCTACCGATGGCCGATCGAACTTCCGCGGCCATCTCTGCGTACTTTTTCAGAAATTTGGGCTCGAAGGTGTCGTTGAGTCCGAGCACGTCGGGCAGCACGAGCACCTGTCCGTCGCATTGCGCGCCCGCTCCGATTCCGATCGTCGGTATACCGACCGCTTTGGTGACACGAGCCGAAACCGAGGCAGGCACGAGTTCCAGCACGATCGCAAAAGCTCCAGCTTCCTCGAGGCCTTTCGCCTCGCCGACAAGGCGATCCGCCCCTTCCTCTTCCCGACCTTGCACCCGTGCTCCGCCAATAGTGTTCACCGATTGCGGAGTGAATCCGATGTGCGCCATCACCGGGATACCTGTGCGCACGAGTGCGTGGACGGTCTCGAGCATTTCCGGACTGCCCCCCTCGACCTTCACGGCGGATACACCGGTCTCCTGCATCGCGCGGCCGCTGTTGAGCACCGCGGTCTCGATGCTCGCCTGGTAAGAGAGGAATGGCATGTCGATCACCACCAGTGCCCGCTTCGCGCCGCGTCGAACGGCGGATGCGTGATAGATCATATGGTCGAGAGTCACCGGCAGCGTGGACGAGTAGCCCATGATCGCGGTACCCAATGAATCTCCAACCAGTATCGCGTCGACCCCTGACTCATCGACGAGGCGTCCAAAAAGAGCATCGTACGCCGTCATCACGACGATCTTTTCGCCCTTTCGCTTTCGCTCTGCGAAATCCCGAACGGTAACGGGACGCTGTTCGGCCGGAATCTTACTCAACCCGGGAACCTCGCAGGGCCGCGAGCTGGTTGATCCAGAAATCGCGATTCGCCAGCTCCGGATGCGGTACCGTGAGCAAAGCGTCGCGGCTTGTCTGCTGATCGAACATCACGATGTCGAGATCCAGCGTGCGCGGTCCCCATCGCTCGAGGCGCACGCGTCCCGACTCTGCTTCAATGCGCTGCAGCTCGCTCAGCAGCTCCCGCGGAGAAAGCTCGGTTTCGATGGCGATCATCTGATTGAGAAAAGGTCCCTGCGCAACAGGTCCAACAGGAGCGGTCTCTTCGACGGCAGTTTCCGCCAGCACCCGGGTTTTCTTCAGCCGGGCAATCGCGTCACGAGCCTTCGCCAAAAATACTTCACGCTGGCCGAGGTTGGAGCCCAGCGCCACGTACGCGACGTCCTTCACCCACGCTCTCGCTCGAGTGCAACCTCCGCGTACGCGAGGGGACCTGGCAACGCGACGTTCGGCTTTCGGACGGCAATCCTGACCCGCTCCACCGACGGAAGATCGAGGGCTCGTTCGGCAATCCGTTCGCCCACTTCTTCGAGAAAGCTGATGTGCCCCGTCGTGACGACCTCTGCGACCATGTCATAGACTCGTCGGTAGTCGACGATGTCTTTGGCTGAGAGCCGCGCTCCGGTTCGGCGAACCCATAGCGAAGCGTCGACCTCAATGGATTGCGCTATCTCAGCTTCATGCGGCAGCACACCGATACGCGCGTGGAATCGCATTGCCTTGAGCGTCACGACGTCACTCGCAGCAGTCACTTTAGTCATCGACCGCCTCCCTGAGACTTCGAGTGAGCGCGAGCACTGAGTCGGCACTCTCTTCCGCAGCTTTCACTATTGCGCTGCCCACCACTACGCCGTCGGCCAGTTGTGCGACGCTCCGCGCTTGCGCGGGAGTCGAGATTCCGAAGCCGACGCAAATTGGTAGAGCGGTCGTCGACCGAAGCCGAAGAATGGTTTCCGGAAGTGAGCTCGCAGCAGTCTGCTGCAGGCCAGTAACGCCCAGCCGACTGATAAGATAAACGAACCCGCTCCCGTTTCGCGCGATTTCCGCCATGCGTTCACGCGGTGTCGTCGGTGCAACAAGTCTGATGAACGCGAGAGGGCTGTTGCCGAGCCACTCCTCGCGCGCCGGGTCCGCTCCGACGGGGATGTCCGTGATGAGGATTCCGCTCGCGCCTGCATCAGCCGCTCGCGACAGCGCGGTTGGACCTGCGGCGAGAATCGGATTGAGGTAGCTGAAGAGGACGACGGGTACCGAAAGTCTGGCCCGCTCTACAAGATCCAGCACTCGGTCGAAATCGGTACCGTTCTCCAGCGCGCGTTGTGAGCTGGCCTGAATGATGGGCCCATCGGCGATGGGGTCGGAGAACGGAACTCCGAGCTCGATTATGTCAGCCCCACCTTCCTCGAGCGCACGCAAAGTCTCCAGTGAGCGCGCGCGATCCGGATGTCCGGCGGTGACGTAACAAACGAGTGCGCGGCGGGACTGCTCGCGGAGCGCGTCGAAGCGGCGCGTTATTGCGTTAGATAAGGTAGTCGCCGGGGGTGATGCCATACCGATCGGGATCCGCCGTCTTGATGATTGTGCGCGCGTACTGGCCGCCCGCCTCTGGAATTGCGAGGTCTACGACGTGCGGCGGACTCACTCTGTTGCCCTGTGCGTCGCTGATAATCTTAACGATCGGTCTGGACAATGCTTCGGGATTCGGATTGGAAGCGGACACTATCGCGAGCTCGAAGGTGTCGAGGATCACGACAGTTCCAACCGGATAAATGCCGAGGAGGTTGATAAAAGCCTTGACCAGAACCGGGTCGAGGCCGCGACGAGGATTGTCGCGCATCTCCTCGAGCACCGACGATGGCGCGAGAGCTTCGGTCTTGTAAACGCGCCTCGAAGTCGCGGCATCATATCCATCGGCGATCGAGACGATTTTGCTCAGAAGGCTCACCTGTCGGGGGCGAATCGACTTCGGGTAACCCGTGAGGTCGATCTTCATGTGATGCTCGTGCGCGACCGTCATCGCGCGATACGACAGCTCTTCCTGCTGGCGCCGAAACTGGAACAGAACGAGAACGCCAAGCCAGGGATGGGCGGCCATCCACTTCCACTCTTCCTCGGTGAGCTCGCCGGTTTTCTGGAGCAGGTCGAGAGGCACGCGCGACTTCCCAATGTCGTGCATGAGAGCCGCGAGGCCGAGCTCGTAGAGCTGCAGCTTGGTCATTCCGAGGCGACGTCCGAGCGCGATCGAGAAAATGCAGACGTTGACGGAATGGGTGAACGTGTACTCGTCGTAGTCGCGAATCGCGGTGAGGCCGATGAGGGATGTCTCCTCGTTCAATACCTGGTCGACGATTCCCTGCACCACGCGCTTGATCTTCCTGATGTTGGGCGTCTTTCCAATGCGGACGGAATTGATGACGTCCTTCGTAACGGCGACCGACTGCGAGTAAGTGCGGTTGGCCGCAGCCTTCGCTTCCTCATTGAATTCGCGATCTGTCGCTGTCTCACTCGGCTCGTCGAGCTGGAACGTCTCGATCTTCGTTTCCTTGAGCCGACTGACAATCTCCCTGTACCTGTCGCGAGGCGCGCTCTTGGTTTCGGCGCCGAGCATGGAGAGGAGCACAGTCCAATCCCGTGCGGTACCGCTCGTGCCGACGTGGATTGCTCCGACACCGCAAATCTTGCAGAGCGTGAGGATGTGACCGAATGTCGCGTAATTACTCAGGTCGAGTCTGAGTCGCGTCGAATTGATGAAGATGAACTCGCCCGATACGCGGAATTCGAGCTCACCCTCTTCGGCGCGTAGCTCCTCTGCGACCTGCGAGAGCTCGGCGAGAGTTTTCTGTACGGCCGAGTGTTCGACGGGATAGAGCTTGATCGCGCGGAGGGCGGCGTAGAACGCGACCATGAAATTTCGGCCGCCGCGGCGGACGTTGCCGCCCGATTGCTTTTCCGAGTCGCTCCGTACCGACTGCGTGGCCGGACCGGCCGCGCTCACGCCGCGGATCCGCGAATCGCGCGGCTCACTGCGTTCCTCACGATGACGTCCTTCTCGCCCGCTGCGCGATTGAGCGATTCCGTCGCTTTCGCTGACCCGATCTTCCCAAGGGCCATGGCGGCACACGCGCGCATCTCGGAATCGTCGCGCTTGCCCATGAAGCCCTTCGCGTTGAGCAGTCCGTCGAGAAGGACTACTCCTCCGTCTCCGCACAGTGCGCCAAAGGCCTCGAAGAATGCCATCTTCTCGGTGAGGTTGCTCTCGCGCAGATCTTTGCCTTTGATTGCAGCCTCAATTCGCGGCAATGCGGCGCGCGCATTTCGCGCACCGATTGCCCGGACGGCGACGATTCGCACGTCGCGATCCTCATCGATAAGGGCGCGCTCGAGCATCTGCATTGCGCCAGGGGAGCCGATCTCAGTCAGGGCGCCGACGGCGGCGACACGCATTTCGGGCTCGCCGACAGTGAGCATCTTTCCGAGCGCTGGCACCGCAGCGGCTGACTTGAGCGCGGACGCGCGGCGAATCGCCTCGAGAACTACTGCCTCATCGTCGGAGCCGATCAAGCGAATAAGCTCGGTAGTGTGGGCAGCGGCGAGTCGAGTGGCCGCGGCCTCGAGCAGCGCTTTGAGCTGCGGGTTGTTGCTGCGCCCGATCCAGCCCAGAATCGATTCGAGGGCGCGCGGCTGAAGAATGCCGAACAGCTCGTCGAGCTCCATTTGTGGGGCGCGGAGGGGCGAATCCTCGAGCGCCTGCAGGAGCTGGCCGAGCGGCTTTGGATCGCTCATCAATTCACCGAGCTGGGTGAGCCGCTGTTTCTGCGAATCGAGAATCTCTGGCGCGCGACCAGCGGTCACACCGGCTTCGCGAAGGAGGTACGCGGCGTTTCTGTACTGCGCGGTCGAAAGGAGAATGAGCAGGAAGTAGTCGAGGAGTCCGCAGATCTCTTCCCGAACCGTGGGATCGCGATGGGTCTCGAATACATCCAGAAGCGAGGCAATCACAGCCGGCCGCAGGTCGCTCGAGAACTCGCGCTTGATCTCACCGTGAAGGTACTCGACCTCGCGATCGTCCAGGAAATAGAGGGTGGAGTCGAAGTCGTCGAGCTTTGCAATCGAAGCGTTCGTGGACTCCAGTCCTGCTTCGGCTTGCGCGGGCGAAAGAATCTTTTCCTTTTGCTCGGCGCGTTCCATCGACTCGACGCCCGGACCCGCCTCGGCGGTTAGATCGACGTAGCGATACTGGAAATACGCGAATTCCCGTTCCCACATCATGGTGAGAAGATCGTCGTCGTCGTCGGTTGCTTTCCGAACTTTATTGAGGATATCGAAGACGGCGGCGAGCTCTTCGTCCTCGAAGCCCTTCGATATCTTGAGCTCGCGGAAACCGTCTTTGTAGAAGACCCAGGCGACGTTGTCGGCCGTGCGCTCCTGTTCGTCGAGGACTACGCGATCTTCCCAAGTGAGCTGCGTCTCCACGACCTTGAGCTCCAGCTCGTCGGTCTTTTCCCAGAGAGCGGCAAACGCTTCTTTCACCGCCTCCACCGAACGCGCGTGCATCGGGTTGTTCGGCATATAGAGCTGGTGCGCGCGAACAGCTTTGACAAATGCCTTCAAAACGTCGGTGACGTACGCGATCGGAAAGGACGTCTCATCGAGCTCGCCCTGTACGGTGTTCGCAGGTACCGCGGTTGTCATTCGGGAAGAAGTCCCATTTCTGTGATTTGCGCCAGATCTTTATCGCCGCGCCCGCTGACGCAGATCAATACCGCGTCATTTTTTGTCCACCGGGCCTTACCTTTGACGACCCAAGCGACCGCGTGTGACGTCTCCAGAGCGGGGATGATCCCCTCGAGCCGGCTCAGAATGCGCAGCCCTTCGATCGCGTCGGCATCCGTCACCGCGAAATAGCTCGCCCTCCCGCTGTCCTTGAGGTACGAGTGCTCGGGCCCGACTCCCGGATAGTCGAGTCCCGCCGAGATCGAGTGCGCAGGGTGAACTTGTCCGGCGGCATCCTGCAGGAGGTAGCTGAAGGATCCATGCAGGACTCCCGGGACGCCCCTCTGGAGGGAAGCAGCATGTTCCCCGCTGTCCAGGCCTCGACCTGCCGCTTCCACTCCGATCAGGTCGACGGATTTGTCTTCGACAAAAGCGTGGAAGATGCCGATCGCGTTTGATCCCCCGCCCACGCAAGCGACCACCGCCGACGGAAGGCGCCCAGCGGCTTCCAGCATCTGGGCCTTCGCTTCCCTTCCAATCACCGATTGAAAGTCGCGAACCATGCGCGGATACGGTGCCGGACCGACCACCGAGCCAATGATATAGTAGCTGTCATTGACGTTCGTGACCCAATCCCGGATCGCTTCGCTCGTAGCATCCTTGAGAGTACGGGTCCCTGATAAAACGGGCACCACCTTCGCGCCCATCAGACGCATGCGAAACACGTTCAGCTCCTGCCGCCGCATGTCCTCTTCGCCCATGTAGACGGTGCAATCGAGTCCGAAGCGCGCGCACACCGTCGCCGTCGCCACTCCATGCTGCCCTGCTCCCGTCTCGGCGATGATTCGACGTTTCCCCATTCGGAGCGCGAGAAGCGCCTGACCCAGCGCGTTGTTGATCTTGTGGGCGCCGGTGTGGTTCAGGTCCTCCCGCTTGAGATAGACGGCGCACCCGACTTCTTCGGACAGACGTGGTGCAGAGCTAAGAGGAGATGGTCTGCCCACATATTCCTTGAGCAGGCGATCGAACTCGGCGGTGAAGGCAACGTCTCGCATCGCTTCATCGAAAGCCGAATCAAGCTCGTCGAGCGCGGGAATGAGCGTCTCGGGTACGTAGCGTCCACCGAATGCTCCGAAGCGGTAAAGAGTGTCGGTCGCCATCTCAGGAAAGTCGAGCTCCGGTCACCGCGGCGTAAAACTCCCGCATCAACCAGGGATCTTTGACACCGGGCGCGCTCTCGATGCCCGAAGACACGTCGACAACGTCGGGCGCGAGGGTGCGGATTGCCGCTGCAACGTTCGTCGGCTTGAGTCCACCGGCCAGAACCACCGCGGAGCTTCCACGGTCTCGCGCCAACTCCGCGGCGAGATTGCTCCATGGCAGTGCACGGCCCGTCCCGCCGAGTCGCTTTTCACTCCGTGCATCGAGCACGACAGCGTCGGCTGTATCGAAGAGACTTTCCGCTTCGGACGGAATATGAGAGGCGGCAATTCTTACCGCTGCCCATATCTCGCCTCGAAAGGTGCGGCGGATGGCGCCGACATCCGCCGTCTTTGGATCGGCGTGCAGCTGGACGACATCGAGACCCACTTCGTCGGCGCGCGCGGTAATTTCGTCGGGATCGTTGGTCCCGAAAACTCCGACGCGTTTCACCCGATCTCCGGCGGCTTCGAAAATTGCCTTTGCGCTTGTCGGCTCCATTCGCCTCGGTCCGTCCGCGAATATCACCCCGACGTAGCTCACGCCGATCTCGGCGGCAAGCGCCGCGTCCTGCGGACGGGTCATCCCGCAGAACTTAATCTTTGCGAGCATTGCTTCCGCGTGCGACGCCGGTGAGAGAACGCACGGCTGCTTCGGGATCGGCTGACGCGGAGATGGCGGAACCGACAAGAACCGCGTCTGCGCCGGCCTCGGCCATGCGCCGCACGTCTTCGACGGAGCGCACACCGCTTTCCGCAACCGCGACGAGGCGCGCGGGGATAAGTGGGATCAATCGCGCCGCGGTATCGGGGTCGATTTCAAGCGTCTCGAGATTCCGGTTATTGACCCCGACGACCTTCGCGTCGAGCGAGAGCGCGAGATCCAGCTCGGCCTCCGTGCGGATCTCCATGAGAATCTCGATGCCGACATCACGCGCTGCCTGGAAGAGCTCGAGCGCCTGCGGCGGATTCACCGCGCGCGCGATGACGAGCGCAGCCGACGCGCCCAGTGCCTTGGCCTCCACGATCTGAAGTGGATCGACGTGAAAATCTTTCTTGAGCAACGGGATGCGAACAGTCGCGCGGGCGCGGACGAGATCGTCATTCGAGCCGGAAAATCGGGTCGGCTCGGTCAGGATCGACGCTGCGGCTGCTCCACCGCGTTCGTATGCATCGAGCTGGCTTTCGACCCGGATCGCCGCATTGATGACACCCTTGGATGGCGAAGATCTCTTCAGCTCCGCAATCACCGAGACATGCGACCCACGAAGCGCCGCGGCGAACGGAGGGGGAGCCGGCGCGCCGTTCGCCCGGCGCTCCAGCTCGGCTTTACTGGAGCGCAGAGTTGCGGCGCGCGCTCGTGCTTCGTCCGTCAGTTCACCGAGGGTGCCGGTCGGAGGAGTCCAGGCAGAAGGCGCTTGCGCTTCGGTCAATCTTCGGCTAACGTATGAATTCGGCAAATGTTCGGTGGGGTCGATTGACCGGTCCGTCGTCAAACCAGCCGCAATAAAGGGATATGTCGCTTACAAAACGCCAGCGGGAAATACTCACCTACCTCGCGAACTATTCCGAAGAGCACGGCTACGCGCCCAGCTTCGAGGAGATCGCGACGCAGTTTAACTATAACTCCCTCGCTACAGTCCACGAACATCTCACCAATCTCGAGCGCAAAGGCTACATAAAGCGCGCATACAACGAGAGCCGGGGCATCGAAGTCATGCCATCAGAGGTGCTACCTCGCGCTATGTCCCTGCCCCTGCTTGGTACAGTCGCCGCGGGCTTGCCGATCGAGGCGATTCAGATGCCCGAATCGATCGGGGTTCCGGAAGATCTGGTGCGTCGTGGGGGCAACCATTATGTGCTTCGCGTTCGCGGAAACTCGATGATCGATGAGCAGATTCGCGATGGCGATTTCGTAATCGTCAACGAGAAGGCCACTGCGGACAACGGGGAAATGGTGATCGCGCTGATCGACGGCACTTCAGCGACGGTCAAGAAATTCTATCGTGAGCGCGACGGCCGCATCCGGCTGCAGCCCGCCAACGAAACGATGAATCCGATCTACGTCCACGAGAACGATGTCTCGATCCAGGGAATTGTCGTCGGCGTATTGAGAAGGTTCTAGAAGTAAAGCAGTTAAGTCGTTGGTTTTTGGTTAGTTGAGGTAGCGCGCTTCAAGCGACCTAGAACAGACTTTGCGCTTCCGGAATCGATGGATTTTTTTGCGGCGGCTACTCCCTCTTCGTACGATTTCACGAGCCCGCTGACATAGATCGCCGCCGCCGCGTTCAGGATCGTTGCAGCGAGTGCTCCCGCCGTTCCCTTCCCGTCCAATATCGCCGTAATAATCCGGGCATTATCCGCTGGCTCGCTGCCGGCGAGCTCTTCGCGTGAAACATTCTTGAATCCGTAATCGGCCGGATGGATTGTCCAGCGACTCGTCGAGCCGTTCCGAACTTCGACGACGTGCGTTGGCCCGAGCGGAGAAACCTCGTCGAGACCAGGCTCGCCGTACACAACCATGGCGTGGGTTGTCCCCAACGCCGAGAGCGCGCCGGCCAGAATCGGAGCGCGCTCCAGATCAGCAACGCCTACGACCTGTCTTCCCGCTCGCGCGGGATTCGCGAGCGGACCAACGATGTTCATCACGGTTGGAATGCCGAGCTCGCGCCTCACTGGACCCACATGCCGCATCGCGGGATGCATGAGCGGCGCGAACATGAACACAATTCCAGCGTCGCGCAGAGATGCCTCCATCACCGCAACGGGCACCTCGATTGGAACCCCCAGCGCCTCGAGGACATCGGCGCTTCCGCACCTGGTGGTAAATGAACGGTTGCCGTGCTTCGCGATTCGGACGCCAGCGCCTGCCGCGACGAAGGCGGCGACGGTCGAAATATTGAAAGTCGAGACAGCACCGCCGCCGGTACCGCATGTATCCACGAGCGTCTGAGGATCGGCGGCCGGGAGAGCAACCATTGCGCTCCGGAGTGCTCTTACGACTCCAGCGACGACTTCGGCACTCTCGCCCGATGCCCGAAGCGCCGAGAGCAGCGCGGCAACCTGGACGGCGGTCGCTTCTCCCCGCATCACGACATCGAAGGCAGCCTCAGCATCCTCGGCGCTCAGTGGCTCCCGGAAGGCGAGCTTGTGGATCGCGCCCTGGAGCGCGTTCAGCGGGACGTTCATTGTCGGTCCGCTAGAGCGAAGAGGCTTGCTCTTTCGACGTGACGATCTGCAGTACCTCTTCCAATATCTTGCTCGAGTCGGCGCGACCAGCTGTCGCTTCGCGAAGCGTCTGCTCTACTCTGTAGATGATGGTGCTCTGCGCCTGGAGCGCTTCGCCTTGGGCGTGGAGCTGTACGTGCGCCTTCTCGAGCTTCGTCACTGCCACTCTTACCTGTTCTTCGACCGCAGACAACCTCTCCGCAGTGGCGCGGGCTTCAACGGCAGCGACTTCGATCGCTCTCTTGAGCTGCGACACCCGAATTGAATCACCGGCGCCCTTCCCGCTCAGGGCAGCCTGCGCTTCGGATAACTTGCGCTGGAGATCCTGCACCGCACGAGCGTGCTCGTCATTCAGCGCTTTGGTGAGCTCCTCCAACGTGCGCACGGCTTCCTCTCGGGCGCGGCGTTCAGCGAGCCGTGCGAACGCAAGCGCGAAGAGGTCGACCGCCGCAGTGATCTTCTCGGAGAGTCTCGTCCCGAAGCGCGTCTTCGGTTCCGACAGCGCGAGTACTCCGGCAAGCTCGCCATCTACGAGAAGGCCGCGGAGAAGAAGAACTCCCGCTTCGGGCGAAGCGCCAACACCGAGCAGCTTCTGATAGTCTCCGGACTCAGGGCCGAGATCGGCGAATTGTCGGCCGGCTACAAGTGTCCGTCTTACGGCACCCGGAAGATGGTCCACGGCAATCTCGAGCTGCGCGGTCCGCATTCCCTCCGCGGCGGGAATGAGGCGCTGAGAGAACAAGTCGCGCCGCGCGTCGTAGATGAAGAGAACTATGCTGCCGTTCCGGTCATGCTCCGATACGTCCTGACTCAACGCATTCAGAGCCTCCGCGACGTTTCCGACGGAAGCAAGTACGGTCGATAATCCGGCGAGCGTGCGTGGGGCCATCGGTAGAGATCAGCTGAAGACTGGAGCGGTGAACGATCCACATTGACCGTCGAACCGGCGAAAGTCAATCATCTCCAACAGGTTACGTTCCTTGACACTAGGCCCTCGCGGGATAATTTCACGCGATGCTGTCGCGTTCCGTGCAGCTCGTGATGCACTACGATGGCGCGGGATTCTCGGGCTGGCAGCGACAGCCTGATCAAAGAACGGTTCAGGGAGTTCTCGAAGTCGCGGTTTCAAAACTGTGTGGAGCTCCGATAACGGTGGTAGGCGCCGGACGAACGGACGCTGGTGTGCACGCGCGTGGCCAGGCCGCGGGTGCGCGCGTACCCGAGAAGTGGAGTGCTCTCGCGCTCCGACGATCGATGAACGCCATTCTACCGGACGATGTATGGATTGCGGCTGCCTTCGACATGCGTGACGAGTTTCACCATCGCTATAGCGCGATTTCCCGGCGCTACAGCTACTTCGTAGGCACAGACGATCTGGCATCTTCACCGTTTCGCCGGCGGCACGAGCTGGTTTGGAAGAAACCGCTCGACGTGGGCCGGATGAAAGCCGCGGCAGCGTCGGTGCACGGCGACCATTGCTTCAAGGCCTTCGCCGTCAAGGGCACCGCACCGGAGCAGGATGACCATCGATGCACGGTTGCGAGCGCCTCATGGATCGAGCGCGAAGGTGGACTTGTCTTCGAGATAGAGGCCAATCGGTTCCTCCATCACATGGTACGATTCCTGGTTGGGACAATGCTCGAAATCGGCGAGGGGAAGCGGCCTCCTGGCGCGATTGCCCAGCTCCTCGAACAAAGCGACAACAGCCAGGTCTCTCCGCCCGCGCCTCCGCACGCTTTATTTCTCGATAGAGTCGAATACCCGAAAGAACTTTACCTGGGACCTGAATGAACATCTATCTCGAGAGCGTCAACGTCGATGAGATCCGGAACGCCGCCGCTGCGGGATTGGCTGACGGTGTGGCGTTCTCACACGTCGCGTTCAGCGCTGACACGCCCGGAGGGGTCGAAAAGGAGCGCCTCGAGGAGATAGCTCGGGAGTTTGCGCTTCCAATTTGCGTTCCGGTGGCGGCCGTAACCTCGACTGACATCTACACGGAGGCGCGTGAGCTCGCGAAGATTTCCGACCACATCATCGTCCAGATACCACTCCTCGAAGACGCGCTGATTCCGATCGCGAAGCTTACTGCCGAGGGTGTGGTCATATGCGCGACGTTCGTCTTCAATGGAGCGCAGGCCGTCGTTGCTTCCAAGGCTGGTGCCTCGGTCGTGCGCGTCACGCTCGATGTGCTCGAGAGCTTCGGCCAATCGGCCGCGCAGGCACTTGCCGAGATCAAGAACGTTCTCGACGCAGGCGGCGAGGAGTGTGATGTGATGGCGGCCTCGCCGTACGATGCGCTTCAGTTTTCCGAGTGCGCGACGGCAGGCGCCGACATAGTGACGCTCAAGCCGGAAGCTTTGCACGC
Organism: Gemmatimonadaceae bacterium; assembly: GCA_050733435.1. Lineage (GTDB taxonomy): Bacteria > Gemmatimonadota > Gemmatimonadetes > Gemmatimonadales > Gemmatimonadaceae > UBA4720. Next base: position 9,381 of record JBOHTB010000138.1, on the reverse strand, counting down.
GCTCATCGTCCATCCATTCAGCGACCGAAGCATGGATCGATTCCTGAGCGATCTTGCCAGGCGGCCCAAGGCGCGTACGCCCTCATGAAGATTCGATTCGCCCGTGTGGTCTTCGCTCTGATCTTCCTCGCCTGCCAGGGGGCGTCGAGCTCGAAATCCGCGGCCCAGCTTCCTCAGGTGTCCCCAAGCGCGGTGAGCTCGGCCCGCCGCACCGCGATCACCGAAGCGGTCGCACGCGTCGCTCCCGCAGTCGTAACCGTGCAGACCGAAGTGGTTGAGCAGGTGCCAGCCGACGTCTTCGAGCAATTCTTCGGTGGCCGTTCCGGCCAGCGTGCTGCCGCCGGGCTCGGGTCTGGGTTCATCGTTCGCTCCGATGGAGCGATCCTGACCAATGCGCACGTTGTCGCGGGAGCCACGCGCATTCAGGTGGCACTAAGCGATGGCACGACCTATCCAGCGAAGCTGATTGGAAGCGACGAGACGAATGATCTCGCGGTAATCAAGATCGACGCGAAAAATCTTCCGGTCGCTCCGCTGGGATCATCGAGCGATCTGCTCATTGGCGAGTGGGCGATCGCGATCGGCAACCCATACGGTTTTATGTTCGCGAACTCCGAGCCGAGCGTCACGGCCGGCGTGGTGAGCGGCACCGGGCGCAATCTCGCGGCGCCGAGCGAGGGGTCCGGGGTCTATGTCGACATGATCCAAACCGATGCGTCCATCAATCCCGGCAATTCGGGCGGACCCCTCGTGGACGCCGCGGGTGAAGTAATAGGCGTAAATAGCTCGCTCTTCTCGCCCAGTGGCGGCTCCATTGGAATCGGGTTCGCGATTCCGATAAACCGCGCTCGGCGCGTCGCCGAGGATTTGCTCGCTCATGGAGTCGTCCGCCGCCCGTGGATCGGAATCCAGCCCGTGCTGTCTCGCGGCCAGGGCGCGGTCGGAAACGCTGGCGTCGTAGTCGCGTCGGTCGTACCTGGATCTCCAGCGGCGCGCGCAGGGATTCGTCCCGGAGATGTCGTCACCCGATCCCAGAACCGGGTTCTTCACAATCCATACGACTGGTACGCCGAGCTACTCGAGCTTCGCGTCGGAGAGAACGATTCCCTGGTGGTGAAACGAGGCGGACGAGAGATCCCCGTCAGCGTGAAGGTTGTCGATCTTCCGGACATCAATGCGCCGCGCGTGACCGTCCTGCGTGAGCTCGAGCTGATCTCTCTGACGCCCGCGATTCGCGCACAGTACCAGATCCAGAGCAGACAAGGCGCACTGGTAACTCGCGTCAGCGCCCGCGTCCAGCAGCAGCTTGGGATTCAGTCGGGAGACGTCATCGTGCAGATCAATCGAACTCCCATCACTGACGCAGAATCGGTCAATCGCATCCTGACCAACTACGGCAGCGGTGCAGTACGGATGTACTTCGAGCGTGGCGGGCAGATATACGCCACGGAATTCAGCCTCCAGTAGCGGTGCACGACCGATATAGCTCGCCACTCGCCGACCGGTACGCGTCGGCAGCGATGCTCGAGCTATGGTCGTCTGCAACCCATTACGGATTGTGGCGTCGGCTCTGGCTCGCGCTCGCCGAGTCCGAGAAGGAGCTCGGCGTCGACATTCCCGACGAAGCGATTCGCCAGATGCGGGCGAATCTCGACAACATCGACTTCGACGCCGTTGCGAGATATGAGAAGCGCTTCCGGCACGACGTGATGGCCCACGTCCATGCGTTCGCCGACGTCGCTCCCAAAGCCAAGCCGTTCATCCACCTCGGCGCGACGAGCGCGTTCGTCACGGACAACGCGGATCTGATTCTGATGCGTCGCGGACTTGACCTGCTCCGCAGTCGCGCGCTCGACGTGCTCCGCGCTCTGGCCGAATTCGCAGAGCACTGGCGTGATGAGCCCACCCTTGGATACACCCATCTTCAGCCAGCGCAGCTCACCACAGTTGGAAAGCGCGCGACACTCTGGATGCAGGACCTGGTGCTGGATGTCCAGGAGATCGACTACCGGAGGAGAACGCTGCCGTTCCGCGGCGTGAAGGGAACGACGGGTACGCAGGCGACGTTTCTCGGTCTGTTCGACGGCGACCACGAAAAGGTGCGCCGCCTCGACCAGCTCGTTACCGAGAAGATGTCGTTCGGCGGCGCGCTAACGGTAAGCGGGCAAACCTATTCGCGAAAACTCGATGCGTTCGTCCTGTCCGTCGTCGCGGGGCTTGCCGCGAGCGCCGCAAAGTTCAGCGGCGACATCCGAATGCTTCAATCCTTCGGCGAAATCGAAGAGCCGTTCGAAGCAGAGCAGGTCGGTTCGTCGGCGATGGCGTATAAGCGGAATCCAATGCGCTCAGAGAGAATCGCCTCGCTCGCGCGGTTCGTCGGCTCGCTCGAGGCGAACGCGAATCAGACTCACGCAGTCCAGTATTTCGAGCGCACGCTCGACGACAGCGCCAACAGGCGCCTCGTGATTCCAGAGATGTTCCTCGCGACCGATGCGATCCTGCTCCTGACGGCCAACGTCGCGGGCGGACTCGAGGTGCATCCCGCCCTCATCGCACGGCGTGTCGCGGCGGAGCTGCCGTTCATGGCAACGGAGGAGCTCATTCTCAAAGCTGTCCGTGCGGGTGGCGACAGACAGGTCGCGCACGAGACCATCAGAAAGCACAGCATCGCCGCGGCGCGTGAGCTGAAAAACGGATCCGACGCAAACGATCTCCTCGCGCGACTGGGGAAAGACAAGTCGTTCGGGGTGTCCGTCAGGGATCTCGAGGGCGCGATCGACCCGCGGCGCTTCGTGGGAAGAGCACCCGAACAGGTTGACGACTTTTTGCGAGAGGTGATTACGCCGCTTTTTGCCGGAGAGACAGCGCGCTCCGACGCTGAGGAGATACGGGTCTGATGCTTATGCAAGCGAGCGCTCTGCCGCTCACGCCGTTCCGTCGCGGCAAGGTGCGCGACGTTTACATCGTCGACGACGACAGACTTCTGCTGGTCGCTACCGATCGCGTGAGCGCCTTCGACGTCGTCATGGCGGAGACGATTCCGCACAAGGGCGCAGTGCTGACGCAGATCACCGCGTGGTGGCTGCACCAGCTCGAAGGAAAGGTTCGGCACCATATGCTCTCCGCTGACATCTCGGAGATCGTGCGCGAAGTTCCGCAGCTGGCGGGGCACGAAGCCGAGCTCGCAGGCAGAGCGATGTTGTGCCGCCGATCCACGGTGTTTCCGATCGAGTGCGTGGTCCGCGGTTATCTGTCCGGCTCGGCGTGGAAGGAGTACCGACAGCGTGGAACGCTGGCCGGAGAACGCCTTCCCGAGGGACTAAGAGAATCCGACCGACTCGACCCTCCACTTTTTAGTCCAGCCAACAAAGCGGATGAAGGTCACGACGAAAATATTACGATCGACAGGATGCGTGAGGTGATCGGAGATCGCTGGGCAGGCGAGCTCGAGAGCCTCTCACGCGAGATCTATGTCACTGGCCGGGCGATCGCCGCCAAACGCGGAATCATCATCGCCGACACCAAGTTCGAGTTCGGACGAGTGGGAACCAAAGGGAAAGCAGAAGAGGTTATATTGGTGGATGAAGTCCTCACCCCCGACAGCTCGCGCTTCTGGCCAGCCGACACTTACGAACCCGGGCACGGCCAGCCCAGCTTCGACAAGCAGCCGCTACGTGATTACCTCGAAGGAGAAAAGCGCGCTGGAAGATGGGACGGCAATTATCCGCCACCAGGGTTGCCGCAAGAGGTGATCACTGCCACCAGTGAGCGGTATCTCGACATTTATCACCGACTCACGGGCCAGCGTCTCAAAACCGGCGAACAAAGTTGAATTTCGCGCGCGAAGGACTGGTTTTCATTTTCATCGCCGGCCTGATCGCGGCTGCGGCGTTCGGGGTTGCGATCGCTCGCCGCTCCTGGGGAATGTGGCTTGCTGCCTTCGTCCTGCTGCTTCTGGCTCTATGGGTCGCTTACTTCTTTCGCGATCCCGAGCGAGTCGGGCAGCGCGGGCACTCTCTCGTCGTTGCGCCCGCCGATGGCAAGCTGATCATGATTACCGAGGTGGACGAGCCGAGCTTCATCAACGGCCGCGCAATCAGACTCTCGATTTTCATGAACGTCTTCAACGTGCACGTGAATCGGTATCCGGTCGACGGAGTAATCTCCTACGTGCACTACAACAAGGGCAAGTTTTTCAACGCGTCGGCCGAGAAGTCGAGTCTCGAGAACGAGCAGATGTCGGTCGGCATTGAGACAGCTCCCGCTGATTCGGCTCGCGCACCGAGAGTGGGCGACGTCGAGCGAGTGCTGGTAAGACAGATCGCGGGTTTGATCGCGCGGAGAATCGTGACCTACAGCAAGGTCGGCGAGCGTATACGTCAGGGAGACCGCATGGGGATAATCCGCTTCGGCTCGCGCGTCGACCTGTTCCTTCCAGTGAGCTCGACCATCCGCGCCAAGCTTGGCGACGTCACGACTGCCGGCGTCACCGTACTCGGAGAGCTACCGCATTGACGATCAATCCGGATCTTGCTCGGCGTCAGTCCCTTGCCGAAGCACCGCGACGGAGGGGTGTCATCATTCTCCCTAACGGTGCGACGCTCGCAAGCCTTTTTTTCGGCGTGTTCGCAATAGTAGCGGCGTCCAGAAGCGAATTCGACACTGCCGCGAGATGCGTCGTCGCGGCTGGTATCGCCGACGCGCTCGACGGACGGATAGCGCGCGCTACGGGAACCGGCTCGCGATTCGGTTCGGAGCTGGACTCGCTGGTCGACGCAATCTCGTTTGGGCTCGCCCCCGCGCTCATCATGTATTTCGCCGTTCTCAATCGAAACGGCTGGGACTGGATTTTCGCGTTTCTCTTCGTCGCCTGCGCGGTCATCCGGCTGGCGCGATTCAACGTCGAGCAGGCCGGCAGAGCTAAGAAGTACTTTCACGGACTACCGAGCCCGGCCGCGGGAATGACGCTCGCGACCTATTTCTGGTTCAGCCAGACGTCGCTCTACAACCAGACCATTATCGGCGACCTGAACTGGCCGGCGGGCTTGCGCGGACTCATGCTCGTGCTCGCGTTCCTCATGATCAGCAACGTCTCGTACCCCGCGGTGCCCACGGTCGGATTCCGCAAGATCAGCGAAGTGCTTGGCACCCTCGTGGTACTGGCGACGCTGATCGGCGTGCTCATGCTTCGCACGGAGTTCTACTTCCCCGCCCTCGTGGTCTACGTGCTATACGGACTTGCCAAGACGGTGATCTTCGGCCTTCTCGACAAGAGTCCAATTGGCGACGCGCCGGTGATCTCCGACGAAGAGGAGCAGCTTCTGCTCGCGCCAGCCAGCGTGCTCCTCACTGCGCCCGAGGCGCCGAGGCAGCGCCCGCACCGTCGCAGGAGAAGGCGGCGTCCTCCAGGACCGGGCGAGCCGCCACGCGGTGGTCCGAACAATCCGCCCCCATCGGGGCCAATCGGAGGGCAGCCCTGATGGCGAAGTTTCGGATCGCCGTTCATATCACGCCGAGGAAAGGTCTTCTCGATCCGCAGGGGAAAGCGGTTGGGGACGCGCTGCGCACACTGGGATTCGGCGCGGTGAAAGATGTGCACGTTGGGCGCTATGTCATCGTGGAGACCGACTCGTACGACGCGATTTCCGCCGAAGAAACGGTGACGGAGATGTGTCGAAAGCTTCTCGCCAATCCCGTGACTGAAGACTTCGAGATTGAATCGGCGGTGCACGCATGAAGTTCGGCATCGTCACCTTTCCGGGATCCAACGGCGACTACGACGCGTTCCAGGCAATCGCCGAGACGCTTGGCGAAGAGGCGGTCTACCTCTGGCACAAGGATCACGATCTCGCCGGATCGGACGTCATCATTCTGCCGGGCGGTTTCGCGTATGGGGATTACCTGAGAGCCGGAGCGATAGCGCGATTCAGTCCCATCATGCAGGAGGTCGTCGCTCACGCGAAGACGGGCGGTCCCGTGATCGCATTCTGCAACGGTTTTCAGATCGCTTGCGAAGCAGGATTGCTGCCGGGAGCGCTGCTGCGCAACTCGCACCTTCAATTCGTGTCGGCTCAGGTGCTTTTGCGCGTCGAAAACACCGGCACGCTCTTCACCAATCTCTACGAGAAGGGGGAGATCCTCAGAATCCCTGTCGCGCACGGCGAGGGGAGATATGTCGCCGCTCCAGACGTACTCGATGCTCTCGAAAACGACGCGCGTGTTATCTTCAAATATGCGGACGCCAGAGGAGAAATCAGCGCGGACGCCAATCCGAACGGTTCCGAGCGCAACATCGCGGGAATCGTCAGCGAAGGCGGCAACGTGCTCGGAATGATGCCGCACCCTGAGCGAGCCTGCAGCGCTCTCGTCGGGTCCAACGATGGGATTCGCCTGTTCGAATCCATTCTCGCCGGCGTGGCTGCCTGATATGTCCGCGGTAAAGCCTCGTCCCGGCGATCCGATGATCACCGCGGCGCTGGTCGCCGAACACGGACTCACTCCGGGAGAGTACGAGCGGCTGGTTGCGATGCTCGATCGCGAGCCAACTTTCACCGAGCTCGGCATCGTGAGCGCACTGTGGAGCGAGCACTGCTCTTACAAACACTCGCGGCCCGTGCTCAAGACTCTTCCGACCGAAGCTCCGTACGTTCTACAGGGGCCGGGCGAAAACGCCGGAGTGATTTCCATCGGCGAGGGCCTGGCAGTGGCGTTCAAGATCGAGTCCCACAACCACCCGTCTGCGGTAGAGCCCTATCAGGGAGCAGCCACTGGCGTCGGTGGAATTCTGCGCGACGTGTTCACAATGGGCGCTCGTCCAATCGCCATGCTCAACTCGCTGCGCTTCGGAAGTCTCGAGAGTCCGCGAGTGCGCTACCTCTTCGCCGGAGTTGTGAAAGGCATCGGTGATTACGGCAACTGCGTCGGAATTCCGACGGTGGGGGGCGAGATCGTTTTCGACGGCGCGTACGAGGGGAATCCGCTCGTCAACGCAATGTGCATCGGTCTGCTTCACGAACGCGACCTGATTCGCGCAAAAGCCGAGGGAGTCGGCAATCCGATAATTGCAGTCGGAGCGCGCACCGGCCGGGATGGAATTCACGGTGCGTCGTTCGCCTCGGAAGATCTGTCCGAAGCAAGCGATGCCAAGCGTCCGCGAATCCAGGTGGGCGACCCGTTCACGGAAAAGCTTTTACTCGAAGCGAGTCTGGAGTTGATCAAGAGCGGACACATCGTCGCAATTCAGGATATGGGCGCGGCAGGCCTCACCTCTTCGTCGGCCGAGATGGCGGAGCGGGGCGACGTCGGCGTCACCATCGACGTGACTAAAGTCCCCACTCGCGAAACAGGAATGACTCCCTACGAAATCTTGCTGAGTGAATCGCAAGAACGGATGCTCGTCGTGGCGAAGCGCGGTCACGAGGAAGCAGTGCGGGAAATCCTGGTGAAGTGGGACCTCACAGCCGCCGTCATCGGCGAAGTGATAGCCGAGCCTGTCTACCGGGTCACCGAAGGGACCCGCGTCGTTGCGGAATTCCCCGGTTCTCGGCTCGTCACCGATTGTCCGAGCTATTCTCCCGACGCTCGCGAATCAGACGCGATCAAGCAACTGAGGCAGAAGGATCCATTCGCGATCGCGGAGCTGCCCCAGGAAAAGGATCCGGCGTGGACACTCGAGAGGTTGCTGTCGGCGCCCACCATCGCCAGCAAAGCCTGGGCGTACCGACAGTACGATTCGACCGTGCGGACCAACACCGTAATTGGACCCGGAGGCGATGCGGCAGTCCTTCGCATCCGCGGCACCAACAAGGCAATCGCGGTGAAGACCGATTGTAACGGCCGCTATACGTACCTCGATCCGCGAGCTGGCGGACGGATCGCTGTCGCTGAGGCAGCACGCAATGTCGCCTGCACCGGCGCGCGTCCAATGGCAATCACGAATTGTCTGAACTTCGGGAATCCGAGCCGGCCCGAAGTTTTTTTCCAATTGAGAGAAGCCGTCGCCGGGATGGGTGAAGCATGCAGGGCGCTCGGAACTCCCGTCACGGGTGGGAACGTTTCCCTCTACAATCAGAGCCCAACCGGCTCGGTGTATCCGACACCCGTCGTCGGAATGGTCGGACTGATCGATGATCTCTCGCACGTCACCCGCGCCACATTCCTCAACGACGGCGACGCGATTTTGCTTCTCGGCGACATGGGGTCGGAGCTCGGCGGAAGCGAGTATCTCGCCACCATCCATAGAAAGGTTCTGGGCGCGCCTCCGGCATGCGATCTCGAAAGAGAGCGCGCTGTTATCGACGCCCTCCTCGAATCCATTCGCGCCGGTGTCGTGAGCTCGGCACATGATTGCAGCGACGGCGGTCTGGGGGTCGCTCTCGCAGAGTGCTGTATCGCCGACAGAAATGCGTCGAGCGGCGCCGATGTCGATTTGTCGAGCTGGGACTCGATTCCAAGCAGAGGAATCCTGTTTGGGGAAACGCAGGGACGAATTGTTGTCTCAAGCTCTTCCCCGGAAACTGTTCTCGAGATTGCGACGAAATTCGCTGTACCCTGCGGACGAATCGGAACTGTTCGACGCGGGTCAGACCTCCTTGCGATAAAACTTCCGGGCCGCGCCGTGAGGGCCCAATTGTCGCGCCTTGGACGCGCGTACCACGACTCGATTCCGACGGTTATGGCGCGCACGCCAGAACATGCGACGTTCGACGAGCTTGCACCCGTGGCGGGTCACTGACATGTGCGGAATTTTCGGGATCTACGGTCATGAACACGCTGCATCTGCCGCGCATCTCGGCCTGTACTCTCTCCAGCATCGGGGTCAGGAATCCTCGGGCATAGTCTCCGTCGATCGAGAGCTGGGAGCCCGTGCCATCAAGAGCATGGGTCTGGTCTCCGAGGGCGTCACCGCCGCCGGAGCGCAAAATCTCCCGGGCGACATTGCGATCGGGCACACGCGATACAGCACCGCTGGATCTTCGACGATCGAGAATGCGCAGCCAGTATTGGCTCGCTTCCGCGACGGGCACATCGCACTCGCGCACAACGGCAATCTCACGAACGCGTCGGAGCTTCGGCGCGAGCTGGAGGATGGCGGCTCGATTTTCAGCTCGACGATGGACTCGGAAGTCCTCGTCCATCGCATCGCCCGCTCACCCTCCGAAAAGCCGGAGCATCAGCTCGCTGACGCGCTCAAGGGAGTCGAAGGTGCTTACTGCCTGATCGTGGTCATTGGTGATACGCTTCTCGCAGCGCGAGATCCTCGGGGATGGCGACCTCTCGTGATGGGCAAGCTTGGCGACGCCACCATCTTTGCGTCGGAGAGCTGCGCGCTCGATCTGCTCGGCGCAACTCTGGAGCGTGAAGTCGAACGCGGTGAGATCA